>NZ_JBFADM010000067.1:0-45077 GCF_040641355.1 Streptomyces sp. NPDC020996
GCGCCCGGCCCGGGGGGCGCCAGCGTGGCCGCCGCCCCCGGGGCCGGGCCCCTGCTCTACTCCCACCTCGACACCTCGCTGGACGACGGCGCCACCGGCGTCAACCGGCTCGTCACCGGCAGTGCCGCGCCGGTCGGACCGCTCGCCGTGGACGGCGACACCGCGACCGGCTTCGGTCTCGGGGTCGCCCGCGGACCGGCCGCCGCCGCGCTGGCCGCCTTCGCCGGGGCGGAGCGGGGACGGCTGCTGCTCGCCGGCTCCGGCACGCACCGCCGCGGCGGCGGGATCACCGGCCTGGAGGCCTACGCCGACGCCCACCCGCTGCCGGGCTCGGCGGTCGTGGCGAAATGCGGCCCGCCGACGCTGCTGTGGCACGAGCCGGGCGCCTGCTACCTGACGGTCCGGGTGACCGGCCGCTCCGGGGCGGCGATGCTGGCGGAGTCCGCCACACCGGCCGGCGGAGTCGTCGCACAGGCCGGAATCGTCCTGGACGAACTGGCCCGCTGGCGCGAGGCCTACCTGGCCGCCGACCCGAGGCAGGGGCAGACCGGCCGGGCGTGCGGCATCGGCGCGATCGGCGGGGGGTGGCAGGAGAAACCGGACCTGCTGCCCGCCGAGCTGCGGATCGACCTGTACGTCGTCGCCGGTGACCCGGTGGAACCGGTCGCGCTGGCCGCCGAGCTGGCCGGCCGGCTGCGGGCGCGGTGCGCGCGGTCGGCGCTGCGGGACTGCGCGGTCGACGTCGAGGCCGAGCCGGTCGCGGCAGCCGCGGCCACCCCGGCCGACGCGCCGGCGGTGACCGCGGCGCGGGCCGCCTGGCACGAGGAGTTCGGCGCACCGCCGCCGCCGATCAGCGGCTGGACCGGGTCCACCGACGGCGTCGAACTGCGCGCCCGTGGCGTCGACACCGTACGCCTCGGTCCGCAGGCACGGCCGGCCGACGGTGATCCGCGCCGCGACGCGCTGTCGCTGGCCCAGCTGGAGGCGTACGCGCGTGTCTACCGGCGGCTGCTCGGCGAGCTGCCGGCTTAGCCGGGCATCGGGCGCCGGGCGCCGGGCACCGGGCGCCGGGCATCGGGTGCCGGGCGCCGAACGCCGGGCGTCGGGCATCGGGCGCCGGGCGTCGAACGCCGGGCGTCGGCTGGTCGGTGCCCGACGAGTTCACCATCGGACGATCTCAGTGAATCGATCTCGTGAAGGGCGCCGCGCGTGCCCTCGCGAGGCGTCTTGAAGGAAGTGGGCGGACGGATGGACGGAATCCTGACCGACGGCTCCACCATCGCCGTGCTCGGCAGCACGAACATGGACCTGGTCGCGTACGTCGCGAAGGCCCCGGCGCGCGGGGAGACGGTGGCCGGACGGGAGTTCCGCACGGTGCCCGGCGGCAAGGGCGCCAACCAGGCGGTGGCGGCGGCCCGCGCCGGCGGCTCGGTGTCGATGATCGGCGCGGTGGGCGCCGACGCCTTCGGCGACCGCCTGCGGGCCGCGCTGGAGGAGTCGGGCGTGGACACGGGACCGCTGCGCACGGTCGACGGCCCGTCCGGTACGGCGCACATCGTGGTCGACGACGAGGGCGGCAACGCGATCGTCGTCGTCCCCGGCGCCAACGCCGCCGTCACCGCCCTCACCCCGCGCGACGAGGCCGTCATCGCGGGTGCCGACCTGCTGCTGCTCCAGCTGGAGACTCCGCTGGAGGGCGTCCTGGCCGCCGCCGAGACCGCCCGCGGGCACGGCGTACGCACCGTCCTGACCCCCGCGCCCGCCCGGCCGCTGCCCGCCGGACTGCTCGCCGCGACCGACCTCCTCGTCCCCAACGAGCACGAGGCCGCCGCACTCACCGGCAGGACGGACCCGTACGACGCGGCCGACGCCCTGCTGGAGCAGGTCCCGGAAGTGGTGATCACGCTGGGATCGGCGGGCAGTCTCTACGCCTCCCGGACCGCCGGGCGGTTCACGGTCCCCGCGCTGCGCGTGACGGCCGTGGACTCGACCGGGGCGGGTGACACGTTCGTGGGCGCCCTGTCCGTGGCGCTGGGAGAGGGCAGACCGATGCCCGAGGCGCTGGCCTGGGCGTCGTGCGCGGCGGCGCTATCCGTCCAGCGGTCCGGGGCGTCGACCGCCATGCCGTACCGGGCGGAGATCGACGGTCTGGCTTCCGCTTCCTGAAGGTCCTCCATGCGACGGACGACCGCCGCAGCCCGCGGAAGCAGGCTGCGGCGGTCGTCCGTCGCGGTGCCGCCGGGTCACGCCCCCCAGTCGTCGTTGACGGTGACGGCCTCGTGGATGCGGAACCGGCCGCCGGGCAGCAGCGGCTTGGTGGTCTCACCGAGGACGACGACGTGCTTGCCGAACTTGGGGGCCAGCGGGCGGCCGACGTCGCGCTTGAGCCACATCCGCAGCAGGTGCCGGCGGCGCTCCGGCTCCGGGTGGTCGATGTAGCTGGTGCGCGAGTGCAGGGCGGCGTAGTTGAGCAGCCACTGCACGTCCCCCGGCTGGAAGTCCATGTCGATGGGCAGACCGGGTTCCTGCGAGATCTCGTCGAACATGTTGATCGCCTCGACCTGGTCGGGCGTCAGCTGCGGGACCCCCGGATACCCCTGGGCGCTGAAGATCATCGTGCTGCCGGCGTAGGTGCTGAAGACGCCGTCGACGTAGCTGACGATCGGCGAGGTGTAGGTCAGCTCCGGGGAGTCGGGGTCCTGGCGCCGCCAGTCCCAGTGGTAGGTGTCGAAGAGCCGCGGCGCGAGGTCCGGCCGGCGGCGCAGCATCTCGTTGTAGATGGTCGTCCCGCTGACCAGGCTGGACGCCCCGCCCTCCTTGGCGCCCTGCAGGCACATGAGGGCGACCACGTCGGAGCTGTCGGAGTGGAACGGGAGCCGGTCCCGTACCCGGGAGGGCAGCGCGCCCTCGTCGTCCAGCGTCTTGTTCGACGTGGCGATCACGTGGTCGAGCAGGTCGCCGCGCTGGTTCTGCCCGATCGGCTGGCCGAGGTGGAGGCTCATGACGAAGAAGATGGCCCCGGCCATGGTGTCGCCGTACTCCTCGGTGCGCAGACCGCGCACCAGGATGAAGCCCCGGCCGGCGTCCATCTGGCGGGCGCAGTCGTCGTTGAGGGCGCGGCAGGCGTCGAAGGGGTAGTCGGCGGCGGTGACGGTGCGCAGGTCGGGGTCGTCGGCGACGAAACGCCGTCCCAGTTCCTCCAGTTCGGTGCGCTCGGCGTCACTGAGGACGTAGATCCACTCGGTGGACTTCGACAGCTCGTCGCCACGCCAGGCGGAAGGCCCGGGGATCTGCTCGACGGGGGCGGTGGTGGTCACGGTGATGCACTCCTCGCGAAGGTGATGGCAAGGCTGGAATGGCCCTGTCCGTGTCGGCCATGAACACGCGGACGCCGAAGACGTCGGCGCGGCAGCGGTGCGTCGCGCTGCGACGCGGGCCCTCAGAACGGGGTCTGAGGTACGCCGACAGCCGTGCCGGGGCGCAGTCCTTCCCTGGGCGGGGAGTACCTGAGCGGTTCGTCGTAGGTCCGGCGGCCGGCACACGACACGAGCAAGGCGCCGATCAGGGCGACTGGCCTCATGCGGTCCCGTCCTTTCAAGAAGTGCCTTCACCCTAGGAGTGGCCCACACGCGAGTCAATAGACGAGATGACATCTTGGAATGCAGTACGCACCACCGCGGGCGCGGCGCCGGGGCCGGGTCAGGGACGCCCGGTCTGCCGGGCGGGCGCCGGCCGGCGGAGGAGGGGCAGCAGCATGACCGCCACCGCCGCCGAGGCGAGGCCGAGGCTGCCGACGGCGGCGGGGAGACCTCCGGTCCTGGACTCCAGGAAGGTGAGGACGAGCGGGCCGAGGAACTGCCCGAGGAAGAACGACGCGGTCCACAGGCCGGTGCCGCGGCCCCGGTTGCGGTACTCCAGCCCGGACATCGCCCAGGTCAGCAGCGAGGGCAGCAGCAGACCGGTGCCCAGGCAGTTGAGGAAGGTGCCGAGGATCAGGACCGCGAAGCTGTGGGCCAGCCCGATGGCGACGAACCCGGCCCCGCACAGCAGGAAGATGACGGGCAGCCTGCGCTGCGGCAGGCCGACCATCGAGGCGAAGATGACGCTTCCGGTGACGGAGGCGGCGCTGGCGATCGCGGTGACGAGGCCGATGAGGCCGCTGGACTGCACGCCGAGGCCGTTCATCAGGTACGCCGTCTCCGCGGGGACGGTGTAGAAGACGAGGCCGCCGAACACCGACAGCACGCAGATGCCCAGCAGCCGGCCCGCCGAGGACGGCCGCCGCCCGGTGGCGGGCTCCTCGTCCGCCGCTGTGCCCGGTCTGCGCGCGGGCAGGAACACGGCCATCGCGGGGGCCAGGAGCAGCCCGACCGCGTAGAGCTGGAACGGGGAACGCCAGCCCGAGGCGCCCATCACGCCGCCGAGGATGAAGAAGGCGGTGGCGGAGACGGTGGCGCACACCGCCTGCAGGGCCAGGTACCGGTCGCGGACCCGGCCCGTCCAGTAGTCGCCGATCAGTGTGGTGCAGCAGGTGATGACGACGGCCTCGGCGACGCCGAGGAGGGCACGGCTGATCACGATGGCGCGCAGCGAGTCCAGCCACAGCGGCGCGGTGCCGGACACCGCGTACAGGAGGGTCGCGACGACCAGCAGCGGTTTGCGGCCCAGCCGGTCGATCACCACGCCCGCGAGGGGGGCCAGCAGGGCGACCGCGAGCGCGGGGACCGTCAGGATCAGCGGGACCAGCGTGCCCGCGCCGGGCACCGTGCCGAACCTGTCCTGGAGGTCCGGCAGTCCCGGGGCGAGCAGCACCGCGGCGAGGACCGGCAGACAGCTGCCGGCCATCAGCAGCGCCACACGCAGGCCGCCCCTGGTCTCGGGAACGGGCTCGGCGCCCCGGACGGCGAAATCGCCGGCGGGTGCGGGTGGGTGGGCGAATCCGGGCACGTGAGGCCTCCACGCGGGCGGAACGGGGTGCACGGCGGGCTGCCGCCGTGGCCGTGCCATATCGCGGAGTACCGGTGCACCTAGGGGAACGCCCGGAAGAAAGTGGGGCGTCAGGACGTGCACACTCTGGGTCAGATCGGTCCCGGTGCCTACCCCTTGCACCATTGAACTCACTGATCACGGGTATCCAGCCCGTGGATGGTGGTCACCGCGCGTGCGACGGCGGCTCAGGCCGGCAGCAGGTTTCCCCTCCTCGACAGCAGGAACTTCTTGAAGGCCGCCACGGGTGGTGTGTCGGGGTGGCCGTCCAGCCAGGCCACCCCGATCTCCCGCGCCGCTCTCGGCGCGGTCACCGTCAGCTCGACGACTCCCGGACGGGCGACGGCGGGCGGGGGCAGCAGGGCGACGCCCAGTCCCGCCGCCACCAGCCCGCGCAGGGTCTCCGCCTCCTCCCCCTCGAAGGCGATACGGGGCTTGAAGCCCGCCTCCTGGCAGAGGTCGTCGGTGATGCGGCGCAGGCCGTAGCCGGTCTCCAGGGTGACGAAGGCCTCCTCGGACGCCTCGGCGAGGCGGACGCGCCGGCGGGCGGCCAGGCGGTGGTCGGCGGGCACGACCAGGCGCAGCTTCTGCTCGTCCAGGCGCCGGCCGACCAGATCGGGGGCGTCCGGCACCGGGGAGGTGAGGCACAGGTCGAGTTCGCCGGCGCGCAGCTTCTCCAGCATCGCCTCGCCGTAGTTCTGGACCAGGCTGAAGCGGACGCGGGGATGGTCGGCGCGGAACGCCTGGATCAGTCCCGGGACCGTCTCCGCGCCCATCGTGTGCAGGAACCCGAAGGCGACCTTGCCGGTGGCGGGGTCGGCGTCGGCGCGGACCTCCTCGGCGGCGCGCTCGATCTCGGCGAGGGCGCGTTCGACGGAGCCGAGGAAGGTGCGGCCGGCCGGGGTCAGCGCGACGGTGCGGCCGCGGCGGGCGAACAGCTCGACGCCCAGGTCCTGTTCGAGGCGGACCATCGCCCGCGACAGGGTGGACTGGGGGACCTGCATCTCCTGGGCGGCGCGCGTGACGTGCTCGGTGCGGGCCACGCCGGCGAAGTGGACGAGGCGCGGGGCGAGCAGCGCGACGATGTCTTCTGTGTCACCGGACGGTGACAGGCGCCTCGATGAGCTGTGCTGATGCGGCATGGGAACGATTATGCCGATTCCATGCATTGGACGGATGAGCGGAGGTCTCCGTACGTTCGAGGCATGTCTCCCGCCAGTACCGGGGCGTCCACCACCGTGGGCGCCGTCCCGTCCGCCGTCCCGTCCGCCGCCGCTTCCGACTCCCGTCTGACCCCGGGCGCGCCCGGCTACCGCCGGATGAGCCTCGCGCTGTTCCTCGCCGGCGTGGCGACCTTCGCGCTGCTGTACTCCACGCAGGCCCTGCTGCCGCTGATCTCCGACGACCTCGGGGTGGCGGCGAGCGAGGCGAGCTGGACGGTGGCGGCGGCGACCGGCGGCCTCGCGCTGTTCGTGCTGCCGATGAGCGCCCTGTCGGAGCGGTTCGGACGCCGTACGGTCATGACGGGCTCGCTGGCCGTGGCGGTGACCGTCGGACTGCTGGTCCCCTTCGCGCCTTCGTTGCCGGCCCTGGTCGCGCTGCGGGCGCTGCAGGGCGCGGCGCTGGCGGGTCTGCCGGCCTCCGCGACCGCGTACCTCGCGGAGGAGGTCCGCCCGCGGGCCCTGGTGACGGCGATCGGCCTGTTCGTGGCGGGCAACAGCATCGGCGGGATGAGCGGCCGGGTCATCACCGGCTGGGTCGCGCAGGTGTGGGGCTGGCGGGTCGCGGTGGGCGTGATCGGCGTGATCGCGGTCGGCTGCGCGGTGGCCTTCCGGCTGCTGCTGCCGGCGCCCCGGCACTTCACGGCGGGCTCGCTGCGGCCGCGGGTGCTGGCCGGCACGGTCCGCGACCACCTGTCGAACCCGCTGCTGCGCCGGCTGTACGCCATCGGCGCCCTGTTCATGACGGTGTTCGGCGGCGTGTACACGGTGATCGGCTACCGCCTGACAGCGGAGCCGTTCGGGCTGCCGCAGGGCATCATCGGCTCGATCTTCCTGGTGTACCTGGTCGGCACGGTGTCCGCGTCCACGGCCGGCCGGCTGGTGGGCCGCCTGGGCCGCCGCGGCGCCCTGTACCTGGCGGGCGGCACGACGGCGACGGGCCTGGTGCTGTCCCTGGCGCAGTCGGTTCCGCTGGTGCTGCTGGGGCTGGTGCTGATCACCGCCGGCTTCTTCGCGGGCCACGCGGTCGCCTCCTCGGCGGTCAGCAGGACGGCCACGACCGGGCGCGCCCAGGCGTCGGCCCTGTACCAGTCCGCTTACTACGTCGGCTCCAGCGCCGGCAGCACGGTCGGCGCGGTCGCCTTCCACGCGGCGGGCTGGGCCGGGACCGTCGGGGTCGGGCTGCTGGCGGTGGCGGGCGTCGCGGCGATCACGCTGCTCGGCACGCGGGCGGCCCGGCTGGCCGCGCAGCCGGCACACGCCTGAGCGTTCGGCTGAGCGCCGCGCTTGGCCGTCCGGCCGCCGCGCGGTGCCGTCCGCCGTCCGCGGCACCGTCGTGGCTGGGCGCGCAGTTCCCCGCGCCCCTTCAGGGCGCTGCCGCACCCCGCGCTGTAGTGCCGGGCCCCGCCCCGGGCCATCGGCCGTCCCCCGCACCGCCGTGGCTGAGCGCGCAGTTCCCCGCACCCCTTCAGGGCGCTGCCGCACCCCGCGCTGTAGTGCCGGGCCCGCCCCGCCCAGGGCCATCGGCCGTCCGCCGCACCGCCGTGGCTGAGCGCGCAGTTCCCCGCGCCCCTTCAGGGCGCTGCCGCACCCCGCGCTGTAGTGCCGGGCCCGCCCCGGGCCATCGGCCGTCCGCCGCACCGCCGTGGCTGAGCGCGCAGTTCCCCGCGCCCCTTCAGGGCGTTGGCGCTCTGAGCTGGGGGGCTCTTCGCTCCGGGGGCCGTTGTCAGTGGCCTGGGGTAGCTTCCGAAGGAGTGGGCGCGTGAGCGCGTGACGGGAATGCCGCACAGGGGTGGGTGGACCATGGGCCAGGGCACGGCGACGACAGCGGACCTCGACGTCACGCTGGAGAAGCACCGGGTCGAGCTGACCGGCTACTGCTACCGCATGCTCGGTTCCTCCTTCGAGGCCGAGGACGCGGTGCAGGACACGATGATCCGCGCCTGGCGCAGCTACGACAAGTTCGAGGGCCGCTCCAGCCTCCGCTCCTGGCTCTACCGCATCGCGACCAACGTCTGCCTGGACATGCTGACGGCCGGCAACAAGCGCGCCAGACCCATGGATCTGACCGAGTCGACGCCCCTGGCCCGGGCGGCCCTCGCCCCGCGCCCGGACAACACCTGGCTCGAACCCGTGCCGGACGCGCGCGTGCTGCCCACGACCGACGACCCGGCGGAGGCGGCGGTCGCCAAGGAGTCCGTGCGGCTGGCCTTCATGGCGGCGCTGCAGCAGCTGCCGCCCAAGCAGCGCGCGGTGCTGATCCTGCGCGAGGTGCTGGCCTGGCGGGCGAGCGAGGTCGCCGAGCTGCTGGGCACGTCGGTCGCGTCGGTCAACAGCGCGCTCCAGCGCGCCAGGGCGACACTCGCCGAACGGGACGACGACGGCGCCCGCGCGGCGGTCTCCGACCCGCTGGACGAGGAGCAGCAGAAGCTCCTGGAGCGCTACGTCGCGGCCTTCGAGGGGTACGACATGGCGGCGCTGACGGCACTGCTGCACGAGGACGCCGTCATGACGATGCCGCCGTTCGACCTGTGGCTGCGGGGCCACGAGGACATCACCGGCTTCATGACGACGCTGGGCTCCGCCTGCGCGGGCTCGCGCCTGCTGCCGGTGCAGGTCAACGGGCTGCCCGGGTTCGCGCAGTACAAGCCGGACCCGGAGGAGGGCGGCTTCACCGCGTGGGCCGTGCAGGCGCTGGAGACGTCAGAGGGCCGGATCACCGGGTTCCACTGCTTCCTCGACACCCAGCGGTGGTTCCCGCTGTTCGGCCTGCCCCTCCACCTCGAAGCGGAGCCCGACCAGGTCGAGGAGGGCCTGTAAGGCGGGGGCGGGGTCCCGCAGCCGGATCCCGCCGCCGGCCCGCCGGGCGGCGAGCTGGAGCCGCGCCAGCAGGTCCACTGCGGCGAGGCCCGGCGGCCCGATCCCGGCGACGTCGACCACGACGGCCCGGTCGCCGCCGGCGGTCAGCCGCGCCCGCACGCGCTCGCACAGCCCTGTCACCTCGTCCCGGGTCAGCGGGCCGGGCAGCACGAGTACGGCGGATCTCTTGGCGTCCACACACCGGTAGACCGGCCGCCCGCACGGAACTCATCGCGGCGCGGTGCCGGCGGGGGTGGCGGCGCTGCTGGGATGACGGTCAGTCGGTCGGGAACTCGCCCGTGTCGATCGTCACGTCGAACGGCTTCGGCAGCCGGATGGGGTCGCCGAACTTCACTGCTCCCAGGACACGGTAGACGTCGCCCTTGGGCTCCCCGTAGAGCGTCGTAGTGGGGCCTCCTGGAGCCCAACGGTCGACGAGGAGGTAGAGCGGGATGCCGGCGGTGGCGTAAGCAGCGGGCTTGCTGACGCGGTCCTGCCGGGCGTTGGACTTGGAGGTGACCTCGACGACGAGTTCGGCGAGGGCGGCGGGGATGTGGGAGTCCGCCTCCACACAATCCTGTACAGGTGCCACCACCAGGTCGGGGATGAGCATGCCCAGGCGCGACGGCACAGCGATGGCCAGTGTCTGGAAAATCCCCAAGTCGTCGGGGATCACGCTGTAGAGGCGGCGCTGGACGCGTTCCGCGATCACGTTGTGGCGGGAGGCGGGAGCAGGTGACACGGTGATGATCCCCTCAATGATCTCCACCTTGCTGCCCTCAGGCCATTCCATCTCCTCCCAGAACCGGACGAGGTCGTCCCAGTTCTGGTCGGGGTCCTGGCCCACGGTGAGTGCGCTCATGGCGGTCTCCTATCGGTGCGTCACCGATCCCAGCATGCCGAACGGGACCGGCGCAGGTCCACCGGTCCCGTTCACCCGATCGAGCAATCCCCTGGTCAGGCGATACGTTCCAGCACGACGGGCGACGCCGTGAACGCCGTACCCGGCGCCGCGATGTCGTACGACCCCTCCACCGCCTGGAGCGCATACTCGAAGCGCTCGGGGGTGTCCGTGTGCAGGGTCAGCAGGGGCTGGCCCGCGGTCACCGTGTCGCCCGGCTTGGCGTGCAGCTCCACGCCCGCCGCCGCCTGCACCGGGTCCTCCTTGCGGGCGCGCCCCGCGCCCAGGCGCCAGGCGGCGACGCCGATGTCGTAGGCGTCGAGGCGGGTCAGCACGCCGGAGGACGGGGCCGTGATCACGTGCTGCTCGCGGGAGGTGGGCAGCGGGGCGTCCGGGTCGCCGCCCTGGGCGCTGATCATGCGGCGCCAGACGTCCATCGCCGAGCCGTCGGCCAGGGCCTTCGCCGGGTCCGCGTCCGTCACCCCGGCGGCCTGGAGCATCTCGCGCGCCAGGGCGAGCGTCAGTTCCACGACGTCGGCCGGGCCGCCGCCCGCGAGGACCTCCAGCGACTCGCGGACCTCGAGGGCGTTGCCCGCCGTGCGGCCGAGCGGGGTGGACATGTCGGTGAGCAGCGCGACCGTCCTCACACCGTGGTCGGTGCCCAGGCCGACCATCGTCGAGGCCAGTTCGCGGGCGTCCTCGATGGTCTTCATAAAGGCGCCGGTGCCGACCTTCACGTCCAGGACCAGCGAGCCGGTGCCCTCCGCGATCTTCTTGGACATGATCGAGGAGGCGATCAGCGGGATCGCCTCGACCGTGCCGGTGACGTCCCGCAGCGCGTACAGCTTCTTGTCCGCCGGGGCCAGGCCGTCGCCCGCCGCGCAGATCACCGCGCCCGTGGTGTCCAGGACGTGCAGCATCTCCTCGTTGGAGAGCAGGGCGCGCCAGCCGGGGATCGACTCCAGCTTGTCGAGGGTGCCGCCGGTGTGGCCGAGGCCGCGGCCCGACAGCTGGGGCACGGCGGCTCCGCAGGCCGCGACCAGGGGCGCCAGCGGGAGAGTGATCTTGTCGCCCACCCCGCCCGTGGAGTGCTTGTCGGCCGTCGGGCGGGACAGCGCGGAGAAGTCCATGCGCTCGCCGGAGGCGATCATCGCGGCCGTCCAGCGGGCGATCTCCCGGCGGTTCATGCCGTTGAGCAGGATCGCCATGGCGAGCGCGGACATCTGCTCGTCGGCGACCTCGCCGCGGGTGTACGCGTCGATGACCCAGTCGATCTGCTCGTCGCTGAGTTCGCCGCGGTCCCGCTTGGTGCGGATGACGGAGATGGCGTCCATGGCCATGGTGTTCCTTCCGACGTTCAGGAAGTGAGCGGCCCCTCCGTACCTGTCGGAGGGGCCGCACGGGAGTTACTGGGTGAGATGGTCCGGGCCGAAGGCCTGGGGCAGCATCTCCGACAGCGGCAGGATGCCCCGGGGTGTCTCCAGCAGCAGTCCCGGGCCGCCGAACTCGTACAGCAGCTGCCGGCAGCGGCCGCACGGTACGAGGATCTCGCCGTGGCCGTCGACGCAGGTGAAGTGCGTCAGGCGGCCGCCGCCGGTGTTCTGCAGCTGCGAGATCAGTCCGCACTCGGCGCACAGTCCGAGCCCGTACGAGGCGTTCTCGACGTTGCAGCCGGTGACCGTCCGGCCGTCGTCGACCAGGGCCGCGACGCCGACCGGGTAGCCCGAGTAGGGGGCGTAGGCGCGGGCCATGGCCTCCCGGGCCAGCGTCCGCAGCCGCTCCCAGTCGACGTCGGCGGACGCGGTCACTTGCCCTGGCCCTTCCGGTAGCGCATGCCGTCCGCCTTGGGCATCCGCAGCCGCTGCGCGGACAGCGACAGCACCAGCAGGGTGACGACGTACGGGGTGGCGCCCACGAAGTCGCTCGGGACCTCGTCGGTGAACAGGTACCAGACCAGCACGAGCACCGCCGTGACGGCGCTCGCCACGCCCTGCCACAGCGCCTTGCGGTACAGCTTCCAGCCGGCCAGGACGGCGAGCAGGACGACCAGCAGGAGCAGCAGCGCGTGCACGGTCTCGCCGCCGTTGCGCAGCTGGAGCGCGTCCGAGTAGCCGAACAGGCCCGCGCCCATCGCCAGCCCGCCGGGCCGCCAGTTGCCGAAGATCATCGCCGCGAGGCCGATGTAGCCGCGGCCGCCGGTCTGGCCCTCCAGGTAGATGTGCGAGGTGACCAGCGCGAGGAACGCGCCGCCGAGGCCCGCCAGACCGCCGGAGACGGCGACGGCCGCGTACTTGTACTTGTAGACGTTGACGCCGAGGGACTCCGCGGCGACCGGGTTCTCGCCGCAGGAGCGCAGCCGCAGGCCGAACGCCGTGCGCCACAGCACCCACCAGCTGCCGACGAACAGCAGGACGGCGATGAGCGTCACCACGGACAGGTCGGTGACCAGGCCGCCGAGGATGCCGGCGAGGTCGGAGACCAGGAACCAGTGGTGCTGCTCGACGGAGTGCAGGGCGTCCGAGAGGCCCGGCACGTCCACGTTGGGCAGCGACTCCGCGGGCGGGGACTGCTTGGGGTTGCCGCCCGCCTCCGCCGCCTTGCCCTCGGCGAAGAACAGCTTGGCGAGGTACTGGGTGGCGCCGAGCGCGAGCAGGTTGATCGCGACACCGGAGACGATGTGGTCGACGCCGAAGGTGACGGTCGCGACGGCGTGCACCAGGCCGCCGAGGACGCCGAAGCAGATCCCGCACAGCAGGCCGAGCCAGGGGCTGTGCTGCCAGCCGATCCAGCCCGCACCGAAGGTGCCGAGGATCATCATGCCCTCGAGGCCGATGTTGACCACGCCGGAGCGCTCGGACCACAGGCCGGCGAGACCGGCGAGGCCGATCGGCACGGCCAGCCCCAGCGCGGCGCTGACCTGTCCCGCGGAGGTGAGCTGGTTGGCGCCGGTCAGCACGCGGACCGCGGCCACCAGGATCAGCGCGCCCGCGGCGATCAGGAGGACCCGGCCGAGGGTCCGGCCGGAGCCGCTGGGCGCGGTGTCGGTCTTGGGCGCCGCGGGCGGCGGCGTGTCGGTCATCGTGGCAGTCATCACGCCACCTCCTGCTTCTGGGTCGGGGCGGCGGCGGCCTGGGCGGCGAGTTCGGCGCCCACGCGCTGCTGCTGGTGCCGCAGGCCGTAACGGCGTACGACTTCGTAGGCGATGACGACGCACAGGACGATGACGCCCTGGATGACGCCGAGGATCTCCTTGTCGTAGCCCTGGAACTCCAGGTGGTTGGTGGTGCGCTCCAGGAAGCCCCAGAGCAGGGCGCCGAGCGCGATGCCGATCGGGTGGTTGCGGCCCAGCAGCGCGATGGCGATGCCGGTGAAGCCGATGCCCGCCGGGAAGTCGTTGCTGAACTGGTGGCTGTCGTTGAGCAGGGTCGGCATGCCGATCAGGCCGGCCACCGCACCCGAGATGACCATGCTGGTGGCGACCATCTTCTTCACGCTGACGCCGCTGGCCGCGGCGGCGGTCTCGGACAGTCCGACGGTGCGCAGGTCGAAGCCGAACCGGGTACGGCCGAGCACGAACCAGAAGGCGACGCCGACGAGCACGGCGATGACGATGAAGCCCCACAGCTCGCCGGCCGGGCCGGTGTCGAAGCTGAAGAAGTACGACGACTCCGGCAGCGGCTTGGTGGACACCAGGGTGCCCGCCTTGTCCAGCTGGCCGAGCTGCTCGGGCTGCAACAGGTAGCCGATGATCGCGGTGGCGATCGAGTTCAGCATGATGGTCGAGATGACCTCGCTGACGCCCCGGGTCACCTTCAGCACGCCCGCGATGGCCGCCCACAGCGCACCGCTCGCCATGGCGCACAGGATGATCAGCGGGATGGCGATCCAGCCGGGAGCGGTGAGCGCGCCGCCGAGGACGGCGGCGATGAAGGCGGCGATCCGGTACTGGCCGTCGACGCCGATGTTGAACAGGTTCATGCGGAAGCCGATGGCCACCGCGACGCCCGCGAGGTAGTACGTCGTCGCCTTGTTGAGGATGTAGACCTGGCTGTCGCTGGCGGTGCCGTAGGTCAGCATGTCGCTGAAGGCGTCGCCCGGGTTCTTCCCGGTGGCGAGGATCACCAGGGTGGTGACGACGAGCGCGGCGACGATCGCCAGCAGCGGCGCCGCGACGCCGAGGAGCAGCCGCTCCCTGTCGATCCGTGAGATCAGCTTCTTCATCGGACGTCGTCCTCCGTGTGCTCCAGGTGGCCGGTGGCCGCACCCGTCATGGCGGAGCCCAGCGCCTCGGGGGTGATCGTGGCGGGGTCGGCGTCGGCGACCAGACGGCCGCGGTACATCACCCGCAGGGTGTCGGAGAGCCCGATGAGCTCGTCCAGGTCCGCGGAGATCAGCAGCACGGCCAGGCCGTTGCGGCGGGCGTCGCGGATGTGGTCCCAGATCGCGGCCTGCGCGCCGACGTCCACGCCGCGGGTGGGGTGGGCGGCGATGAGGAGCTTCGGCGTGTGGCTCATCTCCCGGCCGACGATCAGCTTCTGCTGGTTGCCGCCGGACAGCGAGCCCGCGGTCACCTCGATGCCGGGGGTGCGGACGTCGTAGGACTCGATGATGCGCTCGGTGTCGGCGCGGGCGGCCTTGAGGTCGAGCAGTCCGCCGCGGGAGTTGGGCTCCTCGGTGACGTGGCCGAGGATGCGGTTCTCCCACAGCGTCGCCTCCAGCAGCAGGCCGTGGCGCTGGCGGTCCTCGGGGATGTAGCCGACGCCGGCCTCGCGGCGCTTGCGGGTGGGGAGGTGGGAGATGTCGGCGTCGTCGAGGGTGATCGTGCCGGTGTCCGGGGTGCGGATACCCATGATCGCCTCGACCAGTTCGGACTGGCCGTTGCCCTCCACACCGGCGATGCCGAGCACCTCGCCCTTGTGGATGGTGAGGGAGATCTGGTCGAGGATGACGCGCTCGACGCCGTCGAGGTCGGTCTGCGTCAGCCTGAGCCCGTCCACCTTCAGCACGGGGACGTCGGTGACGGTGGACTCCTCGGTCGCCGGGGTGGGCAGCTCGCTGCCGACCATCAGCTCGGCGAGCTGCTTGGTGGTGGTGCCGTGCGGCTCGACCGTGCCTACGGTGGTGCCGCGCCGGATGACGGTGATCTCGTCGGCCACGGACAGCACCTCCCCCAGTTTGTGGGAGATGAAGATGACGGTGAGCCCCTCCGCCTTGAGGTCGCGGAGGTTGTCGAAGAGGGCCTCGACCTCCTGCGGCACGAGAACGGCGGTGGGCTCGTCGAGGATGAGGATCCTGGCGCCGCGGTAGAGGACCTTGAGGATCTCCACGCGCTGGCGGTCGGCGACGCCGAGTTCCTCCATGAGCACGTCGGGCCGTATGTTCAGCCCGTAGGCGCCCGAGATCTCCTGGATCTTCGCGCGGGCCTTCGCGCCGATCCCGTACAGCTTCTCCGCGCCGAGGACGACGTTCTCCAGGACGGTGAGGTTGTCGGCGAGCATGAAGTGCTGGTGCACCATGCCGATGCCGCGGGCGATGGCGTCGGCGGGGTTGTGGAAGGTGACGGGCTCGCCGTTCACCGTGATGGTGCCCTCGTCCGGCTGCTGCATGCCGTAGAGGATCTTCATCAGGGTGGACTTGCCGGCGCCGTTCTCACCGCACAGGGCGTGGACCGTGCCCGTGCGGACGGTGATGTCGATGTCGCGGTTGGCGACGACGCCGGGGAAACGCTTGGTGATGCCGCGCAGTTCGACGGCAGCGGGAGGGCTGGACGCGTTGATGGCGCACTCTCCTCGGGGAAAGGGGCTGCGTAGGGGAGGCAGGCGTCGGCGACGCTAGCGCGGCAACTCCGTGCTACACGCGTAGAGTTGACACATTGTTATGGCTCGGCGGGGGCTGGTCGTACGCCCCTCGCCGAGCCGAGGTCCGGCGGGAACCGTCAGGTCACGGGGTGGTCTTGACCTTGATGTCGCCGTCGACGATCTTCTTCTGGGCCGCGTCCAGCTGGGTCTTTATGTCGTCGATGAAGCCGCCGCTGGTGGCCAGCGAGACACCGCCCTTGGCGAGCGAGTAGTTGTTGACGCCGGTCAGCGGCTTGCCGCTGTGGACGGACTTGATGAAGTCGTAGACACCGACGTCGACGTTCTTGACCATCGAGGTCAGGATCGAGTTCTTGTACTTCGCCAGGCCCGGGATGTTGTACTGGTCGGAGTCCACGCCGATGGCCCAGGCGCCCTTGACGCCGCTGACGGCCTCGATCGCGCCGTTGCCGGAGGAGCCGGCCGCCGAGTAGATCACGTCGGCGCCGTTGTCCAGCATGCCGGACGCGGCCTCCTTGCCCTTGTCGGGGCTGGCGAAGCCGGAGGTGTCCGAGCCGTGGCTCAGGTACTGGGTGTCGACCTTGACCTTGGGCTTGGTGTCCTTGACGCCCTGGACGAAGCCCGCCTCGAACTTCTTGATCAGCGGGTTGTCGACGCCGCCGATGAAGCCGACGTGGTTCTTCTTGCTCTTGAGCGCCGCGGCGACACCGGCCAGGTAGGAACCCTGCTCCTCGGTGAAGGTGATGCTGTCGACGTTCTTGGCGTCCACGACCGAGTCGACGATGCCGAAGCTGACCTTCGGGTACTTCGCGGCGACCTTGGTCATCGAGGTGGCGTAGGCGTAGCCGACACCGATGATCGGGTTGTATCCGGCGTCGGCCAGGTCGGTCAGGCGCTGCTCACGGTCGGCCTCGGTGTCGGAGGTCTTGGCGGTCAGCTCCTTGATCGAGCCCTTGAACTCCGCCTTGGCCTTGTCGGCGCCGCGCGCGGCGGAGTCGTTGAAGGAACGGTCACCGCGGCCGCCGACGTCGAAGGCGAGGCCGATCTTGACGCCGCCCTTGCCGCCGTCGGAGGACGAGGAGGACGACTTGTCGCTGCCGTTTTCGGAGGAGGTGCTGCCACAGGCAGTGGCGGACAGTGCGAGGGCTGCGGTGGCGATGCACGCAGCGGAAAGCTTGGCTACCCGGCGCACGGGAGGCTCCTTCACCTGACCTGAGCGCCATGTCGGCGCTTGTTGTGAGCACCATGCCAGTGCCCGAGCCGAGACGCCCCGGCGGCGTCGGCTTCGCGGCATCGTAACGCGCGTAGATGTCGGAAAGAGACCTCTCCGGAAGCCGTTATCGATTCGAGGCAAACAGCGTCTGAACTGAGGGTCTGCGGCTGCCGCGGCGACCGTTGCGGTCTGTTCACGAATGGCTTACGGACATGTTGCGCCGGGGGTCCGGACGTCCCTGGACCAGGGACGTCCGGCTCTTGCGGCGGCCGGTCGGCAGCTCACGCCGTTCCCGCCGAGGCCTCGTGTCGTCCCTGCCCGGGGCCCCGCACCGGACCGCCCGGCGGACCAGCCGACGCCCCACGCCGGACCGGCCGCCGGACTCACCGACGCCCCACCCCGGGCCGGCCGACGGACCCCACCGGACCCACCAACGCCCCACCCCGGACCGGCCGACGGACCCCACCGGACCCACCGACGCCCCACCCCGGACCGGCCGACGGACCCCACCGGACCCACCAACGCCCCACCCCGGACCGGCCGGCGGACCAAGTCAGGCTCGTAGGCGCCGCACGCCGGAGACCGGCCGACGGGATCGCTCCCGGCCTGTCGCGGACCCCGCCGCGCCGGTTCGGCGGACCACACCGGCGGTGCGGGGTCAGCCACGCCCCCCGCGGTCGCCGGCTCGTCCGCGTCGAAGTCGCCCTGGCCCAGGACGCGCGCGGTGCGCTCGCCCGGGGACGCCCACCGGGGCGGGCAGGGGCGGGCCGGGGCGGACGGGTGAGCGGGCAGCCCTGAAACGGGAACGCCCAGGCCCCCGCGCCGAGGCCGCCGGCGGACCGCGCCGGAGTTCGCCCGCCTCACGGTCCGGCGGACCTGGCCGGAGGCCGTCGGACTCGCGGTTCGCGGGCCTCGGCGGAGGCCGTCGGACTGGCGGTTCGCGGTTCGCGGGCCTCGGCGGAGGCCGTCGGCGGGGCGGGGCCCGCGCTAGCGTTCCGCCGCGTCCAGGAGGGCGGCTGCCGTGAACAGTTCCACGCCCACCGTGATCGCCGACTCGTCGACGTCGAAGTCGCCCTGGTGCAGGTCGCGCACGGTCCGCTCGCCCGGGGGACGCACGCCGAGGCGGGCCATCGCGCCGGGCACGTGCTCCAGGTACCAGGAGAAGTCCTCGCCGCCCAGGCTCTGTTCGGTGCCCTCGATGGCGTCCGGGCCGCGCCGGGCGGCCATGGCGTGCCGCAGCAGATCGGTGACGGCCTGGTCGTTGACCACCGGCGGGACACCGCGCACGTAGTTGATCTCCGACTTGGCGCCGTGCAGGTTGGCGACCTCGTCGATGGCGGCGACGACGACGTCCGGCACCTGCCGCCAGGTGGCGAGGTCGAGGCAGCGCACCGTCCCGGAGAGCTCCGCGTGCTGCGGGATGACGTTCGGGGCGTGGCCGGACTCGATACGGCCCCAGGTCACGGCGAGGCCGCTGCGGCTGTCGACGCGGCGGCCGACCAGCGCGGGCACGTCGGTGGCGACCCGGGCGGCGGCGGTGACCAGGTCGGTGGTCAGGTGCGGCCGGGCGGTGTGGCCGCCGGGGCCGTCGAGGGAGACCTCGAGCCGGTCGCAGGCGGAGGTGATGGGGCCGGTGCGCAGCCCGATCCGGCCGGCGTCCACCCGGGGGTCGCAGTGCACGGCGACGATCCGGCCCACGCCCTCCAGCGCCCCCCACTCGACGGCGTCGGCGGCGCCGCCCGGCAGCACCTCCTCGGCGGGCTGGAAGATCAGCCGGACCGGCTGCGGCAGCCTGCCCTGCCGGTGCAGGTCGGCCAGCACGAGGCCGGCGCCGAGCACCACGGTGGTGTGCACGTCGTGCCCGCAGGCGTGCGCCCGGTCGGGCACGGTGGAGCGGTAGGCGCACTCGGTCTTCATGTCGGGGATGGGCAGGGCGTCGATGTCGGCCCGCAGCGCGAGCGCGGGGCGGTCGCCGCCCCAGTGGCCGATGTCACAGACGAGTCCGGTCCCGGCGGCGAGCACACGCGGCTGCAGCCCGGCCTTCTCCAGCCGTGCCTTGATCGCGGCGGTCGTGCGGAACTCCTGGTTGCCGAGCTCCGGGTGCATGTGCAAGTCGCGCCGGAACGCGATGAGTTCGGCACGCAGTGCCTCGGGCAGCGTGCCGGGCAGCAGCGCTTCCGCGGCCGGCAGATCGACTTCGGACTCCAGTGACATCAGTTGCTTCACCCTCTGAAGGGTAGGACGCCGGGACGGCCGACCGAGCCTGGATCAACAAACTTCAGCCCGTCAGACGAAGAAAAACTCGCCCCTCGGCGCATGGGATTCGGTTGAGGTGGGTAAACCACTCCTTTCTCTACGCATACCACGCTGCGCTCCCGTACGGCGGGTTTGTTCACCTGTCGGAATCGTCACCCCCGCCCGACGGCCCGGCCACACGACGGACGCGGCGTACGGCCACTCGGCGCACACGAGCCGCATACCCCCGCATACCTCCGCGACGCGTGTCCCAGGAGGGCGGCGGTCCCCGCGAACAGCCGGTGCCGGGCCGGTGAACCGCCGGACACGCGCCGGGCGCCGGGGCTAGGGTCCGGCCACGTGAGCGACGACACCCCCGACTTCATCCGCGCCACCCGGGCCTCCTACGACGAGATCGCCGATCCGTACGCCGAGCGGCACCCGGACAGCCTGGCCCACCACCCCCTGGACCTGGCGCTGCTCACCGGCTTCGCCGAGCTGGTCCGGACGGCCGGCCCGGCTCCCGTCGCCGACGTCGGCAGCGGCCCCGGTCACGTCACCGCGCGGCTGCACGCGCTCGGCGTGCCGGTCTTCGGGGTCGACGTCTCCCCGCGCATGGTGGCGCTGGCCCGCCAGGCGCATCCGGAGCTGCGCTTCCACGTGGGTTCGATGCTGCGCCTGGACCTGCCGGACGGGACGCTGGGCGGGGTCCTCGCCCTGTACTCGGTCATCCACGTGCCGGACGGGCATCTGCCCAGGGCGTTCGCCGAGTTCCACCGCGTGCTGGTGCCCGGCGGGCACGTTCTGCTCGGCTTCCAGTCCGGCGACGAGGAGGGCCGGATGCGCCTGACCGAGCGCTTCGGCCGGGAGATCGGTCTGGACTACTACTGGCGCACGCCCGGGACGGTGGCCCGGCACCTGGCCTCGGCGGGACTGCGGCCGACGACCCGCGTGCTGCGCGAGCCGGACGGGGAGGAGACCCGGCCCCGCGCGTTCGTGCTGGCGCGCAAGCCGCCCGCGGTCACACCGCGCTGACCGAAGGCAGCCGCAGACGCGGTCACACCGCGCTGACCGCCGTCAGCCGCAGGCCCGGTCACACCACGCTGACCGCCGACAGGCGGTGGACGTCGCGGGCGGTGTCCGTCACGCCCGACAGGAAGCCCTGGGCACGGGGTGAGGCTCGGTCGGTGAGCCAGGCCGGGTCTATGTCGCAGACGGCGACCCGGACCGGGGTGCCGGCCAGGGCGAGGGGCAGGGTGTGGACGACCGTGGACGGGAAGCTGAGGATCGTGCCGCCGACCGGACCGCGGCGGGCGATCAGCTCCAGCGGGAGGTCCGGGCGGACCACCTCCAGGCCGGTCTCCAGCACCAGCCGGTGCAGTTTCTCGGTGCTCTCGCGCCGGTGCGCGAAGTAGCGGGTGGCGCCGTGCGCCTTGGCCAGGGTGCGCACCGCCTCCAGGTAGCGCTCGGCGTCCACCACGCCGGTCTCCACCAGGGAGGTGCCCACCATGTCGGCGCCCTTGGTGATGCGGGGCGGGCCGAAGCGGGCGCGGGTCCAGGCGAAGGCGTTCACCGTCACCGTCACCCCGTCCGGCCGCTCGTCCACCGGCATGGCGGAGAAGATCTCCACCTGCCGCTTCCCGCCCGGCGTCAGGCGCCGGCGGGCCGAGGAGGAGACCGGGGCGAAGAGCAGGTCCCGCGGGCCGGGGCGGCCGCCCTTGCGGTGCCAGCGCACCAGGCGCTCGCCGCGGGCGAGCTGGGCGACGAACTCCATGGTGGCCGTGCCGTCGTCCACCACGACGAGGGCGGAGGCCCTGGTGATCGTCAGCAGCAGCTGCACGTAGCGGGAGAAGGGGTCGCCCAGTACGACGCGGTCGGCGCGGCGGAGCATGCCGGCCAGGCCGCCGATCGTCTGGAACGGCGCCGCCGGGCCGCCCCTGGCCTCCTCCCAGCGGACCTCGTGGCCCTCCTCGCGGGCGAGTTCGGCCATCCGGCGCAACTGGCCGCGGGTCATCGGGTCGGTCGGGGACAGCACGACGAGGGTGAGCCCCGCGCCGGGCGCATGGGCGTGCGCCCACTCCAGCACGTTCAGCAGCTGTACCGGGCTCTCGACGAACGCGAGAGTGGAGTGGCCGGCGGATCCGGCGCGGCGGCTCATCGGCGTATGACCGTTCCCCTGGTTGGTGTCGCCCGGACCGTCAGACCGTGACCGGCTCGCCCGCGGCGGCGGCGATCTCCGCCTCGGCGACCACGCCGGAGACGCGGCGCAGCTTCTTCATCGGGCCCAGCTCGGAGTCGTAGACCTTCTTGACGCCGTCGCCGAGGGACGCCTCGATGGTGCGGATGTCGCGCACCAGGCGGGTGAGGCCCTGCGGCTCGACGGAGGCGGCCTGGTCGGAGCCCCACATGGCGCGGTCGAGGGTGATGTGGCGCTCGACGAACGTGGCGCCGAGGGCGACGGCGGCCAGCGTGGTCTGCAGGCCCGTCTCGTGACCGGAGTAGCCGATCGGGACGTTCGGGTACTCCTTCTCCAGCGTGTTGATCACGCGGAGGTTCAGCTCGTCGGCCTTCGCCGGGTAGGTCGAGGTGGCGTGGCACATGAGGATGTTGTCGCTGCCGAGCACCTCCACCGCGTGGCGGATCTGCCGCGGCGTCGACATGCCGGTGGACAGGATGACCGTGCGGCCGGTGGCGCGCAGGGCGCGCAGCAGCTCGTCGTCGGTGAGGGAGGCGGAGGCGACCTTGTGGGCCGGCAGGTCGAACTTCTCCAGGAAGGCGACCGCCTCGGTGTCCCACGGGGACGCGAACCAGTCGATGCCCTTCTCCTTGCAGTACTCGTCGATCTGCCGGTACTCGTCCTCGCCGAACTCGACCCGGTGGCGGTAGTCGATGTACGTCATCCGGCCCCAGGGGGTGTCGCGCTCGATGTCCCACTGGTCGCGCGGGGTGCAGATCTCGGGGGTGCGCTTCTGGAACTTCACGGCGTCGCAGCCGGCCTCGGCGGCCACGTCGATCAGCTTGAAGGCGTTGTCCAGGTCGCCGTTGTGGTTGATGCCGATCTCGCCGCAGATGTAGACGGGGCGGCCCGGGCCGACCTCACGCGAGCCGAAGGTGCGCAGACGGGAGTGGGTGCTCATGGCGGGGACTTTCCTTACTTGTCGAGGGAATCGAGAGAGGGGCCGAGGATCCAGCTGGCGATCTCCCGGATCGCGCCGTCACCGCCGGGGACGGTGGTGACCGCGCGTGCGGCGCCGCGCACGACGTCGTGGGCGTTCGCGACCGCCACGGGCCAGCCGACGAGGGCGAAGCACGGGAGGTCGTTGACGTCGTTTCCGGCATAGAGCACGCGCTCGGGCGCGATGCCCTGCTCCTCGCACCACTGCTTCAGGGCGAGGTCCTTGCGGTCGATGCCGTGCAGGACCGGGATCTTCAGCTTCCGGGCCCGGGCGGCGACGACCGGGTTCTGTTCCGTGGAGAGGATCAGCATCTTCAGCCCGCTCCTGCGCAGGGCGGCGATGCCGAGGCCGTCCCCGCGGTGCACGGAGACGAACTCCTTTCCGTCGGCGTCGATCAGCACCCGGTCGTCGGTCTGGGTGCCGTCGAAGTCCAGGACGACCGCGTCGACGTCGTCGGCGGCCGGCAGCGCGCCGGGCCGCCCCGCGTCGAAGAGGGGCGCGAGGGCGCGGGCGCGGGCGAGGTCGTGCGGGTCGTCGATCTCCAGCACCCGGGCGGGGTCGGTCCGCACCAGTTCCGTGCGGCCGAAGAAGCGGTGCCGGTGCTCGCGGAAGCCGACGGCGTCCATCGCGTAGGCGGCGCCGGTCTCCAGCAGGTCCTGGGGGCGGTCCTGGCGGCGCGGGCGGAAGGACTTGTCGTGGTTGACGCCGTAGCCGCCGCGTGCGCCGGACGGACCGGCCGCGTCGGGAGCCTCGACGGGGTCGACGGCGTCGTCGGCGTCGCGCCAGACGAATCCGTGGAACGGCGCCACGGTCACCGCCGTGTCGGCGCCGCCCTCGACGACCGCGCCGGCCACCCCGTCGATGTCCTCGCGGACCAGGAAGGGGCTGGTGCACTGCACCAGCAGGACCGCGTCCACGCGGGCCCCGTGCAGGGCCTCGTGGGCGTCCATGGCGTGCAGCACGGCCGCCTCGGAGGTCGCCGTGTCGCCGGCGATGGCGGCGGGCCGCAGCACGACCTCGGCGCCGGCCTCGCGGGCGGCGGCGGCGATCGCCTGGTCGTCCGTGGAGACCACGACGTCCGTCACCAGACGGGCGGCCCGGCACTCGCGCACCGCCCGCGCCACCAGCGGCACGCCCCCGACGGGGGCGAGGTTCTTCGCGGGCACGCCCTTGGAGCCGCCCCGCGCGGGGATCACCGCGAGCACCCGGCGCACCGTCGCGCCGTGTCCCGCTTGCGGACTGGACATGGGTTCTGCTCCTCGGGGTGGGGTGGGGCGGCTCACGGCTCGCCCGGTGGGACGGCTCACAGCCCGCCCGGTGGGGCGGCTCACAGCTCGCCCATCCGCCGGATGACGGGCGCCACGCGCTGCACCCCGTGCCGGTAGGCGCCGCGCGCCGCGCGGCGCACGATCTGCCGGACCGGGCCCGGCTCGCGGTCGGCGGCGGGCGCGCCGGGCAGCGGGCTGCCGTCCGGGCCGAGGTGGTGGCGGGCGAGGATGCCGGGCAGGTAGCCGGGCGCCGTCGCGGGGGTGTAGTACGGGGTCAGCGGGGGCAGCCCGGCGGGCTGGGCGAGCAGCTTGGCGACGCGCTCGCGGGCCGCGTCGAAGGCGGTGGCGTACGCCCCTCCGCCGGAGGCGACGCCCTGCCGGGCCACCCACTCCTGGTCGGCCTCGGGCCGGTGCCCGGCGTCGAGCTGGTCCCAGGAGGCGAGGCAGCCGGATCCGACGAAGTGGTGGTTGCCGAGCACCTCGCGCACGCCCAGGTCGGTGAGGACCACGGTCGGGATGCGGCGGTGCAGCGACTCCAGCGCGGCCGTCGAACTGACCGTGACCAGCAGGTCGGTGCGGTCCAGGACCTCGCCCATGTTGCCGTACACCAGGCGGAAGTTGGCGGGCAGCTCGAACCGCTGCGCCAGCTTCTGGTAGGGCAGTTCCTCGATGTGGGTGGTGTGTTCGCCCGGCTTGGAGCGCAGCTTGAGCAGCACCTCGCGTTCGGGGTGCAGGCGCGCGTGCCGGACCAGCCGCTCCAGCAGGTAGGTACGGTCCCGCCGGTTGTCCGGCACGGACGGCTGGGCGGCGAACACCACGGTGTGCGGCCTGCGTTCCGGCTCCGCGGCCGAGTCGCGGCCGCCGTCGTAGGCGGCTCCGCCGAGGAACGGCAGCGCCACCTCCGTCACCGACGAGGCGTCGGCGCCCACTCCCTCGTAGACCGCGCGGAAACGCTCCGCGTCCTGGCGGGAGTTGGCGAGCACCAGGTCCGCGCCGTGCCGCAGCAGCAGACCGTCGGCGAGCTTCTCGTAGACGACGCCGACGTAGCCGGTGACGACGACGGGACGCCTGGCACGGCCCTCCCAGACCCGCTTCAGACCGTGCAGCACCGCCTGCACGCCGCCGCCGACGAGGGCGAGCACGACGACGTCGTACTCCCCTTCGGCCATGACGCGCAGGAACTCGACGGCCGTGACCTCCCGCAGCGAGTCGGCGCGCACGCCGACCTCGGCGAGCTGGCGCGCGGTGGGCGTGGACCGGCCGCGCAGCAGGAATCCGTCCAGCCCGGGGCCGGCTTGCCCGCCCTCCGCCGAGGCGGTTCCCATGGTCGGGCCCGGGGCGATCCGCGCCGCGGTCAGGGCACCCCATTTCCAGCGGGTGTCGGAGTCCGCGAGCACGGCGATTCGCGTGGGCTTCGGTGTACTTGGTGGCACGACGAAGACGCTAGGAAGCAATTCCCAGGAATGGCCCAACCACATCTCAACAAAGAGTTAACAACAGCCCGCCTGGAACCGAACTGGCTCGTCAAACGCCGTCAGGCACAAGGGATGCACCGTTCCGACACATCGAGTTCATCCCCTGTACGCCCACCGGAAAGTTCCGCAGCCGGGCGCCCTCCTAGGGTTTCTCGGGTGCCAAAGCTTTCCGTGATCGTGCCGTTCTTCAACGTCCAGCAATATGCGCCGGACACCCTCAGAAGTCTTCGCCTGAACGCCCGCCCGGATTTCGAGTTCATCCTGGTCGACGACCATTCGACGGACGAAACTCCGGCGATTCTGGAGCGTGCGGCCGAGGAACTGTCCGGGGTCGCCCAGGTGCGCCTCGTCCGTCACGACAGGAACGGAGGACTCGCCACCGCGCGCAACACCGGTCTGGACGCGGCGAGCGGCGAGTACCTGACGTTCCTGGACGGCGACGACTGGCTGGCCCCCGGTTACCTGACGCAACTGGTCAGTGCGATCGAGGAGCTGGGCTGCGACTTCATTCGGACCGACCATGTGCAGACCACCGCCCGCGCCCGGACGGTGCACCGGGTCCCGCACGGGCGCCGCTGGGAGGTGCTCGATCCGCGCGAGGCGATCCTGCCGGCCAACCGCACCACCTCCGTGGACTACGCCTACGCGTGGGCCGGCGCCTACCACCGGCGGCTGCTGGAGCGGGGCCTGCTGCACTTCACGGACGGGCTGCGCACGGCCGAGGACCGGCCGTGGATCTGGAAACTGCACCGTGAGGCGGATTCGTTCGCCGTGGTGAGCCTGCTCGGCGTGTTCTACCGGCGCGGGGTGGCCTCCTCGCTGACCCAGATCGGCGACGCCCGGCAGCTCGACTTCATCCGCGCCTTCGACCAGGTGATCGAGGAGACCGCGGCGGACCCGGACGCCGCCCGGCTGCTGCCGAAGGCGGTGCGGACCTACTGCGCGATCATCGACCACCACCTCTCCGACGAGGCCAAGTGGGAGCCGGCCGTCGCCAGGCAGCTGCGGTCCCTGGCCGCGGCCGCGATGCAGCGCATGCCGCAGGACGCCCTCGGCGACGTGCTCGACACCATGGACCTGCGCCGTTCCGCCAGGCTGCGGCGGCTGCGGCGGCGGATCACCACAGCGAAGGCGGCTGCCTGATGTCCCGTACCACCCGGATCTACTGCGCCTCCACGCTCTACGGCGCCGCCACCCTGGCCGCCGCGCTGGATTCCGACTGCTTCCCCGAGGCGGACCGCGAAGTGCTGCTGGTGTTCAACACCTCGGCGATCCCGGAGACCACCCCGGCGCTCGACGAGATGCCGGGCTTTGAACCGCTGCGCGGCCACTTCGACGCCGTGCTGTCCTGGAACGAGGCCATCCACCCGTTCCACCCGGGCGCCTGGGTCCCCCGTCCGGACGACGTCCCGCTCTTCGAGCGCTACCTGCGGCTGCTGTGGGGCCTGGGCGAGGACCGGGTGGAGCTGGTGGTGGAGTCCCTCCAGGTCGCCCCGGCGCAGACGGTGGCCCAGCTGTTCACCGACGCCCCGATCGACGTCTACGCCGACGGCCTGATGAGCTACGGCCCCACCCGCAACAAGCTCGACCCGCTGATCGGCACGCGGGTGCGCCGGCTGCTGCACCTGGACCTGGTGCCCGGCCTGACGCCGATGCTGCTGACCGAGTTCGGCGTTCAGGCGCAGGTGGTGCCGACGGCCGCGTTCCTGAAGACGATGACCGAACTGAGCGCGGCCGTCACGGACCTGCCGGTGCTGCCGGACGGCTCGGCGCTGCTGCTCGGCCAGTACCTGTCCGCGCTGAACATCCTCACCCCGCAGGAGGAGGAGGACCTGCACGTGCGGATGGCGCGGGGAGCGGCCGAGCGGGGCCACCGCTCGATCGTCTTCAAACCGCATCCCAGCGCACCCGCCCGCTACAGCCGCGCCCTGGAGGCCGAGGCCGGGAAGCTGGGCGTGGACCTCACCGTGCTGGACGTGCCCGTCCTCGCCGAGGTGCTGTTCGCGCAGTCGCCGCCCGGCCTGGTCGTCGGCTGCTTCTCCACCGCGTTGTTCACCGCGTCGGCGTTCTACGGCCTGCCGGTGGCCCGCGTCGGCACCGAGCCGCTGCTGGAACGCCTGACGCCGTACCAGAACAGCAACCGGGTGCCGGCCGTGCTCGCCGACGCGCTGGTGCCGGACCTCCAGGGCCGGAAGGGCGAGGACCCGGTCCCCGCCGACACGCTGAACGACCTGGTCACCGCGGTCGGCTTCACCATGCAGCCGCAGCTGCACCCGGACCGGCGCGCGGAGGCGGAGCGCTATCTCTCGCGGCACCTCGGCCCGCGCACGCTGCGCTACTTCAAGAAGAAGCGGCTCACCTCGCTGGGGCTGCCGGGCGGCATCCCGGAGCGGCTCGCCTTCCTGCCCCGCAACGCCACCGCACGCCGGGTGGTCCGCCGGGCCCGGGCACTGCGGAAGGCCGTACGGCGCTGAGCGGCCCCCGGCCCGACGACACGACCGAGCCGACCGGCCGACGGGCACAAGCCCCAGGCGGCCGGCCGCCCGCCGGAGATGGGCGGCCGGCGACCGGCCGGCAGACGCACGGCCGAGGCACGGGCGGGCGCCCCCAGGCGACCGACCGGCAGACGCACGGCAGGCGCCAGGCGCAAGGCGGTCCACCCAGGCGACCGCCCGGCGGCCCGGAGACGGCCGACGGGCGCACGCCCCAGGCGCGCGACCCAGGCGACCACGCGCACCGGAGGCGGCCGACGGGCGCACGATCCGCGCGACCGGTCGGCAGGCGCGCGACCGAGGCGGACAGCAGACCGGCCCAAGGCGGACAGCAGACCGGCCCAAGGCGGACGGCAGACCGGCGCGAGGCGGACGGCGGGCGAAGCGCAACGGGGAAGACCGCGTTCCGACGCGGGACGTTGGGGCGCGGTTAACGAAGGCTCCATAGCTTCCCCCAATGGCGCAAACAGCAGTCTCCTCCGTACCGTGCGGCCCGGCGGGCGGTCCGCGATGACCCAGCAGGACATACGCCCGCCCGTCCACGCCCCGGCTCGCGTCGCGCCCGCGCCGCCCGCGCCGGCCGGGCCGGGGCCAGTCCGGCGGCCGCTGATCTCCTACGTCCTGCCCGTCTTCAACGAGCAGGACGGCGTCGCCGCCTTCCACGCCGAGCTGACCGCCGCGCTCACGGCCCGCCCGGACCTCGACGCCGAGCTGGTGTACGTCAACGACGGCTCCACCGACGGCTCGCTCGCCCTGCTGAGAGACCTGGCGGACGAGGACCGCCGGGTGCGGGTGGTCGACCTCGCCCGCAACTTCGGCCACCAGATCGCCATCACCGCCGGCCTCGACGTCGCCCGCGGTGACGCGGTGATCGTGATGGACACCGATCTGCAGGACCCGCCGCGGGTCAGCCTCGAACTGGTCGACGCCTGGCGGGCCGGCGCCGAGATCGTGCACGCGCGCCGGCGCACCCGGCGGGACACCGCGTTCAAGCGGGCCACCGCGCACCTGTACTACCGCGTCCTGCGCGCCTCCACCGAGGTCGACATCCCGCTGGACACCGGGGACTTCCGCCTGCTGGACCGGCGGGTCGCCGACGAGCTGCGCAGGTACCGCGAGCGCAGCCGGTTCGTGCGCGGCATCGTCGCCTCGATGGGCTTCCGGCAGGCCGAGGTGGCCTTCGACCGCGACGAGCGGTTCGCGGGCGAGACGAAGTACCCGCTGCGCAAGATGACCCGCCTCGCCGTGGACGGCGTCACCAGCTTCTCCACCGCCCCCCTGAAGATGATCACCCGGCTCGGTTTCGCCGTGCTGGCGCTGTCGCTGGCCGGCATCCTCTACGCGCTGGCGATGAAGTTCTTCCGGCCCGAGATCACCGTCTCCGGCTGGACGATGCTGATGTGCGTCGTGCTGTTCCTCGGCGGCACGCAGATGCTGTCGCTCGGGATCATCGGCGCGTACGTGGGACGCATCTACAGCGAGGCGCAGCGGCGGCCGCTGTACCTGGTGCGCGAGGTGATCGGCGGCGACGATGACCACCGCTGAGGCCGCGCCGCCGCAGACCCTGCGCCAGCTGCTGCGCTACACCCTGATCGGCGGCAGCGGCGTCGCGCTCGACCTCGGGGTCTTCCTGCTGCTGCACAACCTCGCCGGGCTGGACGAACAGGTCGCCAACGCGCTCTCCACCACGCTCGGCATCGCCAACAACTTCGTGCTGAACGCCCTGTTCACCTTCGAGCGCCGGGACCGGATCGTCGTCCGCTTCCTGCGCTTCTACGCCGTGGGACTGACCGGGATCGTCCTGACGAACCTGCTCTTCCTCGTGTTCACCGACGCGCTGGGCGTCGACGCCGACCTGGTCAAGGCGGGTTCGCTGCTGCCGGTCCTGGCGCTGCAGTTCGTGCTCAACAGAAAGTGGAGCTTCGCATGAATCTCGGCATCATCGGCGCGGGTGCCACCGGCCTGACCGCCGCCTGGGACGCGGTGCGCGCCGGGCACCGGGTCACGGTGCTGGAGGCGGCGGACGAACTCGGCGGCCTCGCGGCCTCGCTGGAGGTGGGCGGCGCTGCGCTGGAGCGGTTCTACCACCACATCTTCCGCAGCGACCGGGACATGATCGCCCTCATCGGGGAGCTGGGGCTCGGCGACGCGCTGCGCTTCCACAAGCCGGCCACCGGCATCTACCGGGGCGGCCGCCTCGTCGACTTCACCACGCCGCTGGACATGCTGCGCTTCCCGGAGTTCGGCCCGCTGGACGCGGTGCGCTTCGCCGGCTCGTCGGCCGTGCTGAAGGCGGTCCGCGACGGTGAACGGTTCAACGACCTGACGGCGCTGGCCTGGTTGCGCAGGTGGGCCGGCCGGAAGGCGACCGCGGCGATCTGGGAGCCGCTGCTGCGCGGCAAGTTCGGCGATCGGGCCGAGCAGGTGTCGATGGCCTGGCTGTGGGCCCGCATCCACTGCCGGACCTTCGAACTCGGCTACGTGGACGGCGGGTTCGAGCGGGTGTACGCGGCGCTGCGGGACGGGGTCGAGGAGCGCGGCGGAAAGGTGGAGTTCGGCAAGACCGTCGAGGCGATACGGCAGGACGGCGACACCGCCGTCGTCCGGTGCGCGGACGGCTCGCGCTACGACTTCGACCGGCTGATCGTCACCGTCCCGCAGCCCGCCTTCGCGAAGGCGGCCGGACTGCCCGCCGACGACCGCCTGTGGAAGAACCAGTACCTGGCCGCGACCTGCTTCGTGCTGGAGCTGGACCGCAGCGTGATCCCGTACTACTGGCTCAACGTCAACGAGCCGGACTTTCCCTTCCTCGCGGTGGTCGAGCACACCCGGATGATCGACCCGTCGGTCTACGGCGGCCGGCACGTCCTCTACGTCGGCAACTACGTGGCGCGCGACGACTGGCGGTTCACCACCGAGCCGGGCGAACTGCTGACCGCGTACCTGCCGTATCTGCGCCGGATCAACCCGCAGTTCGACGCCTCCTGGATCAAGGACTGGCACTTCTCGAAGGCCGGGTTCGCGCAGCCCGTGGTGACGCCCGGGTACCGGGCGCTGATCCCGGCCCACGAGACGCCGATGAGCCGGGTCACGCTGGCGACGATGGCGCAGATCTTCCCCCAGGACCGGGGCCAGAGCTACTCGGTGGCGCTGGCCCGGAAGGTGACCGCGTCGCTGGGTCTGACCTGACCCCGGTCCGTTCGCGCACGAGGCGGTGCCGTCCCTCCCGCGGGGAAGGACGGCACCGCGTCGGCGGGTGCCGCTGTTACAGCAGCACCCCGAGGAATTCCACGATGCCGGCGAGAAGGTCGGTGATCATGTGCTGCTCCTTTCACTGTGGGGGAAGCGCGTCGCGACACGCACGCCACGTTGCGTGACTAGCCGCTCGCACACCGTTAGTGTTGCTTGTTTCGGCCGACTCGGCCTGCGCTCGCACGGCGGCCCACCTCTTCGGGGGAACCGCTCCCCCCGTTCGGCGGGCCGCCGGGATGCGCCCTCGGCCTCCCGCCGGTTCAGGCGGGGTGCCTGCGGGTGCACAGCACCACCCGTTCCTCCGGGCCGCCGGGCGGGCAGTCGTACACCGCCTCGATGCGGTGCCAGAGGGCCGGGTCGACCTTGCCGGGGCGGAACCAGGGGCGTTCCAGCACCGCGTAGGGCGCGGGGTCGTGGTCGACGCAGTCGGCGTTCTCCCGGTACGACGGCAGCCGCGTGACGTCCGGGAGGAAGCGGGTGCGCTGCAGGAACGTGGCGATCGGGTACCGGCACCGGGCGGGGTGGCCGACGTAGTACGTGGTGTCGCCGAACGCGAGGTAGAGCACCGGGGCGTCGGCGGGCAGCTCGGCGCGGATCCGGTCGGCCTCCCGCTCGGTGCTGCGCAGCTCCTCCAGGTACTGGGCGCTGGTCTCGGTGACCTTGCCGCGCGCGACCAGGTGCGGGGAGCCGGGCCAGACGGCCGCGGCCAGGCACACCACCCCGAAGAGGGCGACCGGGACGGCGGACCGGGCTGCGCCCCGTCCCGCGGTCGCGGGGGCGGGGTCACGCCCCGCGGCCCGGGCGTCCACGGCGGCCGCGGCCAGGGCGAGCAGGCCCGCCGCCCACACCTCCCACGGCCGTTGCAGACCCTTGGGCAGCTCGGCGTACAGCACCGGCAGCACGCCGTACACCAGGGACACGGCCCCGAAGCACCACGGCGGCGAACGGCGCGCGCCGCCCACCGCGAGGCCCCAGACGGCGGCGGCCAGCACCGGCAGCTGGGCCGCGTGGTAGAGGAACCAGTTGCCCTGCACGACCACGACCGCCTGCGCGGCGACCGCGGCGGTGACCGCGACCAGCAGCACCTCGGCCCGCCGCCGGCGCCGGCGCACCCGGGCCAGTACGAGGAGCAGCGCGCCCGGCAGGAGCAGCAGCACCGGCGTGGCCACCGCCCGGTCGGCGAGGAAGTCGACGCACTGGTCGAAAACCGGGCCGGGGTGGAGCCCGGTCCTGCTCAGGGCCGACTGGTTGATCCGCGGCATGTCCGCGGTCCACTGCCGCTCGTGCGATCCGGCGAGGACGCTCAGCCCGAACAGGGCCGCCGCCGCGCCCGCCCCGGCCAGGGCCAGCCGCACGGCGCGGCCCCGGTCGGCGGCGTACACGAGCAGCACGCCGATCGCGGCCGTCGCGGCGGTGGAGTACTTCATCATCACCGCGAGCCCGAGCGGCGGCGCGGCCAGCAGGACGCCCCGCCACGGGCGCGCCGGGCCGAGCGCCGCGGCCACCGCGAACACCGTCAGCACGACGGCCGCCCACTCCGGCTGGAGGAAGTCGTTGCGGGGGGCGAGGGCCAGGGCGAGGCCGGTGGCGCCGGCCGTGAGGGCGGCCTCGCGCCGGGTGACCCACCGCAGCAGGGCGGTGTGCAGGGCGTACCCGGCAGCCCCGGCAAGCAGGACGCCGGCCGCGCCCATCAGGGCCTCGCGGACCGGCGTCGAACCGCCGAAGGAGGTCAGCCGGTCGAGGATCGCGATGAACCAGCGGTAGAAGAACGGCCGGTGGGTGAAGACCTCGGACGGCGAGTAGCCGGCCGCGCGGCCGGTGCGCAGGGCGGCGAGGACGTAGTGCAGGTCGCCGGTCAGGCGCCGGGTGACCACGGTGTACACCACGGCCGCCGCGGACGGCAGGGCGACCGCCGCCCACCACAGGGGTGCGCGGCGGCCGGCCTTCCCGGTCCGTACGGCCATGTCGTCGGCGAGGACCGTCGCCACGGTCAGCCGCCCAGAATGACCCGCAGGTCGGCGGCGTTCGCCTCGGTGACCTTCCACAGCTCCTGCTGGCGGCCGTGCACGTCGGCCACCGTCTTCGCGTGGTCGGCGAGCAGCTCCCGGGAACGCTCCACCAGGCGGGCGGCGAGGTGGCGGTCGTGCACGGAGACGCCCCACTCGGGCCGCTCGATGTCGTTGAGGAAGTACGCCATCTTCGGGTGCGAGATCAGGCTGATGATGGGCGTGCCGCAGCCGAACGGGATCATTCCGGCGTGCCCGCGCATGCCGATGACCAGCTTGGTGCGGGCGTAGAGGTCGAGGATCTCCTTGTTCTCGAAGTCGTACATCGGGATGACCGGCAGCGAGATGCCGTGCTCGCGGCGCAGGTCGAAGGCGATCTTCTCGTCGTCGAGCGAGTGCGCCACGCACCGCACCTCGGCGAGTTCGCCCAGGTCCCGGACGGCCTGCGCCATCTGGGCCAGGAAGTAGCCGTAGTCGTGGCCGAAGCGCAGGCCGGCGCGGTCGTAGGCGGCGTTGATCAGGATGGTGTCGTCGCGGTGCGCGGGGTCCTGCCAGCCCGGCACGAGCTGCCGGGTGACCGTCGTCGGGCAGGGCTGGAAGCGCACCTTGTCCTGGAGGCGGGCCGGGAGCATGGCCCGGACCTTCTCGATCGAGCCGTGGTTGCGCAGCCCGAAGAAGGAGGACCGCTCGACGAGCAGCCGCAGCGACTGCCGGAACCGGCCGGCCCGGTAGGACTGGCCGTCGAAGGCGTTGAAGCCCACCGCGAACACCGAGATCGGCACGTCGATGCGGTCCAGCAGCTCGTCCGGGACGTTCCACTGCCAGGCGCTGTTGCCGTTGGGCATGGTGTCCGGGATGAACAGACCGCCGCCGCCGATGACCAGGCCGCGGCGGGCGTTGACGCGTTCCAGGGCCGCCTCGTCGAACAGGCGGTGGGCGTGGACGGAGTGCCAGCGGCGGGAGCTGGTGTCCGGCCCGAAGGCGAGGCGGACGCTCTCCGGGAGCAGCTTGTCGCCCGCGTTGCCCTGCCGGTCCATGTAGAACGCGACGTGCGCCAACTGGTCCTCGGGGGCGCCGAGTTCCTGGGCCGGTACGGAGGACGCGCGCTGCGCCCACAGACGGCTGGAGCGGTGGGTGGGGTCGACGGACAGGCCGGCCGTGGCGTGCTTCAGCGCCTGGGCGTTGTCGCCGTGCACCCACGCCATCTGCGCGAGGCGGGCGTAGGCGGTCGCGGCCCGGTTGGGGGCGGCGGTGGCCAGCAGCAGCTGCGCCTTGGCCTCCGCGTAGCGCGAGACGCTCATCAGGGCGTGGCCCAGCACCTCGTGCGGCCACGCCTCGTCGAGCGGGACGCGGACGCTGCTGAGGATGTCGACGGCGTCCTGGTAGTCGCCGGAGGCGATGTGCGCGGCGGCGACCTTGCGGGCGACCTCGGCGTCGCCGGTGCGGGCGACGTGCGGGGTGCCGTAGTGGACGAGCAGGTCGTGGTGGAGGCCGCCGGAGGAGGCCAGGTAGGCGGCGTGGAAGTCGGCGTCGGACAGGTCGAACTCGCGCCAGCGGTCCTCGGCCTGGCTGTAGCCGGCCTCGCCGCCCTGCCACGGCTTGTGGCGGCCGGTGAAGTGCAGGATCGCGGTGTCCTCGGGGACCGGCAGATCGCCGGACAGCCGCCGCTTGACGAAGTTGTAGCGGGGGTCGAGGCGGACGAAGTCGCCGTCCAGGACGGCGTTGAGGATGCCCTGGTCGTGCTTGTCGAGCTCGTAGTCGCCGCTGCGCCCGCACCGGTCGAGCTTCGCGCAGAACTCGTCGCTGAGGTACTCGCGCTGGATGACCAGCAGGCCGGAGTTGAGCTTGTGCTGTCCGTAGAAGAACTGCGGCACGGCCGCGAGTCCCTCGCGCAGCCTGAGCAGTTCGCTCAGGTCGCCGAGGACGACCATGTCGGTGTCGAGGGTGATGACGGTGTCGTACTCGCGCAGCCGGAAGACGTCGAGGATGAAGTACGCCTTGCGGACCAGGTAGTTGTCCTGGTCGCCCTTCTTGTACGAGTCGTAGTGGTCGGCGTCGACGCGCTTCAGGACGATGCGCGGGTGCAGGTCGCGGATCTTGGCGACGGAGCCGGGGCGCAGGTCGTCGTAGAGGACGACGAAGTCCTCGCAGACGCCCGGGTTGGACAGGGCGAGGCTGCGCAGCAGGACGAGGAAGCCGGGCAGGTAGTTCTCGTCGACGTAGGAGGCGAAGGCGATGCGGCGCTTGCCGGTGAGCGCGGAGGCGTCGGTCGCGGGGGCCGGGCCGGCGGCGGGCGCGGTCAGGGAGGTCGTGGTCATCGCAGGGATATCCTCATGTCGGTCACGCTCTGGGCCCGCTGCATGACCCATTCCTTCTCGCTGGTGTATTCGTGCACGGACGTGATGGCCAGCTTCATCGCCTCCGGCACGCGGTAGGCGCCGCTCTCGTAGAAGTCGAAGCCGATCAGGTCGAGCCGGGGGCTGACGTCCAGGAAGTCCAGCAGCCACAGCATGTTGAAGCCGGTGGTCGGGATGCCCGACCAGGCGTCGGCGCCGAGCTTGCCGATGTTGCGCAGGGGCCAGCGCAGCGACTCGTCGCCGAGGTAGGTCTGGGCGCCGGGCACCAGGCGGTTGCGCAGCGAGTGCTTCCAGTCGCCGGAGATGCCGCCGAAGACCAGGCGGGTGGTGACCTGCTGGTCCCAGTTGAAGCCGTGCTTGTGGATGGTGGCGTGGATGTCGGTGCGGCTGCCGGTGTGCTTCGGGTCGATCTTGTAGGAGTTGAAGCGCACCACGAGGTCGTAGGAGTCGATCTCGGCGCCCATCGAACTGGTGCCGACCCGGCCGGAGTTGGCGATCAGGCAGATGGACTTGCCGGTGATCAGGTTGCGGAACTCGCCGAGGCTGATCCACTGCACGCCGCCGACGGTCGGGTCGGCGACCGGGCCGCGCATGCGGCTGCGGCGCTGCTCGGCGTAGAGGGCGAGGGCGTCGGTGAGCGCGGGCAGGTCGACGCCGGGGACCGCGGTGCGCAGGTCGAGGTACTGGCTGAGCAGGTCCTGCCGGTCGGTGACCGGGGCCTCCTCGGCGGCCAGCGTGAGGAGCGCTCCCACCAGCCGGGGCTCGGCCTCGGCCCAGTCGCCGACGGCGTGCGCGGCCAGGCCCTCGGCCCACACCTCGGTGGCGGGGCGGCGGGTGAACTCCGCGGCGCGCGGGACCTGACGGCCGAGCAGCGCGAACAGTTCGCGCTCCTTCTCGCCGGCCAGGCGCAGGCCGGCGATGCGGTTGCGGACGCCGAAGCCGTCGTCGTCGGTGAGGGAGAGGTACTTCTCGTACGCCTCCAGCGCCTCCGTCTCGTCGCCGAGGGCCTCCAGGAGGCGGGCGCGCAACCGCCAGCCGGCGCGGGAGTTCTTGCGCTGGGCGAGCACGGTGTCGCTGATGACCAGGGCGAGGTTCAGCTCGTCGTCGTAGCCGCACTCCAGCGCCTTGTTGGCCACGGCGAGCAGGGCGTCGAGCAGTTCGTTGCCGATGCCGGCGGAGGCGGGGGCCGCGGCTCCCTTGACGGCACGCTTGAGCAGCGCGGTGGCGCCGCCGGCCGGGGCGGGCGCGGCGGCCGTGGTGGCGGTGGTGCCCCACACGACGAGCAGCTTGCGCAGTTGTTCGGCGAGTTCGACGCGGCGGCGGTCGATGCTGCCGACGAGTTTGCCGCTGTGCACGGCGCAGGCGCGCAGGCAGTCGTCCAGCTCCCCTCCGCGTGCGCGTGCCCGTCTGTTGTGGACCCTCGTCATGGCGCTCCTGGGTATGTGCCGAACCAAGCTGTGAACGTGCCTCACCCGCCGGGGTTCACCGCGGCGCGGGGGGATGCCGGGTCAAATTAGGAAGCGAAAACGACGTTGAGGTGAACCCGCCGGGGCCGGGGGGAGAATCGTTGCTCGGTCACCCCGGTCCGCCTGCGGCACGAGCCCGAAAACCCGTCAGCGCGCGGGCGCTCGGCGCGCTTCGGCACGCTCGTGATCACCCGCCGGTGATCACCCGCCAGTGATCACACGCCGGTGATCACACGCCGGTGATCACACGCTCGCCAGCGACAGCTTCACCGCGAAGCCCAGGAACAGCGCCCCGGCCGCCGAGGTCGCCGTCGCCGCGAGCCGCTTGCGGCGGCGGAAGGCGGCGGCCAGCCGGGTGCCGCCGAATATCAGCGCGCTGAGGTAGAGCACGCTCGCGAGCTGCGCGAAGACGCCGAGGACGACGAAGGACAGGGCGGGGTAGGCGTAGCCCGGGTCGACGAACTGGACGAAGAAGGCGACGAAGAACAGGATCGCCTTGGGGTTGAAGAGGCTGATGACGAGGGCCCGGCGGTAGGGCCGCTCGTCGGTGGCCGTCGCGCCGGCGTCCTCGGGCACGGCCTTCTCCCGCCGCGTGCGCCACATCCCCCAGGCGGCCCGCATCAGGCCGGCCGCGAGCCAGGTCAGGTATCCGGCGCCGGCGTACTTCACGATGCCGAACAGCAGGGCGTTCGCCTGTAGCAGCGAGGCGACGCCGGCGGCGGACAGCGTCATCAGCACGGCGTCCCCGCACCACACCCCGGCCGCCGCCCCGTACCCGGCCCGCACCCCACGCCGGGCGGCCACGGACAGCACGTACAGCGAGTTGGGCCCGGGCAGCAGCACGATGAGCACGAGGCCGGCCAGGTAGGTGGGCAGATCGATGACGCCGAACATGTCCGGAGTGTCGCACACGGGTACGACACTCGGCTCGGGTGTTTCAGCCGTCGAGCAGGGTGTCCACGGAGAGCTCGACCCGTACCCCGACCGACTCCGGCAGAACCAGGTCCTGCCCGCGCTTGAACCGCTGGGGGCCGGGATATACGCCGTCGGCCGGGTCCGTGTACAGCAGCACCTCACCGTGCTTGCGGTCGGCGACGAGGTAGGCCGGGATGCCCGCCTGGGCATAGCACTCGACCTTCGGGCCGAGGTCGTCGGACCAGTTCGACGACGTGATCTCGACGACCAGGCGGAAGACGTGCGGGGCGTAGTGGTTCTTGGTGACGTGGGCGTCGCGGAAGTCTTCGTCGACGATGGAGAGGTCGGGGATCGCGAAGTCCGAAGGCAGGGTGGGCAGCCACAGGCCCACGCCCTGGATCCACTCAGCCCCGCTTCCTTCGATGCCTGCGCGCTCGATCGCCCTGCACAACTTCGTCAACGACAACCCGTGCGAGCCATCCGGCGGCGGTGTCACAGTGAGCCTCCCCTGGAGAATCTCCACGCGGTGGCCAGGCAGTGCACGGGCGAGCTGGTCGGCAGCCTCGCCCAGGGTCAGCTCCTGCTGCAGTACGGCCATGGCGTCCTCCTTTTCGGGGCCCACTCTCCACGAGAGTATCCGGGGGCGCGGCGTTCCCGCCCCCGTTCACTCATACGGAGGAACCGCGCAGGTCAGAACGCGTCCGACGGGACGTACGTGCCCCAGATGTCGCGCAGGGCGTTGCAGACCTCGCCGACCGTGGCGCGGGCGCGCAGGGCGTCCTTCATCGGGTACAGGACGTTGTCCTCGCCCTCGGCGGCCTTCTTCAGGGCCGCCAGCGCCGAGTCCACCGCGGCCTGGTCGCGTTCGGCGCGCAGCCTGGCGAGGCGTTCGGCCTGCTGGGCCTCGATGGCGGGGTCGACGCGCAGCGGCTCGTACGGCTCCTCCTCGTCGAGCTGGAAGCGGTTGACGCCGACCACGACCCGCTCGCCGGAGTCGGTCTCCTGGGCGATGCGGTAGGCGCTGCGCTCGATCTCGTTCTTCTGGAAGCCGTGCTCGATGGCCGTCACCGCGCCGCCGAGGTCCTCGACCTTCTTCATCAGCTCCAGCGCCGCCGCCTCGACGTCGTCGGTCATCTTCTCGATGACGTAGGACCCGGCGAAGGGGTCGACGGTCGCCGTCACGTCCGTCTCGTAGGCGAGGACCTGCTGCGTGCGCAGGGCGAGGCGGGCGGACTTGTCCGTCGGCAGCGCGATCGCCTCGTCGAAGGAGTTGGTGTGCAGCGACTGCGTGCCGCCCAGCACCGCCGCCAGACCCTGCACCGCCACGCGGACCAGGTTCACCTCCGGCTGCTGCGCCGTCAGCTGCACCCCGGCCGTCTGCGTGTGGAACCGCAGCATCAGCGACTTGGGGTTCTTCGCGCCGAACTCGTCCCGCATCACCCGCGCCCAGATCCGGCGCGCGGCGCGGAACTTCGCGACCTCTTCCAGGATCGTCGTCCGGGCCACGAAGAAGAACGACAGGCGGGGCGCGAAGTCGTCGACGTCCATGCCGGCCGCGACCGCCGTACGGACGTACTCGATGCCGTCTGCGAGGGTGAACGCGATCTCCTGCGCCGGGGAAGCGCCCGCCTCCGCCATGTGGTAGCCCGAGATCGAGATCGTGTTCCACTTCGGGATCTCGGCCTTGCAGTACTTGAAGATGTCGGCGATCAGACGCAGCGACGGCTTGGGCGGGAAGATGTACGTGCCCCGCGCGATGTACTCCTTCAGCACGTCGTTCTGGATCGTGCCGGTGAGCTGGTCGGCGGCGACGCCCTGCTCCTCGGCGACCAGTTGGTACAGCAGGAGCAGCAGCGCGGCGGGCGCGTTGATCGTCATCGACGTCGAGACCTTGTCCAGCGGGATCCCGCCGAACAGCACCCGCATGTCGTCGATCGAGTCGATGGCCACGCCGACCTTGCCGACCTCGCCGTGCGCGATCGGCGCGTCGGAGTCGTGGCCCATCTGCGTGGGCAGGTCGAAGGCGACCGAGAGACCCATCGTGCCGTTGGCGATCAGCTGCTTGTAACGCGCGTTCGACTCCGTCGCCGTGCCGAAACCGGCGTACTGGCGCATCGTCCACGGACGGCCGGTGTACATCGACGGGTACACGCCACGGGTGAACGGGTACTTCCCCGGCTCGCCCAGCTTCTGCTCCGGGTCCCAGCCCGCCAGGGCCTCCGGCCCGTACACCGGCTCGATGGGCAGTCCGGACTCCGACTCGCGCGCCATGGTGTGTTGCCTCCCGCTCAGCAGTTACTCGCCAGTTACGCCAGTTCGGACCGACCCTCCGACGGACTGTAGCGTCGGCCGTGCACCGGGTGCAGGGGCGCACCCTGGGACCTTCCTCACAGGGTGTATGCGGTCCCGGTCACAACAATGCCCCGCCGTTCGCGGCCCGTCACCTGCGGGCAGCATGAAAGGGGCACGCGAGCACATCGGTGAGACGGCTGGGGGCGTGGTGCGTACTGCGGGCACGGTGAGAGCGATCGCCACGACGGCGGCCCTGGCCGCTCTGGCCGCCCTGGCCGGGGTGTCCGGCTGCACCGTGCAGGGCGCGGACGGCACGGGCCGCTCACCGGTGCGCATCCGACTGCCGGGCAGCGCTCCCCCCGCCACCTCGTCCGGCGGCACGCAGGACTCCTCCCCCGCAGGCGGCGGAGCCGTCCTGTGGTCGCGCGGCGACACCGGCCCCGGCGTACGCGAACTCCAGGCCCGGCTGCGCCAGGTGGACTGGCTGTTCGACGGCCCCACGGGAACGTACGACGACCTGACGGAGCGGGCGGTCCGGGGCTTCCAGGGCAAACGCGGGCTGCCGCGGACGGGACGGACGGACGCCGTCACCTGGCAGCGGCTGCTGCGCATGACGCACGAGCCGGGGAAGTGGGAGCTGTACCTGATGGGCGGCCAGCCCGCCGGCGCGCCCGATCCGCGCTGCCTGACCGGGCGGGTCCTGTGCATCGACAAGACGACCCGCACCCTGCGCTGGATGATCGACGGGCGCACCGTCTCGACGATGCCGGTCCGCTTCGGCTCGCGCGGCACACCCACCCGGGAGGGCGTGTTCCACGTGTACTGGAAGTCGCGCCACCACTGGTCGACGCTCTACGACTCGTCCATGCCGTACGCGATGTTCTTCAGCGGCGGGCAGGCCGTGCACTTCTCGTACGACTTCGCGGCCCACGGCTACGCCGGCGCCTCGCACGGCTGCGTCAACGTCCGGGACGAGGCGGCGATCGCCGGCCTGTACGCGCAGGTGCGGTACGGCGACAAGGTCGTCGTGTTCCGGTGACGCCCCGGGAGGGGAAGTTCGGGGCGCGGACGGGACCGGGGGAACGTGTCCCGCCCGCGCCGATGCGCACAAGCCGTGGGTACGGGGGGAACCCCGGCTCTGTGCAGAAAGCCGATGACCAGTCGGCTCACTCCTTACTGCGCCGGCGCGGCCGAAAACGTCACACCCCGCGCGAGGAACTTTTCCCGGCCCCGCGAAAGGCCAGTTCGCCCGGACGGGTGAAGGTCAGAGGGCGCTGTACGTGGGGCTCGGCGACGGTGCGGGCGATGTGGACGCCGGGGTGCCCTTCCCGCCGGGGGCCATACGGGGGGCGCCGTCGCCCTGGTCGTCGTCGCCCTCGTCGTCGTCCTGGCCGCCCTTGCCGTTCCCGTTCCCCTTGCCGTTGCCGTTCCCGTTCCCCTTGCCGTTCCCCTTGCCGTTGCCGTTGCTCTTCCCGTTGTTGCCGTTGCCGTTGCCATTGCCGTTGCCCGTGCCCTTCTCCGTGCCGTCGGCGTCGCGGTTGTCTTCCGCGGTGCCCGTCCCGGTGCCGGTTCCGGTTCCGGTTCCGGAGAGGATGCGCTGGCAGTACTTCCACACGCGGGCCGTGCCGGAGCCGCCCGCCGCCTGCTCCAGGGCCCGTCTGCGGCCGGGGCCCAGTTCCCTGCCGTCGCGCACGGCACGGCAGGCCGACAGGGCGCCGCCCCACCAGCCGCCCCCGCCGGAACCGGCCTCTTCCGAGGCCCCGGCGCCCGGGGTGCCGTGCGGGTCCGCCGGTCCCGTGGCGCCGACGGAGGAGCCGCCGGGCGTGGGCTCGCCGTGCGCTAAGCCGGTGGACGACGGCGACCCGGACGGGCCGTCCGGCGACCCGGCGACCGAGACCGAGGCGCCCGGACGGGGTTCGGCACCGCCGAAGGGCCTGGGCAGGACGCCGCTCGTGGCCGCCACCGCGACTCCGCCGACCACGACGGCGATCAGCGCGGCGGACAGCCCGAGGCGGACCGGGCGGTTCCAGCGGCGGCGCCTGCCGATTCCGCTCGGGCGGCCGATACGGACCAGGCCGGCGTCCGAGGACGAGGCGTCGGCGTCGTCGCCGACGGCGGAACTCCCGGCCGAGGCGTCGGCCCGCGCCGCGCGGAAGGCGGCCAGCGCCGCGCTCTCGCCCGGGAGTCCGGCACCTTCGGCGACGGGTTCCGCGCTCAGTGACCCGAGCGCCTTGGCGAGTCGTTCTGCCTGGTCACGGGCGGTGGCGTCGACAGATTCGAGGGATTGCCCGGTCAGCAGGAGCTCCGCTGTCTCGCGGTCCAGCCACCTGTACTGCTCGTCGGCCATCACATGTCCTTCTGCGTCCGCGCGCGCATCTGCGTCACAGTCGCGGACGTCACCGCGCGGCCGCTCGGTTCTCGCTGGGCGGGCAGCGCGTCGAGCGCGCCCGCCGATTCCGGATCGGCGCCGATGAGTTCGGCGAGGCGCTTGAGACCGCGGTGCGCCGCGGTGCGCACCGCGCCCGGACGCTTGCCCAGCGTCTCTGCGGCGGTCTTCGCGTCGAGACCCACGACCACGCGCAGCACGACGGCCTCGGCCTGATCCTGCGGCAGCCGGGCGATGAGGGAGAGGGTGCGGTCGGTGGCCAGCGCCTCGATGGCCTCGCCCGCGGTGTCGGACTCGGCGGCCCGGCCCGTCAGCTCCGTCTCGTCGCCGCCGATGACGGGACGGCGGCCGCGCATGCGGATGTGGTCCAGCGCGCGGTTGCGCGCGATGCGGGCGGCCCAGCCGCGGAAGCGGTCCGCGTCCCCCTCGAAGCGTCCCAGGTCGCGGGCGATCTGCAGCCACGCCTCGGAGGCGACGTCCTCGGCGTCCGGATCGCCGACCAGTGTCCGTACGTATCCGAGCAGCCGTGGGTGCACTGCCCGGTACACAGTCCGGAACGCGGTCTCGTTCCCGTCCTGTGCCGCAAGCACCGCGGCGGTCAGCTCCGCGTCGTCCCCCAGCACCCGTGTTCCTCAGTCGATGGTCGGCCGATGATGGCGGCGATCCCCCTCCGCGCCCGGCGCGAAGGGCACGTTACGACCTGAAACCGCTCCTCGTCCATGTCCGGACGAGCTGCAACGGTCTTGTGACGCCACGGGGTGTGACAGAAAACGCACCCGGGGCGCTGTAGGGAGTGCGGGCCGCCGCGCGGCCCGTACCGCGCGACGGCCGGGGCCTCTCCTGTGGGGGGTGGCGGCCCCGGCCGTTGTCGTGCGGCGCTCCCGCCCGGGCACCCGGGCGGTCGGCCCGAGCCCCTCGACCCCCGGCCGCCGAGCCGTTCGGGACTCTTCGGACCCTCGCTCACTCGGAGCCTCGCCGCTGCACGGCGACGTCCTCAGCCGCAGTCGCCGTTGCCCTCAGCCGCTGTTGCCGTTGCCCTCGCCCGACTTGCCGTTGCCGTTGCCGTTGCCGTTGCCGTTGCTGTTGCTGTTGCCCGCGCCCGTCGGTGCCCCCGCGGTGGCGGCGGAACCCGGGCTCGCGGGGGCGCCCCGGGTCGCGGCGGCGGCGGGAGTGGTGGCGGCACCCGGTGTGCTCGGCCTGCCGGTGCCGCCGGCCCTGCCCGGATTGCCCGCGGCCCCCGTCGGCGTGCTTCCCGCCAGCTGCCGGGTGCAGTACCCGGCGACCTTCTCCTCGCCGCCCGCGGCCTCGATCAGCCGCTGCCAGGCCGTCGCCTCCAGTGCCCTGCCCCGGCCGGCGACCGACTCGTACGCCCGGCAGTGGGCCTCGGTGTCCTGCGCGGTCCCCGGGCGGTCCGCGGCGGCGGAGGCGCCCGGCGTGCGGGAGCCGGCCGCGGACGAGGGGCCGGCCGACGCCGTCGGGGCGCCGGCCGACGGACGCGGCCGCCCGGTGCCGCGGTCGTCGTCCGACGACCCGGCGGTGCCGATGGCCGCGACGGCGACGCCGCTGACCGTCAGCCCGGCCAGGAACAGCGCCAGGGTGGCCTTCAGCGAGCGGCGCGCCCGCCCGTGCTCGCGCGGGCGCCAGTCGTCCCGGCGCCTGGTCCGCGTCCGGTGCGCCCCGGCCTCCCGGGCGGCCCGGAAGGCGGCCACCGCCCGTTGCTCGGCCTCGGCGTCGACGGAGTCCGGGCGTATCGCCGCGGCGAGCAGCAGCTCCAGCGCCGCGCTCTCCGCCGCGCCCTCGGAGCCGGACACGGGACCGGGCAGGGGGCCGGACACGGGACCGGACACAGGACCGGATACGGGACCGGATACGGGACCGGACAGGGGGCCGGACACGGGGCCGGACACGGGACCGCCGGGGCGCACACGCCGACGGCCGGAGGTACTGCCGTCGCCCTGCCGTTCACCCATGTCCGTATCCATCCCTGTCAGACCCGTCGCGGGTCCGGCGCTCGCCGCCGCCCGCACCGCCCGCGGCGTCCGTGCCGCCGCTGCCGTTCATTTCGACTCCCCCAGCGTCCGGGGGTCCCCATGTGTCACACCCGGGACGCCGAGCCGGCGGGCGAGACCCTTCAGCCCCCGGTGCGCGGCGGTGCGCACGGCGCCGGGGCGCTTGCCGAGGACGCGGGCCGCGGCGGGGCCGTCCAGGCCGACGACGACCCTCAGCAGCACGGCCTCGGCCTGGTCGCGGGGCAGGCTGCGGACCAGTTCCAGGGCGCGCTCGGTGGAAAGCGCCTCCAGGGCCTGCTCGTGGGTGTTCTGCCGGCCGGGCAGCTCCAGCACGTCCTGTTCGAGCGCCGAGGACCGGGGACGTACCTTCTGCCGGCGCAGATGGTCCAGCGCCCGGTGCCGGGCTATGGTCGCCGTCCAGCCGCGGAAGCCCGCGCCGTCGCCCTTGAACCGCCCGAGGTCGCGGGCTATCTCCAGCCAGGCGTCGGAGGCCACGTCCTCGGCGTCGTCGCCGACGATCCCCCGGAGATAGCCGAGCAGTCCCGGCTGGACGAGTCGGTACGCGACGGCGAAGGCGGCTTCGTCGCCCTCCTTGGCCCGCGCCACGGCCTCGCCCAGCTCCCCGTCGTACGCCTGCGCGCGGCGGGGTTCCCCTCCCTGGCCCAACACTGTCCTCGTTCGTACGGGTGCGAAACGGGCCCGTCGGAACCCGCGTCGTGGGGGGGGGGGGCGGGGGGGGCGCCGCCCCCGGCG
>NZ_JBFADM010000068.1:0-45028 GCF_040641355.1 Streptomyces sp. NPDC020996
CTCGGAGCGACGATGGCGGGACAACGCGCCCCGTCAGCCGAAGCGGCTGGTGCGCCCCGTCAGCCGAAGCGGCCCGCCACGTAGTCCGCGGTACGGGTGTCCTGCGGGCTGGCGAAGATACGGTCCGTGGGGCCGTGCTCGACGATGCCGCCCGGGGTGCCCTGTTCGGCGAGGAAGAACGCGCACTGGCTGGAGACGCGCGCGGCCTGCTGCATGTTGTGCGTGACGATCACGATGGTCACCTCGCCGGCGAGTTCGTGGATCGTCTCCTCCACCCGGCGGGTGGAGGTGGGGTCCAGCGCCGAGCACGGCTCGTCCATCAGCAGCACCCGGGGGCGTACCGCCAGCGCGCGGGCGATGCACAGCCGCTGCTGCTGGCCGCCGGAGAGCGCGCCGCCCGGCTGGCGCAGACGGTCGCGGACCTCCTTCCACAGGCCGGCCCGGGTGAGCGACTCCTCCACCAGTCCGTCCTTCTCGTGGCGGTGCGCGCGGGTGCCCGTCAGCTTCAGCCCGGCCACCACGTTGTCGTAGATCGACATCGCGGGGAACGGGTTCGGCTTCTGGAAGACCATGCCGATGCGGCGGCGGGCGTCGGTCAGGCGTCGTCCGGGGCCGTAGATGTCCTCGCCATCGAAGAGCACCTCGCCGCCGAACCGCGCCGCCGGGATCAGCTCGTGCATGCGGTTGAGCGTGCGCAGGAACGTCGACTTGCCGCAGCCGGACGGGCCGATCAGCGCGGTGACCTGCCCGGCGGGCATCGTCAGGGACACCCGGCTCAGCACCTGGTGGCTGCCGAACCAGGCCGACACGGCACGGGCTTCGAGGGCGGCGGGGGCGACGGCCGGCCCGCCGGCCGCGGAAGGCAGCACGGCGGTGTCGGCCAAGGGGTCGGCCAGGGCGTCGGCCGGGGCGTCGGTCGGGGGGTAGGTGGTGTCCGTCATCTCGGTACCTCGGTTCACGGCGGGGCTGGGCGGGCGTGCGGTCACAGCAGGTTCGGCAGGAGTTCGGTCGCGCGCGTGGCCACCTCGAGGCCCAGCAGCGCGACGACCGGGGCGAAGACGATCCAGGTCTGCTGCCTGCCCCAGCGGTGCCAGGCCCAGACGGCGGCCACGGCGGCGGCCAGCAGCGCCTGCAGCCACATCACCAGCGGCCACGGCACCCCGGCCGGGCGGGCCAGCGGCTGTTCGGACTCCGGCAGCGTGCCGGGGCGGATGACGGCGGCCGGGGTCTGGAAGGCCGCGGAGACCAGGTCGGCGTCGACGCGCAGCACGCCGCCCGGCATGAAGCGCGGACCGGTGGCCGTCACCAGCACCAGGCGGCCCTTGCCGGCCGCCGGTGCCGCGGGTGCCGGATCGCCCGCCCGCCGTACGTCGAGCACCCGGTAGCGGGCCTTGCCCTGGCCGGTGACCACCGTGAGGGTGTCTCCGGCGGTGAGCCGCGCCAGGCGTCCGAACGGGCCGCCGTACGCCGCCGCACGGCCCATCAGCACGCTGCTGCCGGCCTGTCCGGGCATCGGGGTGTCCCGGCGGTGGCCGGGGCCGCCGGTCAGCACGGTGGAGTCGGTGCCTTCGAGGACGACCTGCCGGACACCGATCGCGGGGATCTCGATCAGGGCGAGCGGGGTGCCGGGCGCCAGCAGCGCACCCTGTTGGTCGGCCTGGGCCACCGGAGCGGTGCCCAGGGCGAGTTCGCCCCGCAGCTGGTCGAACGCGGCGTGCTGCGCGGAGCGTTCCTGGATCCCGCTCACCAGCAGCAGCTGAACGGTGATGCCCAGCAGCAGGGCGGCGACGCTGAGCAGGGCGCCCCGGGCGAGATGGCGGACGGCGGTGGCGGCCCGTACCCGTGGCCGTGCGGGGGACGAGGTGAGCGTGGTCTGCACGGCGACCGTCACGGCGGCCCGCCTCCTTCGCTGTTCATGGCGATATCGCCGGGGTGACGACTTCGCCGCTTGTGGGGGTTCGGGTGGGGTGGGCCCGGGGGACCGCGGCGTGGCGGTCCCCCGGGCGGTGGTGTCAGGTGGACTTGACGGTGAAGTTCGCGCCGTTCTTCGCGGACACCGTCGAGGAGCCCGCGTAGGAGGCGTGCAGGGTGTGGGAGCCGCGGCTCAGCAGGGGCAGGGTGACGGTCACCTTGCCGCCGCTCAGGGTGCCGGTGGCGATCACCCGCGTGCCCTCGTAGATCCGCACCGTGCCGGTCGGCGTGGTGCCGGTCGCGGCGACCTTCACCGCCACCTTGGCGTGCGCGGTGTGGCTGACCGTGCTGGGCGCGGAGGTGCTGACGGTCGGCGTGGCCTTCGTGACCGTCAGGCTGACGCTCGTCTTCGAGTCGAGGAGCTTGCCGTTGCCGCCGTAGGAGACCGTCAGCGTGTGCGTGGCCACCTTGAGGTGGTTCGACAGGCTGACCGTCGCCTTGCCGGAGCTGTCCAGGGTGCCGGTGCCCAGCGTGGTGGAGCCCTCCTTCACGGTCACCGTGCCGGTCGGGACCACCCCGTGCGTGCCCGTGACGGTGACGGCTACCTTCGGGGCCTTGCCGTACGCGGTCTTGGGCGCGCTCGCCGTCGTGGTGCTGCCGTACTTGACGGTGCCGGTCCAGGACGCGGCGGCGCCGGTGCCGTTGAGGTTGGCGGCCGAGACGGTGGCGGTGTAACCGCCGAGGGCCAGGTTGCCGAAGGTGTACGACTTGGTGGTGGCCGGGACGTCCTTGACGGCCGCCACGCTGCCGTCCGAACGGGTCAGCGTGAGCCGGTAGTCGGTCACCGGCAGCCCGGTGGCGGCGGGGGCCGTCCAGGTCAGCTTGACGCTCGCGTCGCCGAGGGTGGTCTTCAGGCCGGGCGCGGCCGGCGTCGAGGTGTCGATGCCCGACTCCTCCAGGCCGCCCAGCTTGGCGTGCTTGGCCACGCTGGTGGAGCCGTTGTACGGCTCGTTGACGAAGCCGAAGGCGGCGATGACCTGCTCGGCGGCGTCGGAGGCCAGCTCGGCGGTGTGGCTGCCGCTGGTGACGAAGACGTCGTAGAGGTCCTTGTCGAAGAAGATGCTGGTCGGGTCGATCGCCCGGCTCGGGACGACGTTGTAGACGTCGCGGCCGAAGGTGGAGTTCTCGTAGTAGGCGGTGACCGGCGAGAGCTTGCCGTTCACGGTCGTCACCGGGCTGGTGGCGCCGTTGTCGCCGGGCAGCTGCACCGCCGCCAGGTGGCCGCCCGCGGCGGCCGCGTCCTTGGTGTAGTCCGGGGCGACGCCGTTGACCTGCGCGATCCAGCTGCCGACGGAGAAGGGCGCCAGCGCGCCGTCCTCGGTCAGCGCGGCGTCGCCCTGGTTCTCCTGGACCGTCGGGACGTTCGGGGACAGCGTCGCGTCGGTCAGGCCGATCGCCGACAGGAAGAACTTGCGGGTGCCCGAGCCGCTCTGCGGGATCTTCGGGTGCACGGTCTGGCCGCCGACCTGGGTGAGCGAGCCGGAGTAGATGTCGTGCAGCTGGTCCACCGTCAGGGTGTCCAGGGCCGAGCCCTTCACCGCGACGCCGACCGCGTCCCGGGCGAAGGGGATGTAGGTGAGGGCGGTGCCCGACGTGCTCGGGGTGCCCGAGGAGCGGGCGAAGTCGACCTGGCCCTTGATGGAAGTGCCGGCGGAGTCCGGGTACTTGTCGCCGGTCAGCGACTCGCTCAGGGCGAGGCGGCCCTTGCCGGAGCCGTTCGGGCGCAGGAAGGACGGGCCGTCCGAGCGGGTCTGGATCGTCGAGGAGGTGGAGCCGGTTCCGGGCTCGATCGCGTCGTAGGAGGCGATGCCCGCGCCGTCCGCCGACTTCACGGCGGTGCCCGCGTAGCTCTTGCCGTTGACCGTGTCGCCGGCCAGCGCGTTCATCACGTCCTGCGTGGTGTCCGAGCCCACGCCGACGAGCTGACGGTAGGTTCCGGCGGGGGTGGGGTCGGCGTACGCCGGGCTCGTCAGAACCAGGCCGCCGGACACCACGGCCGCGGCGACGAGCACCGCAGTGGAGCGCGTTCTGCGCATCGAGAGTCTCCTGAGGGTAGTGCGGAGTGAGCGAGGTGATCTGGCAGGGTGGTACGGGCCGCCCGCCCCGACTCCCTTTCGGGGCGGACGGCCGTCTGTGGGGGGTGCGGGCCCCGCGGGGCCCGGTTCTCACCCCCGGCCGGGCGGCAGCAGCCTCCGCAGCCGCTCCGGCAGGGTGAACTCCGGTACGAGCGTCACCGTGCGGCCGCCCGGCAGCGGCACCCGCAGCGGCAGCCGCGGCCGGCTGCCGCCCGCGAAGGGGGCGCCCACTCCGGCGGCCGCGCCGAGGGCGGCGCCGACGGGTACGGCGTAGCGCAGCGGGTTGGCCGGGTCCGCGGGCGTGTTGCCCGCGGCCGTGGTCTGCAGCGCCTTGCCGCCGTCGTACGACGCCCGCGTGCTCGGGGTGGCGCCGGCGCCGCCGCCCGGCGCGGACTCGGTGCCCGTGCCGCCGCCGGCCGCGGTGCCGCCGGTGCCGGTGCCGCCCGCGCCCGTGCCGAGCGTCTCGGAGCCGCCGCCGCTGCCGCCGCTCGCGGAGGGGGTGTCACCCGTGGTGGTCGGCCCGGTGTAGTGCAGGAGCGCGTCGGCCGCGTGGGCGGTGCGGCTGCGGAGGGCCTGCGGCAGCGGGGCGTACCCGGCCGGCAGGCGGCCCGGGTCGGCGCCGCTGACCTGGCCGCCGCCCGCAGCGTACGTCAGCAGCGCCGCGTAGTCCTTGCGGGCGTCCGCCTTCAGCGAGCCCGGCCGGACCGCCGCGTACACCAGCTGGGCCAGCGGGTAGGCGCCCTTCGCCTTGGCGTTCTCCGGGGTGATCTCGGCGACGCCGGTGCCGGAGGCGCCCTTGGCCGCCTCGGTCAGCGAGCCGGCCGACGGGGCGACGAACCGGCCCGCCGTGTTGCGCAGTTCGGCGGTCTGCAGGCCGTACCGGGCGGCGGAGGCCGCGTCGGTGACCGTGATCACGAACCGGGAGCCGACCGTCTGCGGGCCGGTGCTCTTGTACGCGGGCGGGTTGGCCAGCGCGTCCCAGCTCGACTTCCACAGTGTGTCGGCGCGCCGGGTGTGCAGGGCGCCGGAGTGCATGTCCGCCACGTACGGGTGGAAGTCGGTCATGCACTGCTTCTGGTCGGCGGGTGCGTCGGTGCCCGGCGGGACCGTGCACCACGGGTCGCTCTTGGGGTAGTCGTCCGTCGCCGACGGGTCGAACGGGGCGCCGGTCGGGTTCAGGTCCGCGTTGGTGCTGTAGTACGGGTTGACCCGCATGCCGTAGTCGTCGGAGACGCCGTTCAGGAACTGCCGGGCCTCCTTGTCGGCCAGGATCCACCGCCACAGTGCGCGGGCGGTGTCGGTGTGGCCGAGCGAGGTGAGCAGGTCGGTGTCGGTGGCCGGGGTCTCGGCTACCGACAGGTACGCGAACTCCGGGTTCAGGTCGACGAATTCGGGGTCACTGGCCAGCCCCGCCGGGTTGTCCTTCGCCCAGCCGTAGCCCTTGGCCGTGGTGTCGCCGATCACCGCTCCCCAGGGCGAGTTGCGGTACGACTCGGTGAGCAGCTTGGCCACCAGCCGCGGGGTGAGCCTGATCGACTCGACCTTGGTGCCCGCCAGTTCGCGGATGTGGTCCGGCGCCCCGGCCCTGGGTCTGCGCTCGATGGTGAATCCGATGACGGCGCCGGAGAGGGCGACCGGAGCGTACGTCGTCGTCCCGGACGGCGCGGTCGTGCCCGGGTCGGCGCCCAGCGCGCGGGTGGTGAGGGCGAGACCGGAGGCGCCTTCGGCGGTGAGCCGGGCGCGGGTGTCCGGCTCACCGAGCTGCGTGTAGCCGTAGACCTTGCCGGCCGGGCACAGGGCGGCCTGCCAGCTGGTCATGGCGTCCGCGGCCAGTTCGCTGCCGAGGGTGGGCCGCTCCTTCGCGCCGAGCGCGCAGTTGGCGCCGACCGTGTTGAAGCCGAGCGGGATCGCGACGCGGTTCTTCCAGTTGGTGGAGGACACCGGGGAGCCCGCGTTGACCTGACTGTGGTCGGCGTACGGCTTGCCGTCCAGGTCCAGATGGCCCTGCGGGACGATCACGAGCCAGCAGGAGCGCGGCTTCGTGACGCCGTCGCGGGTGACCGGCATGCCGCAGCCCAGGTGCGGGGCCTCGTTGGCGGTCTGCACCTCGAAGTACTCCTGGCCGGTGCCGTCGGCGCCGGTGCGGGCGAAGTCGACCTCGTTGGTGGTGTTGCGGTTGAACAGCGCGTTGTTCTGCGTGCCGGTGGTGATGACCGTGCCGTCCACCGACTTGAACGGCACCTCGCCCGGCGCGCTGGGGTTGGCCGCGCCGTACCGGTCGTCCTGGCCGTAGTTGGTGGGGTCGGCGCTGTAGAAGACCTGGCGGGTGTCGTCCTGTCCGTTGCCGGGCCAGTTGCCGCGGTCGGTGGTCGGGGAGGCGCCGTACTGGCACTGGGTGCGCGGCGGGCCGGGGTTGGACGGCACGGTGCCGTCGTCGTCGCCCCAGCACTGCATGATCTGCACGAAGTCGGTGTCGAACAGGGTGCCCGCGAAGCTGGTCGGGGCGCCGCCCGTCCAGGAGACCTTGACGGCCTGGCTGGTGAGGTGGGTGGTCTGGCTGACGGTGAACCTCATGTCCTTGAACTCACCGCGGCCGGAGACGGTGACGGCGGAGCCGGTGGCGGTGCCGCCCGCGCCGAGGGGTGCCGCGGGCGCCGCCTGGGCGACGGCGAGCCCCGCGAGGGCGCCGGCCGCGGCACCGGCGACCAGGCGGACCAGGGCGTTGCGCAGGACCGGCGCGTTGCGCAGGACCGGCGCGTTGCGCAGGACCGGCGCGTTGCGCAGGGCGGGGGCGTTTCGTCGGGCCTGGGCGTTGCGCAGGACCGGGGAGTTCCGTCGGGCCAGGGCGTTCCGCAGGAGCATGGCGTGGCGTGGCAGTCTCATCGCCGGCCCCCGTCCGTGGCGTCGTCACGGGAACGGGCGCCGGTGAGCAGCCGCGACACGACGGACGGCAGCAGCACCAGCCCCAGCACCAGGAACGAGGCCAGCAGCATCAGCGTCTGGGTGCTCGTCCAGCCGCTCCGGCCGCTCACGGAGACGGGCTGGGCGAGGGCCACGGTGCCGCCCGCGCCCCCGGCGGAGCCGGCGGCGGTGCCGTCGGCGGCGACGGTCTGGCCGGTGTCGGGGTCGACGGCCGTTCCGGAGCCGCCGGACGCGCCGCCCGCCGTGCCGCCGCCGCCCGCTGCGCCGCCGCCGCCCGTCGAGCCGCCGGACCCGGACCCGGAGCCGCCCGAGGCGCCCCCGCCGGTCCCGGAGCCGCCGGACGCGCCGCCCGAGGTGCCGCCGCTGTCGGCCTTCGCTCCTCCGCTGCCGGTCGTGCAGGGTGCCGCGCCCTTCTTGTCGCACGCCGCGGGATACGGCGCGTCCTCGGCGAGCTTGTTGCGGCCGGAGGCGGTGAAGGTGGGGTTGTTGCAGCCCTTGATGTTGACGTTCTGCGCCACCACGCCCGGGATCCGGCGGATCTGCTCGAAGCCCGCCTGCACCAGGTTGATCGGCAGCGGCGAGTAGCCGAGCTGGGGCGCCGCCTGCTGGCCCTGGCACATGAAGTAGTACGAGAACGCGCCCAGCGTCTTGCCCTTGGCCTTGGTGAAGGTGCCCTGCACCTTCAGCGGCAGGATCATGTACGAGTAGCTGGACAGCGGGTAGTTGCGCTTGTCGGTGTCGTTGTAGACGCCGTTCAGCTTCTGGGTGAGGTAGTCCGGTGAGCCCTTGTCGGTGTTGATCTTCGCCTTGAGCAGCGAGACGGCGACGTTCTGCGGGGTCGGCTCGGTGTAGTAGCCGGAGTGGTTGAGGACCTTGGCGACCGGGAAGTGCGCGTTGAGAGCGTAGGAGTAGTTGACGTAGCCGATCGCGCCCTCGCCGTAGTTCTGGGCGACGTAGCCCGCCACGCCGAGGTCGCCGGACTGGGCGATCATGCCGGGGACGGTCGGGTAGTACGAGGTCTGCCCGCAGGCCCCGGACCGGCCGACGCGTCCGCAGTAGGCCTGCCACAGCTGCCTGTGCTGGTCGGCCATCCACGTCGTGAACTGGGCGGTGGAGCCGGAGCCGTCGGAGCGGACCACGGGCACGATGGCGCGGTGCGGCAACTGCAGGCCGGGGTTGTCGGCCCGGATGGCCGCGTCGTCCCAGCTCTTGATCACGCCCGTGAAGATCTTGGTGACGACGTCGCCGGACAGCCGCAGGTTGGTGATCCGCTTGCCGCCGGCGGTCAGGTGGTACATGAAGACCGTGCCGCCGGCCACGATCGGCATGTAGGCGTACGACCCCGAGGCCGGCCGCTCGGCGGCCGAACCGTCCGTCGGGTTGGTCTGGAAGGGGATGTCGGAGACCGCGAAGTCCACGGTGCCGCTGAGGAACTGGCGGCGGCCGTCGGAGGAACCGGTGCCGGCGTAACTGATCCGCATGCCGTACTGGTTGACGGCCCGGCGCCACTCGTCGACGGCGTTCTCCGCCCAGGTGGAGCCCGCTCCGGCGATCGGCGTGTAACTCTCCGCCGCGGCCGGCGCCGCGGCGGGCCCGGCCAGCAGCCCGGCGATCACACCGAGCATCGCGGCGAGGGCCGCCGCCGCCCGCAGGCGGCGGAGACGGGGGATGAGGTGGCTGAGCATCAGTCGGTCTCTCCGGTGTTCTCGCCGGGGGTGTCCTCGGGGCGATCTTCGGGGCGGTCGTCGGTGACGGGGGACTTGGTGGTGCGGATGCCGGTGCGCACCGCGGGGCCGGCGTTCACGACGGGGGCGTCTCCGGCGGGAGCGCTCGCGGCGGGGGCGTCCCCGGCAGGGGCGCTCGCGGCGGGGGCGTCGTCGAACAACGACAGTCGCGGGGCGTGCCGTTCGTCGAAGCGGGCGGCGGTGCGGCGCGAGGCGCGGGCGGTGCGGCGGGCCTGGCGGCGGCTCTGGTGGCCCGGCCCGCGGCCGCCGATGACCCGGGCGACGACGAACAGCACGAGTACGAGCACCATGAGCACCGCCGCCGCGCCGAAACCGCGGGCGATCATCGTCGGCTCCGGCGACTTGATGAAGGTGAACACCGCGAGCGGCAGCGAGAGCATCGGCCCCTCGGTGGGGTCGGCGTTGAGCGCGGCCGTGAAGCCCGCGGTGAGCAGGACGGGCGAGGTCTCGCCGATGCCGCGCGCGGTGCCGAGGATGACCGCGGTGGCCAGCCCGGAGCGGGCCGTCGGCAGCACCACGTGCCACACGGTCCGCCAGCGCGGGGCGCCCAGCGCCTCGGCGGCCTCGGTCAGCGTGCCGGGTACCAGGCGCAGCACCACGTCCGCCGCCCGGATCACGATCGGCAGCATCATCACGCTGATCGCGAAGGCCGCCGCGAGGCCGGACTTCTGCATGCCGAGGCCGAGGATCCAGGTGGCGTACACCATCAGGCCGGCCACGATCGACGGCAGCGCGGTCATCGCCTCGACGATGGTCCGTACGAACCGGGAGAACCGGCCGGGGATCTGGTTGAGGTAGACGGCGCAGGACAGGCCGAGCGGGACGGTGATCGCCAGGGCGATGGTGATCATGATGAGGGTGCCGAGCATCGCGTGGGCGATGCCGCCGCGGGTGAGCGGGTCGAGCGGGCCCGACGCCTGCATGTCCTGGGTGAAGAAGTTGGCGTGCGGCAGCGCGTCCCGGCCCCGCCAGGCGGTGAACCCGACGACGAGCACCAGCCCGGAACACAGCACCAGGGCCGCCGTCCACAGCACGACGGTCATCACCCGGTCCCGGACCGCCTGCGCGTCCTCCTCCAGCCCGGTGAGCACGGCGTAGATCAGGAGGAAACACAGATAGGCGGTGACGGCGAAGCCCAACGCACCAGAGAAGGGCGCGAGTTGCCCGAACAACAGCACGGCGATGCACAGCCCGGAGGCGGCGGCGCCGCACAGCGACAGCACCCCGGACCGGGTGGGGCCGCCGATGCGGCGGGGCTCCTCGGGCGGGCCGGTGTCCGGGCCGGTGGCCGCCGCGGCCGGCGCCGCGACGGGGGCGGTGGTGATCTCTTCCACTACGGTCATCTCATGCCTCGCTCTGTGCGCCGGACCGGGAGCGGGCCACGATGGAGGAGGCGGTGAAGTTGACCGCCAGGGTGAGCAGGAACAGCGCCAGGCCCGCCGCCATCAGCGCCGACATGCCGAAGGTGGACGCGTCGCCGTAGTGCAGGGCGATCAGCGAGGACACCGAGTTGGAGCCGGTCTGCAGGATGTGCGGCTGGATCACGAAGACCGGCGAGATGATCAGGTACACGGCGATCGTCTCGCCGAGGGCCCGGCCGAGGCCGAGCATCGTGCCGCCGATGACGCCGCCCTTGCCGTACGGCAGGACGACCGCGCGGATCATGCCCCAGCGGGTGGCGCCCAGCGCGTACGCCCCTTCCCGCTCGCCGGCCGGGGCCTGCGCGAACACCTCCCGCATCACCGAGCACTGGATCGGCGCGACCATCAGCGCGACGACGATCCCGGCGACGAAGGTGGAGGCGGTGTAGACGCTGTCGGAGGCGAGCGGATCGCCGGACCGGGTGCCGTCCACCGTGAACAGGGGGATCCACCCGAACCAGTCGGACAGCCAGCGCGACAGCCCGATCACGTGCTGCTGCAGGAAGAACAGCCCCCACAGCCCGTACACCACGGACGGCACGGCCGCCATCAGGTCGACCATGGTCACGAGCGTGCGGCGCAGCCGGCGCGGAGCCACCTCGGAGATGAACAGCGCCGTCCCGAGGGCCAGCGGCACGGAGAGGGCCACGGCCACCGCCGCGATCAGCAGGGTTCCGGTGAGCACCGCGGCGATGCCGAACCGGTGGACGTCCGGCTGCCATTCGGCGGTGGTGAGGAACGCCCACCCTCTGACCCGCAGCGCCTGACCGGCCCTCAGCAGCAGGAAGAGCCCGACGGCCGCCATGACGGCGAGAACAGCGACGCCGGTGGCCGTCAACTGAACCCGAAGGATCCGGTCACCGACACCCCGGCCCGTGTACAGCCGCCGTGGCTCGGATCTGCCGGATCTGCCGGACTCTTCTTCCTCAGCGGACTCCATGCAACGCACGCCCCTACAGACGAAACGACTCTCCCCGCACGCAGCCGAGTGGCTGCCGCGCGAGGAGAGTCAATGGCCGAACCTTTTCGAACGCGCCGTGCACACATGACCGGATCGGGAACAGATCATGTCTTCTCTGTGCGCCTCTTGTGGGCACGGCTGTTGCCCGGCCGGCGCGAGGTGACGGTGCCGCACGCGACGTGCGGCAGCGAAGCCGTGGGCCGGTGCCGGATCCGGCCCGGCGTGGGTCTGCGCCGGGACCGCCGAAGCGGCGGCAGGCAGGCGGTGCCATGGGGGAGGATGACCGGCATGACGGATCAAGGCTCCAGCATCGACCCCACCACGCCCAGCATCGCCCGCGTCTACGACTATCTGCTGGGCGGCAAGGACAACTACGCCGTGGACCGGGAGATCGGCGACGTCTTCAAGCGTGACCTGCCGGGGTCGGTCGCCATCGCCTTCGCCAACCGGGCCGCTCTGATACGCGCGATCGCGCAGATAGCGACGACCACCGACGTGCGGCAGTTCGTCGATCTGGGCAGCGGCCTTCCCACCGCGGACAACGTCCACCAGGTCGCCCAGCGGCACGCCCCCGAGTCCCGGATCGTCTACGTAGACACCGACCCGCAAGTACTCGTCCACGGGCGCGCCTTGCTGGAGCAGAACGAACGGACCCGGGTCGTCATGGCGGACGTCCGCAACCCCGCGGAGGTCCGTAACCACCCCGATACCCTGGAACTGATCGACTTCGACCGCCCCGTCGCCGTCATCTTCAGCGCCGTCCTCCACCACGTCAACGACGACGAGGACCCGGCGGGCATCGTCCGCTACTGGCGCGACCGCGTGCCCTCCGGCAGCTACTTCTTCGTCAGCCACTTCCGCTCCGGCGACAACCCCGAGACGGAGGAGGCCGAGCAGATCCTGCAGCGGACCTTCGGCCGCGGCCGGTGGCGCACGGACGCCGAGATCGCCGCCCTGCTGGAGGGCCTGGACATCCTCGAGCCCGGGATCGTGCCCGCACCCCTGTGGCGTCCCGACACCGTCGACAGCCTGTGGAGCGACGGCGGCGAACGCGAACTCACCGTCTGGGAACAACTCATCGTCGCCGCACTGGCCCGCAAGCCCTGAACGACGGTCCCGCGCCCCGGGTCTCGCCCCGCTGACCGCGCTCCCGCCCGGCGCGGGCCTCCTGGCCGCGGCCGTCGTGGCCGGGACGCGCGGCGCCCTCGCCGACGGCAGGCAGGTACGGCGCTCGAATGCTGCCGGAATCAGGAAAAGATCGATCCACCCTCGCCGTGTCAGGATTCCGTCAAGTCGGAGATCAGCGACGGGCGGGAGGGGGACGGCACGCATGGCCTGGTTTCTCGGCCTCGGCATCGCGGGGATCGTGCTGCTCGCCCTGTCGCTGGTCCTCGACGGGCTGCTGGACGGCGCGTTGGACGGCGTGCTGGGCGGCAGCCTCGACGGATGGCTGTCGCTGCCGGTGGTCGCCGGTTTCCTGTCGATGACCGGGTTCGGCGCCGTCATCGCCCAGGCGGCGACGGGCGCCGGCCCCGTGGGCGCCACCGCTGCCGGCGCGCTGGCGGGGCTGCTCACGGCGTGGCTCACCTACCGCTTCAGCCGTGCCCTGATGCGTGACCGGACCGCGGCGGCACCCACGGGCAACGACCTGATCGGCGTGTCCGGCAAGGTGGTGACCGCCATCCCGGCCGACGGTTTCGGCGAGGTGATCCTGCACGTCGCCGGCCAGCCGGTGAAATTCGCCGCGCGCTGCGTCGCGCCGGTGGCCCGGGGCGCCGAGGTGTGGGTGGAGGCGGCGCCGTCCGCGACCTCCGTACTGGTGCGTCCCGCGGAACCCTGAGCCGCCGGCTACGGCACGGCGGCCGTCCGACCGTCCGGTCATCGCCCCGATCGGGGCTCTTTCCCCACCCTTCGGGGTGCTGTCTGTCTGGGGGCATGTCATGACACCTGTCGTCTCCGCCGTGGTCGGAGTCGTCGTCCTTCTGGTGCTGATCGCGCTGGTCGTCGTCAGCCGCTACAAGGTGGCAGGTCCGAGCGAGGCGTTCATCGTCACCGGCCGGCGCGGCAAGAAGGCCACCGATCCGGAGACCGGCCGGGTCTTCACCGACAACAGCGGGCAGAAGGTCGTGGTCGGCGGCGGTGTGTTCGTCGTGCCGTTCGTGCAGCAGAAGTTCACCCTCGACCTGTCCTCCCGGCACATCCCGGTGGCGGTGCGCGGCGCGGTCACCCTGCGCGGCGTGAAGGCCAACCTCGACGGGGTGGCGATCGTCAAGGTCGGTGGGACGGAGGACGCGATCCGCGCGGCGGCGCAGCGGTTCCTGATGCAGCAGGACGGCATCGTCGGCTTCACACAGGAAGTGCTCTCCGGCGCGCTGCGGGCCATCGTGGGGCGGATGTCGGTGGAGGACGTCATCCGCGACCGGGCTGCGTTCGCCGGGCAGGTGGCGGAGGAGGCCGAGGCGAGCCTGTCCGGGCAGGGACTGGTGCTGGACGCGTTCCAGATCCAGGACATCACCACCGAGGGCTCCTACCTGGAGGATCTCGGCCGCCCGGAGGCGGCCCGCGCCAAGCAGGAGGCGGACATCGCGGAGGCCGAGGCGCGGCGGGCGGCCGAGCAGGCGCGGCTGAAGGCGGAGGAGGAGATCGCCGTCGCCCAGCGCACGCTCTACCTGAAGCAGGCCGAGATCAAGGCCGAGACCGACCAGGCCGCCGCCCGGGCCGACGCGGCCGGTCCGCTCGCCGAGGCTGCCCGGAGGCAGGAGATCCTCGCCGAGCAGGAGAAGGTCGCCGAACGGCAGGCCGCGCTGACGGACCGTCAACTCGACACGCAGGTCCGCAAGCCCGCCGACGCTCAGCGGTACGCCGCCGAGCAGGAGGCCGAGGCCAAGCGTGTGGCCCGCGTGAAGCAGGCCGAGGCCGAGCGGCTGGCCGCCATCGCCGCCGCGCAGGCGGAGGCCGAGCGGGCCCGGCTGGTCGGTGAGGGCGAGAAGCAGCGCCGGTCGGCGCTGGCGGAGGCGGAGGCCGTCGAAGGCCTGAAGCAGGGCGAGGCCGAGCGTGCCCGGCGCGCGGCCATCGCCGAGGCCGTACGACTGGAGGGCGACGCGGAGGCCGCGGCGATCGCGGCCAGGGGCGGCGCGGAGGCCGACGCGATGCGCAAGAAGGCGGACGCCTTCGGGCAGTACGGCGACGCCGCGGTCCTCCAGATGCTGGTCGAGGTGCTGCCGCAGGTCGTGGCGAAGGCGTCCGAACCGCTCAGCGCGGTGGAGAAGATGACGGTCATCTCCACCGACGGCGCGGGCCGGATCCCGCGGGCGGTGGCGGACAACGTCGCCCAGGGCCTGGAACTGCTCGGCTCCACCACGGGCGTCGACCTGACGCGACTGCTGAAAGGCATCACCGAGCGGGCCACCGGCGCCGTGCAGGGCGAACCGTCGGCCGCCTCGCCCAACGGGAAGGCAGAGATCGCCGGCTGAGCGGCGGTCGCCGGAGCGCAGGCCGCCGGAGCCCTCACCGCGGCCGGGCGCGGTGGTCCGGGAGGACCACGGCGCGGTGGCGCCGGCCGCGGTGCGGGTCAGCTGCCACGGCGGCCGGCCGGTGACGGTCCACCCGGTGACCGGCGGTCCGGCGACCGCCTGCTCCACGGCCCGGGCCGGAATCGGTCTTCCGCGGCGAACCGAGCCGTGCCGGGGCGGCGCTCAGCGGGCCCCGGCTGTCTCGGCCGGGACGTCGGCCGGGGTCCCGGCCGGGGTGTCGCGCAGGCCGAGGCGCAGGTGCTCCACGTGGTAGAGGGCCTGCTCCAGCAGCTCGGCGACGTGGTTGTCGTAGAGGGCGTAGATGACCGAGCGCCCCCGGCGCTCGCCGGTGACCAGGCCGAGGTTGCGCAGCAGGCGCAGTTGGTGGGAGCAGGCGGACTGCTCCATGCCGACGGCGTCGGCGAGTTCCGTCGCCGCGCACGGGCCTTCCTGGAGGCGGGACAGGATGCGCAGCCGGGACGGGGTGGCGAGGGCCTGGAGGGTGGCGGCCACGTCGGCGGCGCCCACGGTTTCGAGGCGCTCGCGCGCGGTGGCGGTGGTCTTGGCGTCAGCTCCGTGGCCCATGGCACTCATCCTACGGAGCGCCGTCCCGTGGATACATGAAAGCATCTTCATGTGATCCTGTACGGTGAGGCAAGCGGCGCCTCCTCCGGGCCGACCGCTGCCCTGTATGCCTTCTCGAAGGACTTCCGCTCCGATGACCTCCACCCTCGCCCCCGCTCCCGCCGACCGGGCGGCGTCCGCAAGCGACACGGGTACGCCCCGGCGCGGCACCCGCCTCCTCGCCCTGCCCGAGGCGCGCTGGGCCGCCTCGGCCGCGGTGTGCTTCCTGCTCGCGCTGCCGGCGCAGCTGACCGGGGCACCGGCGTGGGCATGGGGCCCGCTGTACGCGCTGACGTATGCGGCCGGCGGCTGGGAGCCGGGCCTGGCGGGCCTGCGGGCGCTGAAGGAGAGGACCCTCGACGTCGACCTGCTGATGGTCGTCGCCGCGCTCGGGGCGGCGGCGATCGGGCAGGTCATGGACGGCGCGCTGCTGATCGTCATCTTCGCCACGTCCGGCGCGCTGGAGGCGCTGGCCACGGCACGCACCGCCGACTCCGTGCGGGGGCTGCTGGATCTCGCGCCCGCCACGGCGACCCGCGTCGGCGCGGACGGCGCCGAGGAGACCGTCCCCGTCGAGGAACTGTCCGTCGGCGACACCATCCTCGTACGGCCCGGCGAACGCATCGGCGCCGACGGCCGCGTGCTCGACGGAGCCGGCGACGTCGATCAGGCGACCATCACCGGCGAGCCGTTGCCCGTCGCCAAGGAGAAGGGCGACGAGGTCTACGCGGGCACCCTCAACGGCACCGGCGCCCTCAGCGTCCGCGTCGAGCGCGACGCCTCCGACACGGTGATCGCACGGATCGTGCGCATGGTGCGGGAGGCGTCCGAGACCAAGGCGCCCACCCAGTTGTTCATCGAGAAGGTCGAACAGCGCTACTCGCTCGGCATGGTGGCCGTGACCCTCGCCGTGTTCCTGGTGCCGCTCGCCTTCGGCGCGAACCTCACCGACTCGCTGCTGCGGGCCATGACCTTTATGATCGTGGCTTCGCCCTGCGCGGTCGTGCTGGCGACCATGCCGCCCCTGCTGTCCGCGATCGCCAACGCCGGACGGCACGGTGTCCTGGTCAAGTCGGCCGTCGTCATGGAGAGGCTCGGACAGATCGACGCGGTGGCGCTCGACAAGACCGGCACCCTCACCCAGGGCACCCCGAGGGTCACCGACATCCTGCCGCTGACCGGATCCGGCCTGGACGAGGACGAGTTGCTGGTCCTCGCGGCCGCCGCGGAGCACCCGAGCGAGCATCCGCTGGCGCACGCCGTCGTGGACGCCGCGTGCCGGCGCGGGCTCGCCCCGCCGGTGGCCGAGGACTTCGACTCCACGCCCGGTGTCGGCGTGACCGCCACCGTCGACGGACGCGTGGTCGCGGTCGGCGCGCCGGCCCGGCTGCTGAACGGCGCGACCGACGCGGACTCCGCGCGGGCGTCGGTCCTGGCCGGTGGACTGGAGGACGACGGGCGCACCGCGGTGCTGGTCACCGTGGCCGGTACGCCGGTCGGCGTGCTCGGCGTCGCGGACCGGCTGCGCCCCGACGCCGGCGCCGCCGTCGCCTCCCTCACGGTCCTGGCCGGGACCGCGCCCGTGCTGCTGACCGGCGACAACCCGCGCGCCGCCGCCCGCCTCGCCGCCGAGGTCGGCATCGGGGACGTGCGCGCCGGACTGCTGCCACAGCACAAGGTGGGCGCCGTCCGGGAGCTGGCGGACACGGGCCGCAAGGTGATGATGGTCGGCGACGGCGTCAACGACGCCCCGGCGCTGGCGGCCGCCCACACCGGTGTGGCCATGGGCGGGGCAGGCTCCGACCTCGCCCTGGAGACCGCCGACGCCGTCATCGTCCGCGACGAACTCGCCGCCGTCCCCGCCGTGATCTCCCTGTCCCGCAGGGCCCGCAGGCTCGTCGCGCAGAACCTGGTGATCGCCGGTGTCTTCATCACGGGCCTGGCGGTCTGGGACCTCGTCGGCAACCTTCCGCTGCCGCTCGGCGTCGCGGGCCACGAGGGCTCCACCGTCGTCGTCGGCCTCAACGGGCTGCGGCTGCTGCGCGAGACGGCCTGGAAGCGGGCCGCCGAATGAGCCGCCGCAAGGCCCCCGCCCAGGCGGCGGCACCCCGGTGCACGGTCACCGTGTGCCGCGGCTGCTGCTGCGGCACGGCCAAGATTCCCGGCGTCGACCACGCCGCCCAACTCGCCGCGCTGAAAGCCCAGCTGGGGCCGGTCGCCCAGGTCAGGGCGGTGAACTGCCTCGACGCCTGCGAGCAGGCCAACGTCATCGTCGTACAGCCGTCACCGGCCGGGCGGGCCGCGGGCGGGCGGCCGGTCTGGCTCGGGCTGGTCAACGACCCCGACGCGACGGCCGACATCGTGACCTGGGTCAGGGCCGGAGGCCCGGGTGTCGCCGATCCGCCGGTGATCCTCGACCTGTACGAGTTCGGTCCGTCCCGGCGTGTACGGCGCTCGGTGGAGGACTGAACCCACGGGGGAGGCGGCCCCGTTCCCCGGCACCCCGGCACCCCGGCACCCCGGCCTTCGTGACCGAGGAGACGGCCCGTGGCCCTGGCCGCGCCGGATGCGGCATGACGCAGATCACTGCGCGCGGGGCCCGATCTTGGAATTGGCGGCCTGCCGTCGCTGCTGAGCTGTCGGGGGCTTTCCCTGCCCCGGGGTGGGCCGGGCAATGGTGCGCGGCGCGGCAGGCCACAGGATCCGGACGGTTTCGGGCCCTTCTGCCGTCCTGCTCCTGTACCGCGCTCTTCGAAAGGTTCTCCCGCACCATGCCTCTGGCTCTGCTGGCGCTGGCTGTCGTCGCCTTCGGTATCGGCACGACCGAGTTCGCCACGATGGGGCTGTTGCCCCAGATCGCCGACGGTGTCGGCGTGTCCGTGCCGCACGCCGGCAACCTCGTGTCGGCCTACGCGCTCGGTGTCGTCGTCGGCGCTCCCGTGCTGACGGGCATCGGCGCGCGGGTGCCGCACAAACGGCTGTTGCTGCTGCTGTCCGGGCTCTTCGTGGTCGGCAACGTCGCGTCCGCGCTGGCTCCCGACTTCGCCCTGCTGTTCGCCGCGCGGTTCCTGGCGGGCCTGCCGCACGGCGCCCTGTTCGGCGTGGGCGCCGTCGTCGCCTCCCGGCTCGTCGCCCCCGAACGGGCCGCGCGCGCCGTCTCGAAGATGTTCCTGGGACTCACCGTCGCCAATATCGTCGGAGTCCCCGCCGGCACCGCACTCGGCCAGCAGCTGGGCTGGCGGTCCGCCTACGGCGCGGTCGCCGTCATCGGCCTCGTCGCGCTCGCCTCGCTGGCCTGCTTCGTCCCGCACCAGCCGCGCGGCCGGCAGTCCGGCATCCGGCACGAACTGCGGGCCATGGGCAACCGGCAGGTCGTGATCGGCCTGGCCACGGCGGTGGTGGGCTTCGGCGGGTTCTTCGCCGTCTACAGCTATCTGGTGCCGATGCTGACCCGTGTGACGGGCATCTCCGACTCCTCGACCACGCTGGTCCTCGCGCTCTACGGGGTCGGCATGACGGTCGGCACCCTGGTCGCCGGCCCGCTCACGGACCGCGCGCTGCGGCCGACCCTGTACGGGGGGCTGACCGCGCTCGCCGCGGCGCTGGTGACGTTCTACCTCACCGTCCACAGCACCGTGCCCGCCCTGGTGACGATCACCTTCATCGGCGCGATGGGCGCCTTCATCACCACGCCGGTCCAGATGCTGCTGATGGCCAAGGCGAAGCACGCCCCCACGATGGCGGCGGCCTCCAACCACTCCGCCTTCAACCTGGCCAACGCGGGGGGCGCCTGGCTGGGCGGCCTGGCCATCTCGGCGGGCTGGGGCTGGGCCTCGCCCGCTCTGGTCGGCGCCGCTCTGGCCGTGGCGGGCCTCGGTCTCGCCGTCGCGGGAGGCGTCCTCGACCGCGGCGGCCCGGACTCCGAGGTGGTCGTCTCCTCCGGCGCCGAGGACCCGGCCGACGCCGGACGCGCCGCCACCGGGCAGCCCGTGAGCGAGGCGACTGGTTCCTCCCGGACGTCGGCGGCTGCCGGGGAGCGGGGATAGCGCGCACGCCCGCGCACGCCCCGGCATCCGTCAGGTCCCCTCTGCCGCCGGGCTACCGCGCATCGCTCGTGGGTCTGGCCTCCTTCTCCGCCGCGGGCTTGATCGCCTGCAGCGCCGCGCGCATGACGATGCCGGCACCGGGCGACACGAGCGTCCAGTAACGGGCGAAGCGCCGGGTGGTGGCCGGGTCGGTGCAGGCCGTGCGCACCTCGTAGGTCAGCAGGCAGCGGCGGGTGCCGTAGGGGTGGACCACCAGCGCGGCGGCGATCTTCGCCCAGCCCGGCTCCGCGAACTCCACGAAGTCGCCGGGATCGACCCGCCGCCACTGGATGGACGGCTGCCACACCTTCCCGACGACGCCGAAGACCAGCTCTCGCCCCGGATCCTCGGCCAGCCCGACCCACGGCTGCTCCCGCTCCTGCCGGTCGTGCGGCTCGTGCCGCTCGTCCTCCTCCGTGACCGTGTCGAAGAGATCGGCCAGCCGCAACGAGGGCGGAGGCGGGGCGGAGTCGCCGCGCAGCCGGTCGGGCACGCCGCGGGCCCGGGCGGCCAGCTCGAACAGCGGAGAGTGGATGGTCAGCAGGTCCAGCTCGCGCGCCGCCCGATAAGTCCGCGACGCCCCCGCGGCGACGGCCGTGCACTCCAGGCGGCTGAAGCGGAAATCCGGCAGCACCCCGTCCAGCAGCAGCGGTCGTGCACCGGTGTTCGTGTCCATCGCAGCCTCCTCCGGCCGGCATCTCCAGTGTGGTCGGCGAGCGGCTCCCCGGCGCGACGGGCGGCCGGAGGAGGCCGGGGACGGGGAACCGGCGCCCGAAGGCCGCCCGAAATGTGCTTACGGGCAACCCCGGGGCCCTCCATCGGCGTGGAGGTGGGTGAGGGGGCCTGAAGGGGGCGGCGCGCGTGCAGTTCATCGAGGTGACGGAGCTGGCCGGCGTGCGGTCGGCGGTGATCCGGTTCGAGCGGCCGGGGACGGGGCTGGCCTTCCTGCTCTTTCCCATGATCCATCTGGCCGAGGAGGCCTTCTACCATGAGGTGACCGCACGGCTGCGCGACTGCTGCGACCTCGTGATCGCCGAGGGCGTCGGCGAGGGGTCGGCGGGCGCCGACGCCCTGGTGGCGTCGTACCGACGGCTGGACGGGCACGAGCGGCTGGGGCTGGTGGTGCAGGACATCGACTTCGACGCGCTCGGGCTGCCGGTGGTGTGCCCGGACATGAGCGGCGAGCGGTTCCAGGAGGGCTACCGGCGACTGCCGTGGAAGGAACGCGCGATGGTGGCCACGGTCATCCCCGCCGTGACGGCGGGGATGCGGCTGCTGGGAACACGCCGGTGGCTCGCCCGGCACCTGGCGACGGAGGACTTGCTGAGCGAGGCCGAGGAGGCGGCGGCGGACTTCTGGCCTGGCCTGGACGACCTGGTGCTGCGTCGCCGTGACCGGCTGCTGGTCCGGTCCCTCACCGACTTCGACCGGGGCTACGCGGGCCGGAGCGGCCCCTTCACCGTGGCCGTGGTGTACGGCGCCGCCCACCTGCGCGCCGCCTCCGAGGCACTGACCGAACTGGGCTACCACGCCTCGGACGCCGAGTGGATCAACGTATTCGCCCTGGACCCACCCGCCGGGCCCCGGCCGTGACAGCCGGGCCCCGGCCCCCGCTGACGCGGAGGAGACAGCGGGCGGGTCCGAGGGGGCGGGCTCAGCGGAAGGCGGCGATGCCGGTGAGGGCGTTGCCGATGACGAGGGTGTGGACCTCGCTCGTTCCTTCGTAGGTGAGGACGGACTCGAGGTTGTTGGCGTGCCGGATCACCGGATACTCCAGCGTGATGCCGTTGGCGCCGAGCACGGTGCGGCACTCGCGGGCGATCCGCAGGGCCTCGCGGACGTTGTTGAGCTTGCCGAGGCTGACGCGCTCGGGGGTGATCTGGCCGGAGTCCTTCAGGCGGCCCAGCTGAAGGGCGAGCAGCATGCCCTTGCCGAGTTCGAGGCACATGTCGGCCAGCTTCTGCTGGGTGAGCTGGAAGCCCGCCAGGGGGCGGTTGAAGACCGTGCGGTCGGCGGCGTAGGCGAGCGCGGTCTCCAGGCAGTCGCGCGCGGCTCCCAGGGCGCCGAAGACGATGCCGAAGCGGGCCTCGTTCAGGCAGCCGAGCGGGCCGGACAGGCCCCGCGCACCGGGGAGCATCGCGTCGGCGGGCAGGCGTACGTTGTCCAGCACGAGCTCGCTGGTCACGGAGGCCCGCAGGGAGACCTTGTGCTTGATGTCGTTGCGGGTGAAGCCGGGGGCGCCGGCGGGGACGAGGAAACCGCGCACGCCGTCGTCGGTGCGGGCCCACACCACCGCGATGTCGGAGACCGAGCCGTTGGTGATCCACATCTTGGTGCCGTTGAGGACCCAGTCGGAGCCGTCGCGCTCGGCGCGGGTGCGCATGGCGCCCGGGTCGGAGCCGGCGTCCGGCTCGGTCAGTCCGAAACAGCCGATGAGCCGGCCGGCGGCCATGCCGGGCAGCCACTGCTGCTTCTGCTCCTCCGAGCCGTACGCCCGGATGGCGTACATCGCGAGCGAGCCCTGCACGGACACCAGGCTGCGCAGACCGGAGTCGACGGCCTCCAGCTCCAGGCAGGCCAGGCCGTAGGAGACGGCGCTCGTCCCGGCGCAGCCGTAGCCCTCCAGGTGCATGCCGAGAACGCCCAGCTCACCCAGGGATGCCGCGAGTTCGCGCGCGGGGATGGCGCCCTGCTCGAACCACTCGGCGACGTGCGGCCGCAGTTCGCGCTCGCCCATGGCGCGCACGGTGTCGCGGATGTCCCGCTCCTCGTCGCTGAGCAGGGTGTCGATGGCGAACAGGTCGAAGGGGTGGACGGGGGAAGTCGTCATCGAGGCCTCTCCTGACGGCTGACAACAGCGGGTGACTGTGGATACGATCCCACCCGAGATTCGGATATCGGATCTTGGATCCAATTTGCAGCGTAGCCTCAGACCCGGTCGCTGCCAAGACACGAGAGGAGAGCCACATGCCGTCCGACCACCCGCAGCCCGAGCAGGCCCTGTCCGGCATTGTCGTCGCCGACTTCGGCCGCGTGCTCGCCGCCCCGTACGTGACGATGCTGCTGGCCGACCTCGGCGCCGAGGTCATCAAGATCGAACGCCCCGGCGCCGGCGACGACACCCGTGCCTGGGGCCCGCCCTACGCCGACGGCGAGGCGACCTACTTCCTCGGCGTCAACCGCAACAAGCGCTCGGTCGCGCTGGACCTCACCGACGCGCACGGCAGGCGGGCCGCCCAGGAGATCGCCGCCCGCGCGGACGTGCTGGTGGAGAACTTCCGCCCCGGCACGATGGACCGCCTCGGCCTCGGCTACGACACCCTGCGCGCCCTCAACCCGAAGCTCGTGTACTGCTCGGTGACCGGATTCGGCGCCGGCCGAGGCGCCGCGCTGCCCGGCTACGACCTGCTGGTGCAGGCGATGGGCGGTCTGATGAGCGTGACCGGCGAACCGGACGGCCACCCCACCAAGGCCGGCGTCGCCCTCGTCGACGTCATCACCGGACTGCACGCCGGCATGGGCATCCTCGCCGCCCTGCGCCACCGCGAACGCACCGGCCAGGGCCAGCGGGTGGAGGTCTCCCTGCTCACCTCGCTGCTGTCGGCACTCACCAACCAGGCCTCCGCCTACGTGGCCGGCGGCGTCGTACCGCAGGCCATGGGCAACCGCCACCCGTCGATCGCGCCCTACGAGGTCGTCGACGCCCAGGACCGCCCCCTGGTGCTGGCCGTGGGCAACGACCGCCAGTTCACCGCCCTGTGCGCGGCGCTCGGCCTGCCCGAACTGGCCCGCGACCCCCGCTTCGCCACCAACCCGGCACGGGTGGCCCACCGCACCGAACTGCTCGCCGCGCTCGACGGGCCGCTGCGCAGCCGCCCGGCCGACGAGTGGTTCGAGGCCCTCACCGCCGCGGGCGTCCCCTGCGGCCCGATCAACGACCTCGCGGCGGCGTTCGCCCTCGCCGACGGCCTGGGCCTCGAGGCCCGCGTCCGCGTCGACGACCCGCACCGCGACCGGCCGGTGGAGCAGGTCGCCAACCCCATCCGGCTTGATGTCACCCCCGCCGCCTACCGCAGCGCGCCGCCACGCCTCGGCGAGCACACCCAGGAGGTCCTGAGCGAACTGGGCCTCGCCGACCCGCAGGAGGCCACCGCCTAGCCTCCGGTCCCCGGCGACGCCGGTTTGCGCCGGGCTCGGTGCGGCCAGCCGGCCGGGCAGGGCGGGATCTCCCGCGCCAGATCTCAGGCCACGACAGGGCGGACGTGATCTGAAGCGGCACTAGGATGAACGCGCCCACCAGCCGACCCGCCAGCCGACCCCCCCTTCCGCGCAGTGGAGACATCCCGCCATGACCAGCCCCACGCACCGGCGGCGCCCGCCGACCGCCCAGCAGTTCGTGCTGGCAGAGGTGCGCCGGGCCATCACCAGCGGGCAGCTGGGACCCGGCGCCCCCATCCGGCAGGAGGCCCTCGCCGAACAACTCGGCGTCAGCCGCCTGCCGTTGCGGGAAGCGCTGAAGAGCCTGGAAGCCGAGGGCCTGGTCGTCCACGAGGCACACCGGGGCTACTTCGTCGCCGAGTTGTCCCTCGCGGACCTGCGCGAGGTGTACCGCATCCGGCAACTCCTGGAGGCCGAAGCCGTACGCCAGGCGTCCGAGAACCTGGACGGGCCGGCTCTCGCGGCCATCGAAGCGGCCCAGCACGAGGTCGAACAGGCAGCCGCGGCGGGCGACGTGTCCGCCATGACAGCCGCCAACCGCCGCTTCCACTTCGCCCTCTACGAAACCGCCGGCATGCCACGACTGGCCAGGCTCATCACCACCCTCTGGGACGCCACGGACGCCTACCGCTCCCTCTACTACGGCGAGCCCGCCAACCGCGACCACGTGGTGAAGGAGCACCGCACGATCCTGGACGCCCTGCGCGGCGAGGATCCCGAGCGAGCGGTACGACTCCTCGACGAGCACCGCTCCCACGCCGTCGCCGCCCTGGAGACCATGCTCCACCAGGACTGACGGCCCCACGCCACCTCCGACGGTCTCGGACTCCCTTCGCCGACGGCCGGGGAAAAGGCCCGTGATCGCCGCCGTGCTCCGTCGTACGCTGACGCGCGACCATGACGAGGGAGGACGGACGCATGGGGACCCGAAGCCTGACCCGTACCGAAGCCGAGCGCCGGGCGGCGCTGCTGACGGTCGAGCGGTACGACGTGGACATCGACCTCACGGCCCTGCCCGACGGTCCCGAGGTCCGGTGCGTGTCCACCGTGACGTTCACCTGCCGTGAGCCGGGCGCGGAGACGTTCGTGGACTGCGCGGCCGACGTGCTGAGCGCCACCCTGAACGGCACCGCGCTCACCCCCGCCGGGGACGGCCGCATCCGGCTGCCCGGCCTCGCCGCGCACAACGTGCTGCGCGTGGAGAGCGTGCAGGCCGACACGGCCACCGGAGAGGGCGTGCACCGGGCGGTCGACCCCGCGGACGGCGAGGTCTACGTGTGGATGAGCTTCGAACCGGACGAGGCCCGCTTCGTCCGGGCCTGTTTCGACCAGCCCGATCTGAAGGCCCCGCACGCCTTCACCGTCACGGCCCCGCCCACCTGGACCGTCACCGGCAACTCCGCGGCGGCGCGCGTCGAGGAGCTGGCGTCGGCCCGCCGCTGGAGCTTCGCCGACACCCCGCCCCTGTCCGTGTACAACACGGTCGTCAACGCCGGACCCTTCCATGAGATCCGCCGCCAGGCCGACGGCCACGACCTGGGCCTGTACGCCCGCCGTTCGCTCGCCGAGGTCCTCGACCGCGACGCCGAGGAGATCTTCACCCTCACCCGCCAGGGACTCGCCTTCTACGGCGAGGCGTTCGCGATGCCCTTCCCGCAGCGCAAGTACGACCAGGTGTTCATGCCCGAGTTCGGCGGGGCGATGGAGAACTACGGCTGTGTGACCTGGTCCGACGCGTTCCTGCGGCGGGCGGAGCCGACGCCCGCCGAACGGGAGCTGTTCGCCAAGGTGCTGCTGCACGAGATGGCGCACATGTGGTTCGGCAACATCGTCACCATGCGCTGGTGGGACGACCTCTGGCTGAACGAGGCGTTCGCGGAGTTCGCCTGCCACTGGGCCGCCGAGCGCGCCACCCGGTACACCGACGCGTGGGCCGGCCACCTGGTGGGCGACAAGCTCAAGGCGTACCTCGCCGACCAGGGCCCCGTCTCCCACCCCATCCACCAGCCCATCCACGACGTCGCCCAGGCCGCGTCGATCTTCGACAACATCACCTACCCCAAGGGCGCCTCCGTCCTTCAGCAGCTCATGACGTACGTCGGCGAGGAGAGCTTCACGGCCGGCATGGCCGCCTACTTCGCCCGCCACGCCTGGGGCAACACCACCCTCCAGGACCTCGTCGAGGCGCTCGCGAAGGCCGGCGGGCGCGACCTGGACGCCTGGCGCACGGCCTGGCTCGCGACGGCGGGCACCGACCGCTTCCGCCTGGAACGGGACGGTGAGACCGTCACGCTGGTGGCCGACGGCACGCCGCGCCCGCAGGTCATCGCGGTGGGCGCCTACGCCCGCGACGGCGAGGTCCTCGAGCGCACGGCGCTGGTACGGGTCGAGGTGGCGCAGCCCCGCACCCCGGTCACCGGCCTGCCGCCCGCGGCGGAGTTCCTGCTGGCGAACGACGACGACCTCACCTTCGCCACCACCCGTCCCGACCCGGCGGGCAGGGACGCGCTGTTCCGCACGGCGGCGCAGCTTCCCGCGGCCGTCTCCCGGGGCGTCGCAGCCGCGACCGTCTGGGACATGCTGACCAACGGCGAGGCCACGGCGGCGGAAGCCGGGCGGTGCCTCACGGCGGTGCTGACCGCCGAGACGTCCGACGCCGTGATCGAGCCGTATCTGACACTCGCCGCGGACATCGCCGAACTGTGGGCGCCGCCCGCCGAACGCGCCGCACTGACCGCCCAGGTGGCCGCGGCCTGCCGGCGTCTGGCCGAGGAACCGGGCCGCCGCCAGGTCGCGCTGCGCGGTCTGGCCCGCACCGCCGCCGGCGCCGACGACCTGGCCTGGCTGCGCACCCGGGCGGGCGACGACGTGGACCTGCTCTGGCGGGCGCTGGTCCGCGAGGCGGAACTGGGCGGCCAGGTGGCGTCCGGGTCCGCCGCCCTGCTGGAGCGCGACCCCGACCCCGACGCCTGGGTGCGCGTCCTCACGGTACGGGCGGCCCTGCCCGACCCCGCCGCGAAGGCCGAGGTCTGGCAGCGGCTCGCCGTGGACCGCGCCGTTCCCGTCAGCTCCGTCGGTCAGGTGGCGACCGCCTTCTGGCGCCCGGCCCAGGACGAGCTGCTGACCCCCTACACCCAGCGCTACCTCGACCTGCTTCCCCAGCTGCACCAGGGCGGGATGATCCCGGCGATGGTCTTCACCAGCCGCCTCTTCCCCCCGTACGCCATCGACGCCGCCTACGTCGAGAAGGCCCGGCAGGCCGTTCGTGACGCGGCCCCGGTGGTCCGCAACATGCTCCTGGAGCGTTCGGACGCCGTGGCGCGGATGCTGCGCGCCCGCGCGGCGGCTTCGTAGCGCTTCGGATCTCAGGCCTCCGGCGGCCATGTGGAGACGTGGTGGGAGCGGTACAACGATCGGGCCGGTTCGGTGGTCGTACGGGGTGACACATCGGTCTGCGGCGTTCGCCGTCGGTCGCTGCTGCTCGTGAGGTGCGGCAGCAGGGCCTGTTGTTCCTGGGGAGGATTCATGAGCCGCTTCGTCGCACCATTCAGTGACAGACAAGGCATGGCGAGCCGCGGGGTCGTGGTGGGGGTCGTCGCCGTTCTGCTGGCGGGGATCGGCGCGACGGCCGACGCCGCGTCCGGAACCACGCCCGGCGACCCGGTGGTCAGCGGCGCCACCGTCAACTCCGGGCACGACGTCATCGTGGGGATCACGCACGACGTCGTCTTCCCGGTGACGGTCACCGGATCGGACGACTCCGGCCTGGCCTTCGTCGACGTCGATCTGAAAGGCCCGCACGGCGGTTTCTACACCACCGACGCGTTCTGCGAGACCGCGACGGCCTGCACGACCGTGTTCACCGTCAACGCCCACCCGGCTCCGGGCAGCGACGATCCGGTGGACCTGGCCAACGCCAACGCGGGAACGTGGTCGGTCGACGCGTTGGCCGACGCCAACGACGGTGGCAGCGTCTTCGCCCCCGGTATCGGGTCCTTCGGCCTCAAGCGTGCCGCACGGCTCACCGTCGACGCCGCCCCGGAACCGGTGGCCAAGGGCGCCCGGATCACCGTCACCGGCAAGCTCGTGCGGGCCAACTGGGACACCTACCGATACGCGGGATACGCGGGCCGTGCCGTGAAGCTGCAGTTCCGCCCGAAGGGCAGCAGCACCTACACCACCGTGGGGACCGTCCACACCAGCAGCACCGGCACCCTGCGCACCACGGTCAAGGCGGTCAAGGACGGCTACTGGCGCTGGAACTTCACCGGCAGCGCCACCACCGGGCCGGCCAAGGCCACCGGCGACTACGTCGACGTACGTTGACGTACGTTCCTGACTCAGGCTGGCCACGGCCGAGCGCCCCCGGCGCCGTCCACTCCCTGGTCAGCCGGCCGGTGCGGCCCTCTGTGCCGCACCGGCCGTGACTGGCCCGAGTTCCAGTCGCATCCTGCCGGCCCAGTCGCATCCCGTCCGGCTGGGACCGGCCCGACTTCGTCCTCACGGACGAGGAGAACGGCTGTGTGGCCGTCAAGAACGGCCGCGAACTGCCCTTCGCCTCCCTGTACTGGCGAGCCCGGCAGTGCGTCAACAACTACGCCCGCGTCCGCCACGTCCCTCGGCGTCCACTTCGACGGCGTCGAGACCATGCTGGTGGGTCGCGCGCCCTTCTCCCTGAGAAAGGGGCGATTTCCCTCGCGCACTGCCAAGGGCCGCGCCCGCGGTACGCGAGGGAAATCGACCGATCGGACTCGGAATGTCATTGCCGTAGGGGAGAGCGGCAAATGGGTTTCGGCCGGATGTCCGCGCGGAATCGTTTCGCCTGCGAAGAGGGCGGTCCGGAGGCCGCTGTACGTCCGGCGGTGCCGCTGGAGCGGGGCGTTCGAACTGTTCACGGCATCGATATTCCGGCGGCTTCGCCACGCCGTTTTCCCGGTCACGCCCAGCGCGCGACTGGCTTGAAACCGCCGGTGCGTTGTCACCGAGCGGGACTGCGAGCAGGGAGGATTCAGCGCGAGTCGGCATCCCGTGGCGTGACTCGTCAGCGTGAGGGCAAACAGCGGGTCCGAGCGGAACGCCGGAAGGAAACGTCCCACAGGGCGCGTACTTGGCTCGAAATCGCGTCCTGCCCGGCCAATGCGGCCGGCAGGTACGGTGTTGATATGCCACGCGCCCTGTCTTTTACTCAAGACGGCAGGACATCGCTTCCGAGCGGACAGCAGGGAAACGGGGGAGACGCGTGGACATCGGCATACTGGGCCCACTCGCCGTACGGATGAACAGCGTATCCGTCACACCTACCGCACCCAAGCCTCGCCGGGTGCTGGCGCTGCTGGTCCTCAACGCCGACAGAACCGTGCCGGTCGACACCCTGGTCGAGGAACTCTGGGGGCACCAGCCGCCGCGCAGCGCGCGCCCCACGCTGCAGACGTACATCCTGCAGATCCGCGAGATGATCACGGCCGCGCTGGCGCACGACCCGGACGGATCACCGCCGCGGACCGCCAAGGACGTCCTGCTGACCGTGCCCGGCGGCTACCTCCTCAACAGCGGTGGAGGCGTCCACGACGTCAGGGAGTTCGAGCGGCTGAGCGGCATGGGCTACCGGGCCATGGACGCCGAGGACTACGCCGCCGCCGCCGAGTTGCTGCGCGAAGCGCTGCGGTTGTGGAACGGCCCGCCGCTGGCCGACGTCACCCCCGGCCCGCACCTGAGCACCCAGGCCAGGCGGCTGGAGGAGAGCCGGCTGTGCGCCCTCGACCAACGCATCGAGGCCGACCTGCGGCTGGGCCGGCACCGGGAACTGCTCGCCGAACTGACCGTGCTGGTCAGTCTGTACCCCGGCCACGAGAGCCTGTGCGGCCAGTACATGCTGGCCCTGTGCCGGGCGGGACGCAGAGGGGAGGCCCTGGACGCCTACCGGCGGCTGCGCACCACACTCGTACGCACCCTCGGTCTCGAACCCTCCCCGCCGCTCGCGAAGCTGCAGCGGTCCATCCTGTGCGCCGGCCCCGAACACGCGGTGCCTGCCACCGCCCCGCGCGTTGCGGCACCCCGCTCCGACCGGCTGACCCAGGCCCGCCTCAAGCAGCGGTCCAGCGGGGCGGCGCACCCTTGATCCCCGCCGGAGAAGGGGCGAGCACGGGCGGCGCGCGGACGGTTGCCCGAGCGGGACCGGACCGCGCTCCGGGCGGCACCCGACGGCCGCGGGACGAATGGGCTTCGGCTGCCCGCGGCACCTCGGCCCGATCGGGGCGGACGTCGAACGGGCGGACCGGGTGGTTCCCTTCAGCCTGCCCGTCGGGCGGGCCGGGACGCCTGCCGGGGCCGCGGTCCCGGCAGGTCAGCCCGGGCGGGAACTCCGGGCCCGGCCGATGCGGCGGTGGACGCTGAAGGGGACGTACGGCCAGGCGTCCGGCCACGGTCCGCGCCGCAGGTTCTCCGCGCCCCTTCCACCTGGAGGATGCGGGGGGTTCGCGGCCCACCGGGGTGCCGGACACCGCCGGGTGGGGCTGCGGGGCCCCCTGGTGGCGGGCGGGTGCCCGGTGGATGAGGCTCACCGCGGCGCGTCCGGCGAGGTTCACCGCCGGACCGGCTCCGCACCGGCCGTCCGGTGGAGTTCCGATGCCCTCCCGCCGGAGGGGGCGGGGGAGGGGGAGGTGCCGCGCCCACGATCGGGACCGGGTGCGGCCACCGGTGCGTGAGAAGAGGCGGCGGCAGGGGCGGGCCTGCCGTGCCGAGACAGGGGACCGGAAGCACAGCGAGACGGACAGGGGAGAGGGGGAAGGGGAGCCGCGTCCCCGCCGCCGCGGTGGACCAGGGCGCCCCTGGACATCGGATGAACACCCATCACGCGGTGCCGGGCACCGTCGTGTGCGTGGTCCACGAACCGGGCGGGTCGGCCACAGACCGCTCGCATGCGTTCGGCCTGCACGGACTGCCCGCCCGTGGCCAGGCCGAACGGCTCGCGGCCCGGATCGTCGAACGCCACGGCACCTTCTCGGTGATGCTCGACAGCCACGGCTCCGGCCGGCACACGCTCACCCTCGTGAGGCACGGCCCCGACGGCGGCACGGGCCGGCTGCCCCCGGAACTCCTCGCCGACCTGATGGTGCTGCCCGCCGACGCGGAGACCGTGCCGCTGGGCGGTGCCCAGCGCGGCCTGGTACGCGAGGCCGTGCAGAGCGACGGGGACCGCAGCCGCCATGTCGAGCAGCTGACCTGGAGGTGGACCGGCCCGCTCGACACGGCAAGGTTCGTCGCCGCCTGGCAGTCCGTGGTGGAACGCGAGTCGGTGCTGCGCGCCTCGGTCGACTGGGTGGCCGCTCCACGCCTGGTGCTGCACGAGCGGGCCGCCGTCGACGTCGTACGTCACTCGCGGACCGCCCTGCCCTGGCGTGACCTGCTCGCCCGCGACCGGTCGCAGGGGTTCGAGCTGCACCGGGCCGGACTGCTGCGGCTGACGCTGCTGGACGACACACCGGCCGTCGGCGCCGGGGCCGGGCCGTCCACCCGGGTCCTGCTGACGTACCACCGCGCCCTGTTCGACGAGCGGGCCGTGAGTGTGCTGCTGCGCGAGTTCTACCGCGCCTATCTGGCGGGCGGGCCGCTGCCCGGCGGTGAGCGGCGGCCCGACGTACGGGACCACGCCCGGTGGCTGGCCGGGCAGAACACCGATGCCGCCCGCGCGTACTGGACGCGTGCCGCGCCGCCGCGGGACGCGGCGCTCAGCCCTGGGCGGCCCGGTGCGCCGACCGGGCAGAGCGGGCCCGCGCAGCTGCAACGCCGCCTCGGGCCGGCCCGGACCCGGCGGCTGAGGGAGTGGGCGGCGGGCTGGGGCGCGGGGGAGAGCAGCGCGCTGCACCTGGTGTGGGCGCTGCTGCTGTACCGGGCCACCGGCGCGCGGCAGCCGGTCCGGGTGGCCTTCGGGGTGTACCTGTCCGCGCGGGACATCGCCCTGCCGGGAGCGGCGCACGCGCCCGGACTGCCGGGCGGCTCCCTGCCGTTGACCGTAACCGTCGACCCCGCGGCGCCGGTGGGCCCGCTGGTCCGGCGGGTCCGGGACGCGGTGCTCGACATGTCGGCCTACCCGTGGGTCTCCGACGAGCTGATACGGGAGTGGACCGGGCGCGGCGAGGACGCGGACACCATGCACACCACCCTCTTCTTCGACAGCCTCCCCCACCTGTCCCCGGCCGTGCGCGGTGAGCTGGCCGCCCAGGGCATCCGGGTCGGCGTACCGCACCTGGTGGGCGGCGACACCAGCCTGGCCGTCACGCTCGTCGCCCGGCGCGACGCCGACGGCGGCCTCTGCCTCACCGCGCTGTACGACCGGCAGGTGCTGCGCGACACGGACGCGGCGCAGACCCTCGCGCAGTGCGTGCGGCTGCTGGGCGCTCTCGCGGACTTCACCGAACCGCACGCCACCGTCGGGCAGGTACTGGGCGCGCTGGACGGCACCCACGTGCCGCGGGCGGCGCCGCGCCCGCCGCGCACCGGCGTCACCGGCCTGACCGTGCTGCGCCGCGGGGAGCCCGGCGCGGACGTCATCTGCCTGGTGGCGGGGGCGGGCGTGGTGCCCGGCGCGTACGAACGTTTCGTAGGCCGTCATGACGGCCCCGAGCGGATCGTGCAACTGCGCTGCCGGGGCGTGCCGCCCGTGCTGCCCGCCGCACTGTCCGACGCGCTGGCCGGCGGGGGCCGGCTGCTGCTGTGCGGCTGCGGGCCGGGCGCGCTCACCGCGTACGGGCTCGCGCACACCCTGCCCGCCGTGGTGGACCCGGTCGTCGTGATGACGGGCGTGGGCGGTGCCGAGGAGAGCGCGCAGGCGTTGTCGGCGGGGCTGCGGTCGGTGACGGCGCGGCCGGGGACGACGAGGACGGGGACCGGTGGGAGGGGGACCGGTGGGAGGGGGACCAGCAGGACGGGGACCACGAGGACGGGGACCGCGAAGACGGGGCCGTGAGGCGGTTCGGTGCTGGTGCTGGTGCTGGTGCGAGGGCAGCCCCGGTGCAGGTGCCGGCGCCGGGGTCGGGGCAGGGACCGGGGCCTCGGCCGCTCGGTGCTTCGGCGCACTGGCGCGGCCCGACCGGTTCTCGAGCGGTGTCGACGACCGTGGCGGAAGTGGGAGGAGGCCGTCATGAGCAACGCCGCCGCACTCGACCCGCGTGAGCACCGAACCGGCCGCGGCGACCGTGCGTGTCGGGATACAGGTGTGAGCGTGAGCACGGAAGGCGAGGCAGCGTGGACATTGACCTTCTAGGAGCGCTGGACGTGCGCGAGAATGGGGTCTCCGTCGCCCCCACCGCGCCCAAACCCCGCCAGGTGCTCGCCCTGCTGGCCCTGCACGCGGACCAGGTCGTGCCGCTGTCCGTGTTCCTGGAGGAGCTGTGGGCGGGCGCGCCGCCGCGCAGCGCCCGCACCACCCTGCAGACGTACGTCCTCCAGCTGCGCGAGCTCATCGGCGCCGCACTGCTCGAGGACGCCCCGGACACCCCGCCGCGCACCGCGAAGGACGTCCTGGTCACCGCGCCCGGCGGGTACACCCTGGTCAGCGGCGACGGCGTCAGCGACGTCCGGGAGTTCGAACGGCTCGCCGGTGTCGGCTACCGGGCGATGGACACCGGGGACTTCGCCGGAGCCTCCCGTGTCCTGCGCGAGGCGCTCGACCTGTGGACCGGCACGGCGTTCGCCGGGGTGCAGCCCGGCCCGCGGCTGGCCACCGAGGCCAAGCGGCTGGAGGAGAGCCGGCTGTGCGCCCTCGACCAGCGCATAGAGGCCGATCTGCGGCTGGGCCGCCATCGCGAACTGCTGGCCGAGCTGACCGTGGTGTCCAGCCGGTACCGCACCCACGAGGACCTGCACGCCCAGTTCATGATCGCTCTTCATCGCTCGGGCCGCCGCGGGGAGGCCATGGATGTCTACCGTCGTCTGCGCACCACGCTCGTGCAGGAGCTGGGCCTGGAACCCTCCCCGCGGCTGACCCGGCTCCACCAGCACCTGCTGGCGTCCCCCGGCGACGGCTCGGCCCCCTACCCCGGCCCGGAAGGCGACCTGCCCCCGGCCGAGGAGCGCATGGCGGCGGCGGGCCGGCCCGGAGCCGGTACCCGGGCTCACTCTTCGTACTGACGTCTTACTGACTTCGTACCGAGGGCGGCGGACGCGCCTCCCTCCCGGACGCCGGGGCTGCTCCACGTGGCGATGACCAGCGGGACCCGCGCGCGAGAGCCGGAAGCACCAGCGGCCGCCGCCGAGGCCGGGGCGCGGCCGGCACCCCGCGACTGACGCCGGACCTTACGACTCCATGGACGCGGACAGGACGCCGGAGCGCACCGGTGACGGCCGCACGACCGCCGATTCCGGTGCCGGAACGGGCCGGCCGGTGCGGCTGTGGCTGTGCGCCGACGAGGACCTGCCCCCGCAGGTAGCCGGAGCGCTCGCCGAGCGCTGGCTGGACCGGCGGGAGAAACAGACCGCGCGCGAGTTCGTCTCCGAGCGCGACCGGCGGCGGTACCTGCTGGCCCACATTCTGGTACGGCGGGTCCTGGCGGGGGAGACCGGGCTCACCGAACCCGAGCTGGTGATCCGGCGCTCCGCGCGCGGCCGGCCCTTCCTGCGGTGTCCCGCGGGCGGACCGCCGGGCGGCGCGGACCGACTGGACTTCAACCTCTCCCACAGCGGCGGATACAGCCTGCTCGGAGTGGCGCGGCGCCGGCGCATCGGCGTCGACCTCGAACTGATCGAGCGGCTCGACCGTGCCGGCCTGCCGCCGGATGCCGTCACCGGCACCTTCGCGCCCGAGGAGCGGGCGTGGATCGCGCGCGCGAGGACGGACGCACTGGGGGCGCGGCGCGTGCTGCGCCTGTGGACCCTGAAGGAGGCCTACGCCAAGGCGCGCGGCCTCGGTCTCGGCCTGCCGTTCGACTCCTTCGCCTTCACCCTCGCCGCCGACCGCGGCGTCCTCGCCTTCCGGCTGCCCGAGGACGACCCGACGGGACGGTGGAGCTTCCTGGAACTGGAGCCCGTGCCCGGCGTCCTCGTCGCCGTCGCCGTCCAGGCCGACGACGGCCCGCCGCCCCCGCTCCAGCTGCACCACGGCTTTCCCCGGGCGGGCAGAGGAGAGCCCGACACCCTCACGCTGCCCGAACCGCCGGGGCGGGCCAGGGGCGTGGCGGACGGCTGACCGCCTGACAGGGGAACCGGCGATCCTGCGGAATTGAAAATTCCGGCAAAGACGGACCTCTTGCATGGAACTCCGCTACAGAGCCGCTTGAGAAAAGCGCTCAGGGCGGAAGGGCCCGGCTAGCTTGCCTTTCGGCACGGGTGCGGGACCGGGCACGGTGTCGTCGAACGTGAGCAACGGGGAGGATTGTGTGAGGATTCAGCTTCTTGGTCCGTTGAATGCCCAGGTCAAGGGCAGATCGATTGTTCCGACCGCCGGCAAGCCGCGGCAGATCTTAGCGCTGCTCGCGCTGTATCCCGGTCGAGTCGTGCCCGTCTCGACGCTCATGGAGGAACTGTGGGCGTCGACGCCTCCGCAAAGCGCGCTCACCACGTTGCAGACGTACATTCTTCAACTGCGCCGAAGGATCGGCGCCGCGATGGGGACCGGCTCCTCGCACGCCGTGAAGGACGTGCTCGCCACCCGGCACGGCGGATATCTGCTGCAGATCCCGGGGGAACGCGTCGACGTGCACGAGTACGAGAAGCTGGTGCGCGAGGGGCAGGAGGCCTTCGGGGCCGGGGACAACCAGGTGTCGGCCGACCGCTTCCGGGCCGCGCTGGACCTGTGGCGGGGCCAGACGTTGGTGGACATCAAACTCGGGCCCGTGCTGGAGATCGAGGCCATGCGCCTGGAGGAGAGCCGCCTGGTGACCGTGGAGCGGCGCATCGACGCCGACCTCCGGCTCGGCCGGCACACCGAAGTCATCGCCGAACTCAGAGAACTGACGGCACGTCACCCACGGCATGAAGGCCTGCACTCGCAGGTGATGGTGGCCCTGTACCGTTCCGGACGGCAGAGCGCGGCCCTGGACGTCTACCGCGGGCTGCGCGCCCGGCTCATCGAGGAACTGGGCGTCGAGCCGTCCCCGCAGCTGCAACGGCTGCACCAGGCGATGCTGTCGGTCGATCCGATGCTGAACGTGCTGGCGGGGCCGCGGCGGACGTCCACATTCGATCTGTTCGCGGCCTGAGCGCGGGGAGAAGACCATCCCTCCAGTGCGGCTTGAGCGGGGTTGCGCATCCTGGCCGTGGACGACCGAGAGGGGAGACGCCCCCGAGCCGTACGCCGTTGCCGGGCCGCGTGCCGGACAGCGTCCGCAGACGACGGCACAGCGTCTGGAGCACACCAGGACGACGACCGCGAGGAGACCCCCATGCTGACGACGACCCCGTCCCCGAACGCCCTGCTGCTCGGCGCGCCGTACCGGCCGGACGAGCGCGAGATCGTCGTGCACGTCGACGACCACACCGAGACCTTCAAAATGCGGGTGGAGAACCGTTACGACCACTTCGAGCCGACCGACGAGTTCGTCCGCCGCGGCGAGAGCGAGCTGCGGGTGTTCCGCTACATCCGCTACACCCGGGTCGCGGAATAGCCTGCCCCGCGCATTCCCTTGACACGCCGGGCGGGACGCTTCCCGCCTGCTGTGGTGACGTGCAGCGGCGGCGACGTCGAGCATCCGGTGCGACGGAGAGGGCGAGGGAGAGGGCAGCGTGGAGACACCGGCGCGGCAGGAGGCCGACGGTGAGGCCGTGGCCGCTTTCGTCGAGCGGTTCGCCGCGGACCTGACCGAGGCGGGCATCCCGCGGATGTCGTCCCGGATCTTCGCCTGCCTGCTCGCGGAGGCGGACGGCGTGCTCACCGCCGCCCAGCTGGCCGAGCGGCTGTGCGCCAGCCCGGCCGCGGTGTCGGGTGCGGTGCGCTACCTGGCGCAGCAGCACATGCTCAGCCGCGAGCGGGAGCCCGGTTCGCGGCGCGAACGCTACCGGCTCCACACCGACATCTGGCACGAGGTGGTGGCCGGCCGCGACAAGGTGTTCGCGCGCTGGAGCGCGACCATGCGGGCGGGTGTGAAGGCCGTGGGGGAGGACACCGCCGCGGGACGGCGCCTGGCCGAGGCCGCCGCGTTCTTCGATTTCACGAAGGCCGAACTCGCCGCCATGGTCGACCGCTGGCACCGGAGCCGGGCCCTGACGCGGGAGAACCAGGCCTGACGGGGCCGTTCCCCGGCACGGGGCCGTGGCGCCGTTCCCCGGCATGGCGCCGTTCCCCGGCACCGGGCCGGGTGACGGCGAGCACACACGACGGCCCGGCGGGCAGCGTCCCTCGACGCCGCCCGCCGGGCCGCTGCCCGTGCTCTCAGTGCGCCCGGAAGCCGCGCCCCGACTTGCGGCCCAGGTAACCGGCTGCCACCAGGTGCCGCAGATGGCGGGCCGGTTCCAGCGTGGGCTCCTGGAAGGCCCGGTGGAGCGTCTCCTGGATCTGCAGCGAGACGTCCAGGCCGATCACGTCCAGCAGGGCGAGCGGGCCCAGCGGATAGGCGCAGCCCGCCGTCATGACCGTGTCGATGTCCTCGGCGCTCGCGCGGTGCTGCTCCAGCAGCCGCACCGCGCCGTTGAGATACGGGAACAGCAGCGCGTTGACGATGAACCCGGCGCGGTCGCCGCACGACACCGGATGCTTGCCGAGATCCGCGCAGACCGCGCGGACCGTGCCCAGCGCCTCCTCGGAGCTCAGCACCGTGCCCACCACCTCCACCAGGCGCATCACCGGCGCCGGGTTGAAGAAGTGCATCCCGAGGACCGACTCGGGACGGGAGGTGACGACGGCGCACTCCACCACCGGCAGGCTCGACGTCGACGTGGTCAGCACCGCGCCCGGCCGGCACACGCGGTCCAGCCGGCGGAACACCGCGCGCTTGACGGCCAGATCCTCCGCGACGGCCTCCACCACCAGGTCGCACTCGGCGACCGCGGCCATGTCCTGGGTGCCCGTCAGCCGTTCCACGGCGGCGTCGCGGTCCGCGGTGTCGATCTTGCCGCGGTGGACACCCCGGTCCAGGGAACGGGCCACACCGTCCAGGGCCTCCTTCGCACGGACCTCCGTACGGGCCACCAGCACCGTCCGGCGGCCGGAACGGCCGAACACCTCGGCGATGCCCCTGGCCATCGTGCCGGAGCCGATCACGCCGACCGTGCGCACCGGCCGCGCGACGGCCAGGGCCGCGGGCGCGAGCCGGGCGGGTGCCTCCTGCGGATGTCGGTAGAAGCCGCGGCCCGACTTCACACCCAGCAGCCCAGCCGTCACCATGTGGTCGAGCAGCGGCGGCGCCAGATAGCGGGACTCCCCGGTGAGTTCGTACAGACCACGTAAGCCGTCACGGATCGTGTCCAGGCCGATCAGGTCCGCGTGGGCCAGCGGGCCCAGCGGCAGGCCGCAGCCCAGCCGCATCGCCGCGTCGATGTCGTCACGCGAGGCGTAACGGCGCTCGAACATCGCGATCGCGCCGTTCAGGTACGCCAGCAGCAGGCCGCCGCCGACGAACCCTGGCTGGTCGCTCACCGCGACCGGGGTGCGCCCCGTACGCCGTACCAGCTCCTCGACGGCCGTGCGCACGGCCGGATCCGTGACGGGCGTGTGCACCACCTCCACGCAGCCCCCCTCGGGGGCGTGCCCCACCGGATGCAGGCCGACGGTGCGCGGCAGCCGTCCGCAGGCGGCCGCGATCCGGGTGACCGGCAGCGACGTCGTGGTCGCGAACACGGTGTCCGCGCCGCACAGGTCGGCGGCCCGGCGCAGCAGGTCCGCCTTGAGCGCGAAGTCCTCCGGCACCGCCTCGATCACCAGGCCGCTGCCCGCGACCGCCTCCAGTTGGGTGGTGTACGTGACCGGTGCGGCGGACGCCCGGTCGCCGGCGACCCGTGCGGTGCGCTCGGCACCGCGCGCGAGTGACGCCTCGTCCGTCTCGACGGCCACCACCGGCACACCGGCCCGGGCCAGCGTTCCGGCGAGGGCGGAGCCCACAGTGCCCAGGCCGAGCACCGCGACCCGCGCGAAACCGGGGGAAGCTGCTGTCGTGGTCATGCCGCTGATTCCTTTCGTCGGGGCTGAGGCCCTAGACGAGCAAGTCCGACGGGTTGGTCCCGGCGGCCGCCGTCCCGCCCCAGCGCACCAGGACGGTGCCCAGCGACATGCCGCCGCCGAATCCGGCCAGCAGCAGCAGATCGCCCTCGTGCAGCAGACCGCTTCTGCGGGCGTCGTCGAGGGCGAGGGGGATGGAGGCCGCACTGGTGTTGCCGTGCCGGGCGACGGTCAGATGGGTGCGGGCGCGGTCCAGACCGAGCCGCGGCACCGCTTCGGCGAGCATGACCCCGTTGGCCTGGTGCGGAACGAAATGGTCCACGTCGCACAGGTCGAGGCCGTGCTCCTCCACCACCCGCCGTACCGCACGCGGCAGTTCGGCCATGACGAACTCGCGCACGCCGCGCCCGTTCATGCGGAAGTGGTGCAGTCCTTCGGCCAGCGTCTTCTCCGATGCGGGCAACCGGCTGCCGCCCGCCGCCACTTGGATCAGATCGTGCCGGTCGCCGCGGCTGGCCAGGTGTGCGCCGAGCACTCCGGACCCGTCGGCGGCCGGGCCGAGCACCACCGCGCCGGCGCCGTCCCCGAAGAGGATCGCGGTGCGCCGGTCGGTCCGGTCGATGATCCGCGAGTAGGTGTCCGCGCCGATCACCAGGGCGTACCCGGCGGACCGTCCACCGGGCGCGGCCGGCAGCAGCCGGGCCGCCGCCACCAGCGCGAACACGAAACCGCTGCACACGGCGTTGAGGTCGAAGGCAGCCGCGTCCGGCGCGCCCAGCCGGTCCTGCACCAGGCAGGCGGTGGCCGGCTGCGGGCAGTCCGGGGTGGACGTCGCCACGACGATCCAGGACAGCTCCGCCGCCGTGATCCCGGCCGCGTCCAGGGCCGCGCGGGCCGCTTCGACCGCCAGGTCGGAGGTGGCCTCCGAGTCGGAGGCGTAGCGCCGTTCGAGGATGCCGGTCTTGCGCTGGATCCACTCGGCGGAGACCCCGGCCCGGGCCGCGCACACGCTGTTGGAGACCGTGTCGGCAGGCAGATACGATCCGGTGCCCAGGATCCCGATTCCCGTTCCGGCACCACCGGGACGACCGGGACCGGCCGGACCACCCGGAGCACCGGCACCGCCCGGACCCCCGAGAGTACTGGGACCGCCCGAAGCACCGGGGTCATCGGGATTGCCTGATTTCCCTGTCATGACGGCTCCTGACCGTTCCGCGGCAAGCGCCGGCACAGGAACGTCGTTCGCCAGCCGCCGCCGCTCGAAGGGACTTTCCGCAAGGTTCTCCGTGCGGCGGCCGGGCCGGTAACCCTTGTCTGCCCCCCTAAGCGCCCCTACGAGCCGCGTCCGGCCGTGACCAGGACCCCGGCTTGGCCGCACCTTTGAACCGCGCTTCAGCGTCCGGCCGTCGCCGCACGGAATTCCCCGGATCCGGTCCACCCGAGCCGACGGAGCCCTGGAGACGCGCCAGGAAATCAGCGAAGGGGGAGCTCGTGGCTGAGCCAGCGAATTCGGCGGGACGGACGGCGGCACCGGAGGCCACCGAGGCCACCGAGGCGTCCCGGCCGGCCGGGACGGCCGGCCCGGCGACCGCACCCGTCGCCGTCGTCGGCCTGTCGTGCCGCTTTCCGCAGGCCGACGGCCCCGACGCCTACTGGCGGCTGCTGCGTACCGGCACCGACGCGATCACACGCGCGCCCGAACACCGCCGCGACACCGTCGCACCCGACGCGCCCGAGACCGTCTGGGGCGGCTTCCTCGACCGCGTCGACACCTTCGACGCCCGCTTCTTCGGCATCTCGCCGCGCGAGGCCGCCGCCATGGACCCGCAGCAGCGGCTCGTCCTGGAACTGGCCTGGGAGGCCCTGGAGGAGGCCGGCATCCTGCCCGGCACGCTGAAGAACACCGCCGCCGGCGTGTTCATCGGCGCCATCTGGGACGACTACGCCCCCCTCGTGCACGCCGACCGGGCCGCCACCGCGCACGCCTTCACCGGACTCAACCGCGGTGTCATCGCCAACCGCGTCTCCTACACCCTCGGCCTGACCGGCCCCAGCCTCACCGTCGACACCGCCCAGTCCTCCTCCCTCGTCGCTGTCCACCTAGCCTGCCAGGCCCTGCACAGCGGAGAGGCCGACCTGGTCCTCGCCGGCGGCGTCAACCTGCGCCTCGGCGCCACCAGCGCACAGCGCACCGCCGGATTCGGCGCGCTGTCCCCCGACGGCCGCTGCCACACCTTCGACGCCCGCGCCAACGGGTTCGTCCGCGGCGAGGGCGGCGGCATCGTCGTACTCAAACCCCTCGACCGCGCCCTCGCCGACGGCGACCGCATCCACGCCGTGCTGCTCGGCAGCGCCGTCAACCACGACGGCGCCACCGACGGCCTCACCGTGCCCAGCGCCGCCGCCCAGGCCGCCGTCGTCCGCCGCGCCCTGCGGCAGGCCGGCACCGATCCGCACGACGTCCAGTACGTAGAACTCCACGGCACCGGCACCCCCGTCGGCGATCCCGTCGAGGCCACCGCGCTCGGCGAGGCCGTCGGCCGCGGCCGCGACGCCGACGACCCGCTGCCCGTCGGCTCCGCCAAGACCAACGTCGGACACCTCGAAGCCGCCGCGGGCATCGCCGGCCTGATCAAGACCGTGCTCGCCGTCCGCCACCGCGAACTGCCGCCCAGTCTCCACCACGAGACACCCCATCCGGCCATCGACCTGGAGGGCCTGCGGCTGCGCGTGCAGACCGCCACCGGTCCCTGGCCGCACCCGGAGCGGCCCCTGATCGCCGGGGTCAGCTCCTTCGGCCTCGGCGGCGCGAACTGCCACGTGGTGGTCGGACCGCCCCCGGCCCCGCCGGCCGACGACAGCGCCGCCGAGCCCGCGGCGCCGGGCCGCACGCTGCTCTTCCCGCTGTCCGCCCGCGGTTCCCGGGCCCTGCGCGCCCAGGCCGGCCGGCTGCGCCGCCACCTCGACGCGCACCCCGCCGCCGACCCGGCACGCCTGGCACAGGCCCTGGCCACCACCCGCACCGCGCACGAGGACCGCGCGGTCGTCCTCGCGCAGGACCTCGACCAGCTCGCCGAGCACCTCGACGCGCTCGCCGCCGGCAGGGACACCGCCCGCCTCGTCCAGGACCGCGTCCGCACCGGCGCCACCGCGTTCCTCTTCTCCGGGCAGGGCAGCCAGCGACCTGGCATGGGGCGCGAACTGCACGCCGCCCAGCCGGTGTTCGCCGCCGCGTTCGACGAGGCGTGCGCCGCCCTCGACCCGCACCTGGACCGGCCCCTGCGCGACATCGTCTTCGCCGCCCCCGGCAGCGCTGACGCCGCCCTGCTCGACCGCACCGCCTGGACCCAGCCGGCCCTGTTCGCCCACGAGACCGCCCTGTTCCGGCTTCTCGACCACCTGGGCGTGCGCCCCGACTACCTGGTCGGCCACTCCATCGGCGAACTCGCCGCCGCCCACGCCGTCGGCGTCCTCGCCCTCGACGACGCCGCCGCTCTGGTCGCCGCGCGGGGCCGCCTCATGGACGCCCTGCCCGAAGGCGGCGCCATGGCGGCCGTCCAGGCCACCGAGGAGGAAACGCACCCGCTGCTCACCGACCGGGTGCGCCTCGCCGCGATCAACGGGCCGCGCTCCGTCGTGGTCTCCGGCGACGCCGACGAGGTCGCCCGCATCGTAGAGCACTGGCGCGCCCGGGGCCGCAGGACCAAACGGCTGAGGGTCAGCCACGCATTCCACTCCCCGCACATGGACGGCATGCTCGACGCGTTCCGCACCGTCGCGGCCGGCCTCACCTACCGGCCCGCCCGGCTGCCCGTCGTCTCCAACGTCACCGGCCGCATCGCCGCCCCCGAGGAACTGGCCGACCCCGAGTACTGGGTGCGCCACGTCCGCGACGCCGTACGGTTCGCCGACGGCATGCGCACCCTGCTGGACGCCGGCGTCACCACCTGCGCCGAACTCGGCCCCGACGGTGCCCTCGCCTCCGCCGGCCGCGAAATCGCCGCCGAGCAGGCCGCGTTCGTACCGCTCACCGGCGGCGGCCGCCACCCGGAAGCGGAGGCGTTCACCACCGCCCTGGCCCGCCTCCACACGCTCGGCGCCGCCGACGGCCTCGACTGGGACGCCGTCCTCGGCACCCCCGGCACCCCCCGCTGGGCTCTGCCGGCCCTGCCCGGCTACGCCTTCCAGCGCAAGCGCCACTGGGTCACCCCGGACACGAGCGCGGGCACGCACGGCACGGCGACCGCGCACGACGCCGCGGGCGCGGCCTCCGCATCCGACGCCGACGCCGGGGTCGATGCCGCGGCGGCCGATGCGGTGGGCAATGCGGTGTTCGACCCCTACGCCGACCCCTACGCCGACGCCGAAGCCGGCGCCGGGATCGACGTCGTGACCGACGGCGCCGGCGCCCCCGCGGCCGGCCGGCTGCGCGCGCTCCTCGAACCGCTGCCCGCCGAAGCGCGCGAGCAGGCCGTCCTGGACCTGCTGCGCGGCGACATCGCCGTCGTCCTGCACCACGACGACCCCGCCGACATCGACCTGCGCGACACCTTCCACAGCCTCGGCTTCGACTCGTGGAGCGCCGTCGAACTGCGCGACCGGCTAAGCCGCGGCACCGGCCTCGACCTGCCCAGCAGCCTCCTGTTCGACCATCCCACGCCGATCGCCCTGGCCCGCCACCTGCGCGACCGCGCCCTCGGCGCCGACCACGGCACCGCCGTCCCCGTCGCCGCCCAGCGTGCCGACGACGGCGGGGATGGCGGCGACGACCCCGTCGCGATCGTCGCCATGGGCTGCCGCTTTCCCGGCGGCACCGACTCACCCGAGGCGCTGTGGCAGGTCCTCACCGAGGAACGCGACGTCATCGGCCCCTTCCCCACCGACCGCGGCTGGGACCTCGACGGCCTCTACGACCCCGAGGGCCGACCCGGCAGGCACTACGTGCGCGAAGGCGGATTCCTCGACGGAGCCACCCTCTTCGACCCGCAGTTCTTCGGCATCTCCCCGCGCGAGGCCGCCGCCATGGACCCGCAGCAGCGGCTCCTGCTGGAGACCTCCTGGGAGACGCTGGAGCGCGCCGGCATCGACCCGCACTCCCTGCGGGGCTCCGCCACCGGCGTGTTCGTCGGCGCCACCTTCCAGGACTACGGACCCCGCCTGCACGAAGGCACCGAGTCCACCGAGGGCTACCTGATGACCGGCAGCACGCCCAGCGTCGCCTCCGGCCGCATCGCCTACACCCTCGGCCTCGAAGGCCCCGCCGTCACCGTCGACACCGCCTGCTCGGCCTCCCTGGTCGCCCTCCACCTGGCCGCGCAGTCCCTGCGCTCCGGCGAGTGCTCCCTGGCCCTCGCCGGAGGCGTCACCGTCATGCCCACCCCCGGCATCTTCGTCGAACTCACCCGCCAGCGCGCCCTGTCCGCGGACGGCCGCTGCAAGTCCTTCTCCGCCTCCGCCGACGGCACCGGCTGGTCCGAGGGCGTCGGCCTGGTCCTGATGGAGAAGCTGTCCGACGCCCGCCGCAACGGCCACCGCGTCCTCGCCGTCGTCCGCGGTACGGCGGTCAACCAGGACGGCGCCTCCAACGGCCTGACCGCCCCCAACGGAACCTCCCAGCAGCGTGTCATCCGCCAGGCCCTCGCCAACGCCGGTGTCACCGCCGACTCCGTCGACGCGGTCGAGGCGCACGGCACCGGCACCCGCCTCGGCGACCCGATCGAGGCCCACGCCCTGCTCGCCACCTACGGACAGGACCGACCCGAGGACCAGCCCCTGTGGCTCGGCTCCGTCAAGTCGAACATCGGCCACACCCAGGCCGCCGCCGGCGTCGCGGGCGTCATCAAGATGGTCATGGCGATGCGGCACGGAGTGCTGCCGCGCAGCCTCCACTGCGAGGAACGCTCCCCCCACATCGACTGGGACAGCGGCGCCGTCGCCGTCCTCACCGAACACCGCGACTGGCCCGTCACGGACCGCCCCCGCCGCGCGGGCGTCTCCTCCTTCGGCATCAGCGGCACCAACGCCCACCTGATCCTCGAAGAAGCCCCTGAGCCTCCGGAGACCGGCGTCGGCGAGGAGAGCGCCGCCGGCCCCGTCGCCTGGCTCCTCAGCGCCCAGAACGACGACGCCCTCACCGCACAGGCCGCCCGGCTGCGCGCCTACGCCGACTCCCACCCCGACACCCCGCTCGACGCGGTGGCCTCCGCTCTTGCGGCGCATCGTGCGGTGTTCGATCACCGTGCGGTGGTGGTGGGTGCGTCGCGGGAGGAGTTGGTGGCGGGGCTCGAACGTCCGTTGGCGCGGGGGGTGGCGGGCACCGGGGGGAGGGTGGTGTTCGTGTTTCCGGGTCAGGGGTCGCAGTGGGTGGGGATGGGGGTGGAGTTGCTGGATTCGTCGCCGGTGTTCGCGG
>NZ_JBFADM010000069.1:0-44674 GCF_040641355.1 Streptomyces sp. NPDC020996
GCAGGTCGGTCAGTTCGGCCAGGCCGGCCTCCGCGGGAGATGTTTCAGGCCTCAGGACGGCAGTGCTCACAGTGTCCCCCTTCGGTGTGACGTGTACTCCACCACCTGCTGGAACGTCGGCCGGTTCTGCCAGCTGATCTTGCCGTGCTTGATGCCGCCGAGGGTGCGCTGGACGATCGAGTCGGCGCACCACTGGTCGCCCGCCGAGCACTGGTCGTCGCCGGGGTAGACCTGGGACGCGGTCATGCCGGCCGCCGTCTTCAGCGTGCTGATCAGGATGTCCCGGCAGGAGCTCAGGCTGCCGCCGCCGCAGTACTTCTGCGCCAGCGGGCCCTGCACGGACTCGCCGAGGACGGCCCGGATGTCCTTGTCGACGTAGCTCCACCAGCCGTACTGGAAGGAGCTGCCGGCGTGCGAGCCGGTCGGGCCGTGCGCGGCCGACGGGGACTCGTCGATGGGCAGGTTGTTCGTGAAGGCGGTGTACAGGTCGCTGCCGAGTCCGGGCTGGAACTCGGCCTTCACCAGCAGCGGCCACCAGGCGTCCAGGATCCGGATGGCGTCCGCGTTCGCGTACGTCTTGGAACCGGCCGAGGTCTCGGTGCGCTTGGCGCCCGCCGTCAGCCACGCCTGGAGCTTGCTGACGGCCGCGGCGGCCGTGGAGTCGGTGACGGTCGAGCTGTTGACCACCTTGAGCAGGTCGGGCAGCACGTCCTCGGCCCTGAGGTCGGCGAGGCCCGCGTCCGCCATCGCCTTCACCAGCGCCACCCGGGTCACCCCGCCCGCGGCGATCAGCTTCTTGACCCGGTCCTCCAGCAGGTTGCCGCGGTGCACGGAGCCGTCGCCCCAGGGCGCGGTCGTGTAGTCCTTCGCCTGCTTGTTGTTCCAGGAGATGTAGTAGTCCTGGTCGATGGAGTTGGGGTGCGCGGAGGCCGGGGTGTAGGCGGCGGTGTTGGTCGCCGGGTCCCAGTTCTTCCACTCGTAGGCCGCCTGGGCCCACACCGGGAACTCGGCGTCGACGCCGCTCGCGCGCTGCGGGTTGTCGCCGCTGTTGTAGTACGCGGTGTGCTGGGAGTCGGCGTAGAACCAGTTGAAGGTGAAGTTGATGTGCTGCACCGCGCTCTGGAAGGTCTGCGGGCTGTTGACGTAGTCCGGGTCGTTCAGCATCTGGAAGCCGATGATCGAGTCGGCCTCGTGCAGGTAGGAGGAGCGCAGGGTGGTGTAGGCGACCTTCTTGCCGCCGGCGGTGGCCCGGTACTGCACCGGCCCGTACTTCGTGCGCCACACCCGCATCGTGTACGAGCCCGCCGCGGTGCCGTCCGCGGTGGTCGGCGTCCAGGCGTTCTTCTGCTCGACCTTGTCCATGGCCGTGCAGGTGCCGTGGTACAGGTAGTGGTAGTCGTCCTGGCACAGCTCGACGGCGTAGGTGTCGATGATGTCCTGGCCGGAGGTCGTGGCGCTCCACGAGTAGTCCTGGCCGCGGCCCAGTTCGACGTACATGCTCAGGCCCGCGAAGGAGGCGCCGCGGGCGCTGATGCCCGGGCCCTGGATCTCCTGCAGCATCAGCAGCTGCGGGGCGAAGTAGCCGGTCTGCGGGCCGAACACGGCGACGGGGTGGCCGCTGGCGGTGTGCTTGCCGCTGACCACCAGGGCGTTGGACATGCCGCGCTTGGCGGAGCTGAGCGTCGTCTTCGCCGCGGTGGCGGAGGCGGTGGTGGCGCTGGTGGTCGCCGCGCTGCCGGTGCGGTCGTAGACCAGCGGCTCCTGGGTCACCGAGCCCGCGTCGGGCAGCGCCTCGCCCTGCGGGTCGTCGGGCTTGTTCGCGTAGGGGAAGCTCTGGCCGTCGTGGACGGTGAGGACGGCCTCGGGGTCGTTGCGCTCGCGGAAGGACTCCCAGACCTTGGTGCCCTCCGCCACGCCGTACTTGGCCTGGGCGGCGAGCAGCGATATCGCGTTGTTCACCTCACCGCCGCCGCCGGAGCCGAACAGCGAGCCGATCACGGAGCCCAGCGCCACCAGGTCGGTGATCTTGAAGTGCTCGATGGTGCCGGCGTTGGTGATCGAGTCCTTGTGCCCGGTCAGGACGTACTCGCCGGGGAAGTAACGGCCGCTGTCGGAGGCGTCGATGTAGGCGTTGATGCCCGCGAGGTAGGCGTTGGCGTCGGCGAGGGCCTGCTGGCCGCGGGCGCCGTTGCTGGCGATGGCGTTGTCGATCTGGGCCTGCAGATCGGCCTCGGTGTAGGGGGCGTTGCGCCAGAACTCCTGCTCCAGGCCCTGGTTGGAGGCGGCGCCGCCGGCGAACGTGGTCAGCTGGCCGCGTCCGACGTGCCGGAAGACGTCCATCAGCCACAGCCGGTCCTCGGCGGCGGCGTAACCGACGCCGAACTCGGTGCCGTACCGGGTGGTGCCGGTGATGTGCGGCACACCGGTTTTCTTGTCGCGGACGATCGTCACGTCGCTGCGGCCGGCGGGCTTCTCGGTGGAGGCGACCTGGTCGGAGGCGACCCCGAAGGACGCGTCGTTGAAGAACGTGTTGATCTTGTCGGTGGTGAGCGCCGAGTAGCCCGTGGCCAGGTTGGCGTACGGGCCGAGCTGGTCCTCGGCGTGCGAGGGCTGGGTGCCGAAGGCCTGGTTGAGCAGGATCTGGGCGAGCGTCGCGTTGCCGTTCTCGCCGGGCGGCAGGATGTCGGAACACTGGCCGCCGCAGTAGTCGTTGGACGCCGTCGCGTCCGTCGCGGCCACCGCCGCTTGGGAAAGCGGTGTCAAAAGTCCGGCAATCAGGGCGCATACGGCAGCGCTCTTCAGGAACCCGGGGAACCTGCGGGGAGTTCTCAGTCTGTCGAGAACGTTGCGTGGGGTACGCCGTGGCATGGCAGCTCCTACCGACGAGGGGTGAGCCGGGACGTTACCGCCGGTATCCCCGGGAGTGAAGATGAACATGCGTCACTTTTTGGAGTCGGCGCGACGGGTGATGGAGGTCATCGGAAAACGGAGGGAGCCGAATCGGTTGTCGATACGTCTATTCGGCGACGTCCGAACGACGACGCCGAGGTGACCGAAGTACAGGTGCAGGTGTGACGGAGGTGCAGGGCGATGGCCGGTTTCCGGAGTCTGGCGAGACAGGTCCGCGACCCGCGGTGCGATCTGGCACTGCGGCGCTACTCACTGCGCAAGTGCCTGGAGCGGTTCGCTCCTTACGGGCACAGGGCGACCTGGGACCATTTGTGCTCCCGGGCGGGGTTCGGTCCGGAGGACCGGTCCCCCGATCCGGCGCGGCTCGTGGCCGCACTGGAGGAGTTGGAGGAGGCGCGTTCGGTCTGGCTGGCGTACGAGACGGAGTTCGCCGAACGGCGCAGGAAGGAGAAGCACGACGGGCTGCGCAGGCCGGGCAGCGTGGACGACTGGCACCGGCTGACCTGGGGCGGTTTCGGCGTGGCCTGGTGCGACGACCCGCGGGTCCACCCCCGTGAACCGCTGGCGGAAGTGCTGCGCCGGCTGATCGCGGCCCTGGAGCGCGAGCCGGGAGCGGAGTGCCCGGTGTGCCGCGGGGAGCGTCTGGTCTGGCGGTACGACCTGGACCACGAACCCTCGTCCGGTCCGGTGTGCGCGCACTGCGGAATTCTCGTGCCACGGCCCGTGCTCACGCCCGAGGCCCTGGCGGACGCACGGCGCGGAAGGCTGCTCGTGTCGGCCTGAGCACGGCGGGGGTGCGCCGGGGATGCCGCACCCCCTGTTTACCGCGCCCGCGTCACCCGACGCGCCACCAGGCCCGCGCCGCCGGGCTTCGACAGCGCCGCTCAGCGGCGGCTCGGCAGCTCCCGGTCCGGCGTGCCGCTCCCGCTCCCCGGCCGGCCGCCCCGGCGCTCCACCAGGAGCCGGGAGCCGGCCTGCCGTTCGCCGAAGACGTCGTCCGGGTTGGACAGGACACACGAGTCCAGGGACAGGCAGCCGCAGCCGATGCAGTCGGTGAGGTGGTCGCGCAGGCGGTTGAGCTGGCTGATGCGCTCGTCGAGCTCGGAGCGCCAGGTCTCGGAGAGGCGGGCCCAGTCCTCCCGGGTGGGGGTGCGCTCCTCGGGCAGTTCGGCGAGCGCCTCGCGGATCGTGGCGAGCGGTATGCCGACGCGTTGGGCGGCGCGGACGAAGGCGACGCGGCGCAGGGTGTCGCGGCTGTAGCGGCGCTGGTTGCCCGTGGTGCGGCGGCTGCTGATCAGGCCCTTGGACTCGTAGAAGTGCAGGGCGGAGACGGTGGCGCCGCTGCGGGCGGCGAGCTGGCCGACCGTGAGTTCGTGGATCTTCTCGGGAATCTGGGGCACCCCTCGAAGACTACCCACCCGCGATGAGCCGCCGTGCGTTGACTTTGCCCCCCGACCCGACCATGCTAAGCAGTTGCTTAGGGATACAGGCACATGGGAGGCCGGGACATGGCAGAGCCGAGGATCTTCACGTCCGCCGACGAGCTGAAGGCGGCGGTGGGCGAGCAGCTGGGGTACACCGACTGGCTGGAGGTCGACCAGAAGCGGATCGACCTGTTCGCGGAGGCCACCGGCGACCACCAGTGGATCCACGTGGACCCGGAGAAGGCGGCCGCGGGCCCGTTCGGCACGACCATCGCGCACGGCTACCTGACCCTGTCGCTGCTGCCGCTGTTCGGGCCGCAGCTGATCACGGTGGAGAACGTGAAGATGGGCGTCAACTACGGCACCAACAAGGTCCGCTTCCCCGCCCCCGTCCCGGTCGGCTCGCGGCTGCGCGCCACCGCGCGGATCACCGGCGTCGAGGACGTGCCGGGCGGGGTGCAGGTGGCCGTGGCCTTCACGGTGGAACGCGAGGGCGGCGACAAGCCGGTGTGCGTCGCGGAGTCCGTCTCGCGGTACTACCTCTGAGCAGGTCGCGCGAAATCCCCGGCGGTTCGGCAGCGCCCCGAAGGGCGAAGGGGCGCGGGGAACCGCGCGACCGGCCACGATGCTGCCGCACACGACCGACGGCACGGCGCGGCAGTGCCCCGAAGGGGCGCGGGGAACCGCGCGACCGGCCACCACGCCGCGGCACGCGGCCGAAGGCACGGTGCGGCACGCGGCCGAAGGCACGGTGCGGCACGCGGCCGAGGGCACGGTGCGGCACGCGGCCGAAGGCACGGTGCGGCACGCGGCCGAGGGCACGGTGCGGCACTGCCGGCGGAGCGCTCAGGCGCCGCCCCCGGGGTGCTACCGCTTGCCGGCGCCCACCATCCGCAGCACGAGGTCGGCGTACAGCGCGCCGACCTCGTCGGGCGTGTAGGGACCGCCGACGTTGAACCAGCGGGCGACGTCGATGCACAGGGACAGCACGGCGAGAGTGGTGCCGTGCACGTCCAGGACGTCGAACTCGCCCGTCGCCACGCCCTCTTCGATGATCCCGCGCACCTCGGCGTCGGCCTGGCGGCGCAGCCCGAGGATCTCGGCGCGGGCGTCCGGGCCGAGCGAGTCGAGTTCGTACTGCACGACGCGGGCCGTCGTGCGCTGGCCCGCGTGCCAGCGGACGAAGGAGCTCACCGCGTCGGCCAGCCGCCCGGTGGGGGTGCCCTCGCGCTGCGCGGCCGTGCGCAGGATCTCGACGGCCTTCTCGTGGCCGATCCTGCTGATGCGGTGGAGGAGTTCTTCCTTGGTCTTGTAGTGGATGTAGAGGGCGGCCGGGCTCATGCCGGCGCGGCCCGCGATGTCGCGCGTCGTCGTCGCGTGGTAGCCGCGCTCGGCGAAAGCCTCCACGGCGGCGATCAGCAGCCGCCGGGCCGCGTCGGGCGTGACCTCGCCCCACGGCTGCACTTCGCCGCCGACCGTCTCCTCCGCCGTACTCATCGCTCGCCAGCCTCTCTCGCCCGCCGTCTCCCACCGCCGCCCTCGGCGGCGGCCGTACGGGCAACACCCTCTGCCCGACAGGCTCCCCACCATACCGCTCCGGGTGAGCGAGCGCTTAGCGTGCCGGCTCACGGCGGCGGGGACGGTCAGAGCTTCCCGAAGGGGCGATGAGCACGCCCGGGCGCCACGCCGGCGGCCGACGGCCGGCCCGGCCCGGGTACGCGGATCAGAACGCCGAGACCCCGGTCAGGGCGCGGCCGATGAGGAGCTTCTGGATCTGGCTGGTGCCCTCGTAGAGGGTCATCACGCGCGCGTCGCGCAGCAGCTTGCCGGCCGGATACTCGTCGATGTAGCCGTAACCGCCGAAGACCTGCAGGGCGTTGTTGGCGGCGCGCACGGCGGCCTCGGAGGCGAAGAGCTTGGCCTTGGACGCCTCGACGGCGAACGGCAGGCCGCGGTCGATCAGGTCGGCCACCCGCCAGGTCAGCAGACGGGCCGCATCCACGTCGACGGCGATGTCGCTGATCAGTTCCTGCACCAGCTGGTGGTGGGCGATGGACCTGCCGAACTGTTCGCGCTCCCCCGCGTACCGCACGGCCGCGTCCAGGGCGGCCTGGGCTATGCCGACGCAGCCCGCCGCGACCGACATCCGGCCCTTGGCGAGGGCGGACATGGCGACGGAGAAGCCCTTGCCCTCCTCGCCCAGCATCGCGGAGGCCGGGACCCGCACGTCCTGGAGGACCAGTTCGGCGGTGGCCTGGCCGCGCAGGCCGAGCTTGCCGTGGAGGGTGCGGCGGGTGAGCCCGGGGGTGTCGGCCGGGACGAGGAAGGCGGAGACGCCCTTGTGGCCGGGGGCGTCGGTGGAGCGCGCGAACAGCAGCACGACGTCGGCCCAGGTGCCGTTGGTGATGAACATCTTGGTGCCGTTGACGACGTACTCGTCGCCGTCGCGCACCGCCCGGGTGGCGAGGTTGCCGGCGTCGGATCCGGTGCCCGGCTCGGTCAGGCCGAAGCAGCCGACGTACGCGCCGGAGGTCAGGCCCGGCAGCCAGCGCCGCTTCTGCTCCTCGCTCCCCCAGGCGGCGACGGTCTTGGCGACCAGGCCGAGCGAGACGGAGACGATGCCGCGCACGGAGGAGTCGCCGCGCCCGAGTTCCTCCGTCACCAGACAGTAGGAGAGGTGGTCGCCGCCGGAGCCGCCGTACTCCTCGTCGACGGTCAGCCCCAGGAATCCGACCTCGCCGAGTTTCTTCACGATGCCCCGGTCGACCTCCTCGGCGCGGTCCCAGGCGACGGCATGGGGGGCGATCTCGCGCTCCACGAAGTCCCGGGCGAGCCGCTGGACGGCGGCCTGCTCCTCGCTGAGCTCCAGATTCACGACGAGATCACCCCACGAATGGCCAGGGAACGGGAAACGACACGAGCACGGGCACGGCAAGGCCTGGCGAGGCCCCCGGCGAGGCCCGGTCCTTGAAAGCCGTACCTTTAAATTAGCACTGCTAGTTTCTGGGTGCAGCCCTACTATGTGCGCCATGGCCCGACCGCGCAAGCCCCTTCTCAGCACCGACCGGATCGTCCAGACCGCGCGGGCGCTGGTGGACGCCGAGGGCCTGGCGGCCGTCTCCACGCGCCGGCTCGCCGCCGAACTGGGCGTCAGCGGACCCTCGCTCTACAACCACTTCCGCACCAAGGACGAGATCCTGGAGGCGGTCGCCGACTCGGTGAGCGCGCAGGTCGACCTGTCGATGTTCGAGGACGGGCGGGAGTGGCGGACCGCGCTGCACGACTGGGCCGTCTCCTACCGGGCCGCCCTGCGCGACCACCCGAACATCGTCCCCGTCCTGGCCCAGGGTCCCGGCCGCCGCCCGGCCGGACTGCGCCTCGCCGACGCGGTCTACGGCGGGATGGTCCGCGCGGGCTGGCCGCCGGCCCAGGCCACCTCCATCGGCGCGGTGATGCGCTACTTCGTCATGGGCTCGGCGCTCGGCTCGTTCGCCGGGGGGTTCGTGGACGACGCGAGCGCCTACGACCCCGCCGACTACCCCCACCTCGGGCAGGCCCACCTCCTCGCCGAGCAGCAGGAGAAGATCGACGAGCGGGCCTTCGAGACCGGCCTGACGGCACTGCTGGACGGGCTGGCGCAGCAGTACGAGCAGCTCCGGCGGACCGCTTAGGCCTGCCCGGCGGACGGCGGACGGTGGGGACTGTCGCGGCGGGTGGCCGGGACAGTTGCGGCGGACGGTGGGACGGTTCGGCGGGCGGCCTGGACAGTCGCGGCAGGACGGCCGGGACGGTTCGGCGGGCGCCGAAGTGCCGGTGCCGCATGCTGGGACGCATGGCCTCCAGGGAACCGCAGGCCCCGCGGCTGGCCCGGCTCGCGGGACTGATCGCCGACGAGACGCGGGCAGCGTGCCTGCTGGCACTGCTCGACGGGCGGGCGTGGACCGCGGGCGAACTGGCGCGGCACGCCGGTGTCGCCGCGTCGACGCTGAGCGAGCACCTGGGCAAGCTCGTCGCGGGCGGGCTGCTCGCCGAGGAGCGGCAGGGCCGGCACCGGTACGTGCGCCTGGCGGACGCGACCGTGGCCCAGCTGGTGGAGGACCTGGCCGCGCGGCTCGCCCCGGACGCCGCGGCACGGCCGCGCGGGCTGCGGGCGTCGAGCGCCGGGTCGGCGATGGCCCGCGCCCGCACCTGCTACGACCACCTCGCCGGACGGCTCGGCATCGCGGTCACCGACGCGCTGACCGGCCGCGGGCTGCTCCGCCAGGACACCGGGTTCGCGCTCACGGACGCGGGGCTCGCCTGGTTCGACGCGGCGGGCATCGCCCTCGACCGCGGCGGACGGCGTCCCCTGGCCCGCGCCTGCCTCGACTGGACCGAGCGCCGCCCCCACCTCGCGGGCACCGCCGGCGCGGCCCTGTGCCGCCACGCGCTGGACTCGGGCTGGTGCGTGCGCATCGGCACGGAACGCGCCCTCAGGCTGACGCCCCGGGGCGAGACCGCCCTGCACGAACTGCTGGGCATCGCCCCGGGGACCTTGCGGTGAGCCGGTGCGCGATGGGTCTGGGCGGCTGATGTCGTGGCTGACGCTGGGCGAGGTACCGGGCCCGCTGACGCTGGCGGGCGGAGTGCTGTGCCTGGCAGGCGTCGCGGTGTCCCGTTCCCGGGCACGGACCGCCCGCGTCGCCGCCACGGAACCGGTGCCGGTACCGGAGCCGGAACCGGTACCGGAGCCGGCACCTGAGCAGGCCCGCGACTCCGCCTGACCGCGCACCAGAGCGCGAGCGCACGAGAGCGCGAGAGCGCGAGAAGGGGAGCGTGGCAGCAAGCCGCCGAGCACGGCCGGCGCCGCCGGAACGAGCACTCGAAGCGACCTGGCCGCACTCACCTCTCGCCCCGAGCGCGCGGAGGCCGGGCGGAGCAGGCCCACGAGCCGGGAGGCCGCGCGCCCGGAAGGAACGGCCTAGAAGACCACCAGTGCCCGTCCGCCCTTGCCCGCCAGCATGTTGTCGAAGGCCGCCGGGATGCCGTCCAGGGCGATTCGCTCGGTGACCAGGGCGCCCAGGTCCAGTCGGCCCGCGCGGACGTGCCCGGCGAGCACCGGCAGGTCCTTCGCCGGGTCGCAGTTGCCGTAGACGCAGCCGGCCAGGGTCCTGCCCCAGTGGAAGATCTCCAGGGCGTTGAAGGTGACCTGCTGGTCCTTGCCGCCGATGCCGACCACGGTGGTGCGGCCGCCGCGGCGGGTGGAGTCCCAGGCCGTGCGGATGGTGGCCGCGCGGCCCACGCACTCGATCGCCACGTCCACGCCCTGCCGGCCGGTGAGGGCGCGGACCTCGCGGGCGGTGTTCTCCGAGGCGGTCAGGTAGTCCGTCGCCCCGGCACCGCGCGCCAGTTCCTCCTTGCGCGGCGAGACGTCGACGGCGATCACCCGTCCGGCGCCCGCGATGCGGGCGGCCTGGAGCGCGGCGAGGCCCACTCCCCCGACGCCGTACACCGCCACCGTCTCCCCCGGCCGGACCCGCGCCGCGTGGTGGACGGCGCCGTAGCCGGTGAGGACGGCGCAGCCCAGCAGAGCCGCGTCCGTGAGCGGGACGCCCTCCGGCAGGGGCAGCGCGCAGCCGGCCGCGACCACCGTCTCCTCGGCGAACGCGGCGACGTTCAGGCCGGGGTGCAGTTCGGCGCCGTCGGCGGCCCGGCGGGCGTACACGTCGGCGGCGCCGTTGAGCGCGTTGGCGCACAGCCACACCTCGCCGAGCGAGCAGGCATGGCAACTGCCGCACGAAGGAGCCCAGTTGAGGACCACGCGGTCGCCCGGCGCGAGGTGGCCGACGCCCTCGCCGACGGCGACGACCGTGCCCGCGCCCTCGTGGCCGAGGACCGCGGGGACCGGCACCCGCATGGTGCCGTCGGACAGGGACAGGTCGGAGTGGCAGACCCCGGCGGCGGCGAGCCGGACGCGGACCTGGCCGGGCCCGGGGTCGGGCAGCTCGATGTCGGTGATCTCCAGCGGAGCGCCCACGGCGGGCAGGACGGCGGCGCGAACCATGTGACGTCTCCTCAGAACTGCAGGGACTTGGTGTGGAGGTACTCGGACAGGCCGTGCGTGCCCAGTTCGCGGCCCACCCCGGACTGCTTGTAGCCGCCGAACGGGGCGAGCGGGTTGAAACGGCCGCCGTTGATGTCGACCTGGCCGGTCTCCATGCGGCGCGCGAAGGCGACCGCCTCCGCCTCGTCCCCGGCCCACACGGCGCCCGCGAGGCCGTAGACCGTGCCGTTGGCGATGCGCAGGGCGTCCTCCTCGTCCGTGTAGCGCAGGACCGACAGTACCGGGCCGAAGATCTCCTCCTGGGCGATCGTCATCTCCGGGGTGACGTCGGCGAAGACCGTCGGGGCCACGAAGTATCCCTGTTCGCGCGGAGCTTCGGGGCCGCCGGTGACGAGCCGCGCCCCCTCGGCCACGCCCTTCTCGATGTAGCCGCGCACCCGCGCCCGCTGCCTCGCGCTGACCACCGGGCCGATGCGGTCGCCGTACTTGGCGGCGGCCGCCGCGGCCAGTTCGACGGCCTCGTCGTACCGCGCGGCGTGCACCAGCATCCGGGTCCAGGCGCTGCACGTCTGCCCGGAGTTGGACATCACGTTGGCGACCCCGACGTTGACCGCCCGGGTCAGGTCGGCGCTCGGCAGGATGACGTTGGCGGACTTGCCGCCCAGTTCCAGGGCGACCTTCTTGATCGCCGCGCCCGCCGTGGCGCCGATCAGCCGGCCGACGGCCGTGGAGCCGGTGAAGGAGACCAGGTCGACGCCCGGGTGCTCGGCGAGGGCCTGGCCGGCGACCGGGCCGAGGCCGGTGACCAGGTTGAAGACGCCCGCCGGGAGGCCCGCCTCGTGCACCGCCTCGGCGAAGAGCTGAGCGACGAGCGGGGTGTCCTCGGCGGGCTTGACGACGATCGTGCAGCCGGCCGCGAGCGCCGGGGCGGCCTTGGCGACGATCTGGTGCAGCGGGTAGTTCCAGGGTGTGATCGCGCCGACCACCCCGACCGGCTCCAGGTGGACGACCGAGTTGCCCACCTTCTCCTCGAAGGAGTACGTCGCCGCCAGCTCGGCGTAGGAGCCCGCGACCGCGAGGGGGACGCCGGCGTGCACGTTCTGCGAGAACTGCGGCGGCGCGCCGAGTTCGGCGGTGACGGTCTCGGCGATCTCGTCCTTGCGGGCGGCCAGGACGTCCCGCAGAGCGGCCAGCCGGGCGGCCCGCTCGGCGGGCGCGGTCGCGGCCCAGGCCGGGAGGGCGGCGCGGGCGGCCCGGACGGCGGCGTCGACGTCCGCGGCGGTGCCCGCGGGGACGCGGCCGATGACCTGCTCGTCGGCCGGGTTCACGACGTCGATCGTGTCGCGGCCGGCGGGGGTGCGCCAGGCGCCGTCGATGTACATGCCGTCGTGTGCCTTCATGCGTCCTCCCGGGCGGGGTGCGTCGTCGTCGGGCACTTAAACTAGCGACGTTAGTTTTCTGGCGCCAGACGTGCCGGGCACCCCATGACATCAGACACCCGACATCGGACACCTGCCCGGAGGGCATTGGACCCCGGCCCGGAGGGCGGCAGACACCGGCCGGAGAGCGTCGGACCCCGGCCCGGAGGGCGGCAGACACCGACCGGAGAGCATCGGACCCCGGCCCGGACGACCGCAGACACCGACCGGAGAGCAACGGACACCCGCCCGGACGACCGCAGACGCCGACCGGAGAGCATCGGACCCCGGCCCGGACGGCCGCAGACACCGACCGGAGAGCAACGGACACCCGCCCGGACGACCGCAGACACCGACCGGAGAGCAACGGACACCCGCCCGGACGACCGCAGACACCGACCGGAGAGCAACGGACACCCGCCCGGACGGCTGCGGGCACGGGCGCGGCGGGCGGCGGCGTGCCCTCAGGCGTCCAGGTCGGGCAGCCGCGCGGGAGCCGGGCTGATGCGTTCGCCGTGCTGGTCGAAGACGAACATGTGGGCGAGGTCGACGAGCAGGGGGACCTGCATGCCGTGGCGCAGCTGGATGTCGGGGGTGGTGCGGACGACCAGGTCGCCGGGCAGGCGCCCGTCGGGGGCGGCGGGCTCGGGGCCGGCCTGCGCCGGGTCGTCCAGGACCACCACCGGACCGGCGCGCAGGGAACCCGCCCGCTCCTTGAGGCGGTCCAGGACCGTGTGACCGCCCTCCCGGCGGCGGCGCCGGTCGGGCCGGCCGGCGGGTCGGGCGGCCTCCAGGTCGGGCACGACGGCGGGCCGGGAGCCGGTGTCGAAGTGGACGAGGATCTCGTGGCCCTGGAACTCGACGTGTTCCACGAGGCCGGTGAGGGCCACCTCGCCGGGCCGCGCGGAGGCGGGCTTGGCGATGCGGACGGCCTCGGAGCGCAGGCCGACGATCACCTCCCGGCCCTGCTGGACGCGCAGCAACTGGTGGTCCAGGGAAAGGGGTTCGGGCAGCCGCAGGAACTGCTTGCCGAGGCTGATGGTCATCGCGCCGTCGAGCGGGGCGCGGACCACGCCGCGCAGCAGGTTGATGCGCGGGGTGCCGATGAAGGCGGCGACGAAGACGTTGCGCGGCAGGGCGTACACCGAGCGCGGGGTGCCCACCTGCTGCAGGACGCCGCCGCGCAGGACGGCGACCCGGTCGCCGAGCGACATGGCCTCGGACTGGTCGTGCGTGACGTACACGGTGGTGACGCCCAGGTCCCGGGTGAGCTTGGCGATCTCGGCCCTGAGGTGGTTGCGGAGCTTGGCGTCGAGGTTGGACAGCGGTTCGTCCATGAGGAAGGCGGAGGGGTGGCGGGCGATGGCCCGGCCCATGGCGACGCGCTGGCGTTCGCCGCCGGAGAGCTGGCTGGGGAAGCGGTCGAGGAGGTCCTCGATGCCCAGCATGCGGGCCGTGGCGTCCACGCGCGGGCGCGGGTCGGCGGCGGGGTTCTCCACGCGCAGCGGGAAGCCGATGTTGCCGCGGCTCGTCATGTTCGGGTAGAGGGCGAAGTTCTGGAACACCATCGCCATGTCCCGCTCGGCCGGCAGCAGGTCGTTGGCGTACTCGCCGTCCAACAGCAGCTGTCCGTCGGTGATCTCCTCCAGGCCGGCGATCATCCTCAGCACGGTGGACTTGCCGCAGCCGGACGGCCCGAGGAGCACGAGGAACTCACCGGGCTCGATGTGCAGCGACAGCCGGTCCACCACGCGACGGCCGCGCGTGTAGGTCTTGCTCACGTCCTGCAGGGAGATGGCGCGTGTCATGAAGGGTGCCCCCGGGGGCTCACTAGGGCGCTGGTGCTCCGCGGTCGACGCCTCGTACGGGTCGTACGAGGCCTGTGGGTCACGGAAGTTAACGGAATGCGCGCGGCCAGGGGAAGACTTCGGACGGTGCGGTTCAGCCTGTGAGAAAGCGGACGGTGTCATTCACCGGTGGGCGGACGGTCTCCGGGCACCCGGGTCACGACGCCGCATCGACCTCGACGGGCACTCCGTTGAGCACCGCGTTGCCCGACAGCGGGTCGAGCAGGCTGCCGTCGAGGAGCTGGTTGACGTTGACGCCGGGGTCGGCGGAGGCGTGGCCCAGCCGGGTGCCGGGGCGGTCGTGGCCCCAGCCGTGCGGGAGGCTGACCACGCCGACGCGCACGGTGTCGGTGACCTCCGCGGGCACGGTGACCTCTCCCCCGGCGCCCGTCACGCGCACGGCGGCCCCGTCGCGCACGCCGAGCCGCTCGGCGTCCTGCGGGTTGATGTGCAGGGTGCAGCGGTTGGAGCCGCCGGTGAGGGCCGGGACGTTGTGCATCCAGCTGTTGTTGGAGCGCAGGTGGCGGCGGCCGACCAGAACCAGTTCGGCCGGGCGTTCGCGCAGCGCCGCGCGCAGCCGGGGCAGGTCGTCGGCGAGCGGCTGCGGCAGCAGTTCGACCTTGCCGGAGGGGGTCTTGAGCGGCTGCGGCAGACGCGGCCGCAGCGGCCCGAGGTCGATGCCGTGCGGGTGCGCGAGCAGCTTCTCGAGGCTCAGCCCGTCGGGCCGTGCGCCGAAGCCGTCGCCGTAGGGGCCGAGGCGCAGCATCAGGTCGAGCCGCCGTTCGGGGCCGCTGACGCCGGTGAGCCGCGCGGCGAGTTCCCCGGGGTCGCGGCCGTGCACCGGGGAGTGCGCCTCGCGGACCGCCTTGCCGAGGGTCTGGCCGATGGCCAGGTCGTCGACGGCGGCCGGGTCGGCGCCGTGCATGCCGGTCACGGCCAGGATCAGCCGGGCGAGGATCTCGGTCTCGGCCATCCGGCCGGGCTCCGGCTCCACCGCGGGGCGGGTGTAGCGGACCTGGTTGCGCACGGCGAGGGCGTTGAAGGCGAAGTCGTAGTGCGGACTCTGCGCGGGCGGGGGCGGCGGCAGTACGACGTGGGCGTGGCGCGAGGTCTCGTTCAGGTAGGGGTCGACGCTGACCATGAAGTCGAGGGAGCCCAGCGCCTTGTCGAGGCGGTCGCCGTCGGGTACGGACAGCACCGGGTTGGCGGCGATGGCGACGAGAGCCCGGACCGGCTCGCCCTCCTCGGTCAGGGTGTCGATCTCCTCGGCGAGCGCGGAGACGGGCAGCTCGCCCTTCGCCTCGGGGTGCCGACTTACCCGGGAGTGCCAGCGGCCGAGCCGGAACCCGTGGCCGGGTCCGGCGGGCCGCGGCGTCCGGTCGGTGGCCGACTGCGGGAAGAGGGCGCCGCCGGGGCGGTCGAGGTTGCCGGTGAGGACGTTGAGGACGTCGACGAGCCAGCTGGCGAGGGTGCCGAAGGCGACGGTGCAGCTGCCGATGCGGCCGTAGACGGCGGCGGTGGGGGCGGCGGCGAGTTCGCGGGCGAGGGCGCGGATCGTGCCGGGGTCCACGTCGCACGCGCCGGCGACCGCGTCGGGGGTGAAGTCGGCGAGGGCGGCGCGGAGTTCCTCGACGCCCTGGACGTGCGGCGCCAGTGCGCCGAGGTCGGCGAGGTCCTCCTCGAACAGCACCTGCGCCATGGCCGCGAGCAGCAGCGCGTCCGCGCCGGGCCGGATGGCGACGTGCCGGTCGGCGAGCTTCGCGGTGCGGGTGCGGCGCGGGTCGACGACGGTGAGGGTGCCGCCGCGGGCCTTCAGCGCCTTGAGCCGGCCGGGGAAGTCGGGCGCGGTGCACAGGCTGCCGTTGGACTCCAGCGGGTTGGCGCCGATCAGCAGCAGGTGGTCGGTGCGGTCCAGGTCCGGTACGGGGATGGCGCCCGCGTCGCCGTACAGCAGCCCGCTGGAGACGTGCTTGGGCATCTGGTCGACCGTGGAGGCGGTGAAGAGGCTGCGGGTGCCGAGGCCGGCCAGCAGGAGCGGCGGGTAGAGGCCGCCGGCCATGGTGTGGACGTTGGGGTTGCCGAGGACGACGCCGACGGAGTGCGGCCCGTAGCGCTCGACGACCGGCCGGATGCCCGCGGCGACCGCGTCGAACGCCTCCTGCCAGGTCGCCTCGCGCAGTTCGCCGTCGCGGCGCACGAGCGGGGTGCGCAGCCGGTCGGGGTCGCCGTCGACGGCGCCGAAGGCGGCGCCCTTGGGGCAGATGAACCCCTTGCTGAACACGTCGTCGCGGTCACCGCGGGCGCCGGTGACCCGGGTGCCCTCGACGGTGAGGGTCAGCCCGCAGGTGGCCTCGCAGAGGGGGCAGATGCGCAGGGCGGTGCGGGACACGGGTCCTCCCGGAGGGCGGCGGCGGTGACGCTCGGGCACGGGGCAGCATACCGACCGGTAGGGATGGAGGGGAGACCCCTGTGGAGAAGCGACCGGAAAACCCGCGCCGGCGCCGCCTCCACGGGCGACCTCTCAGGCGCCGCCTCCACGGGCACGCGGCCGGCGCCGCCGCCCTCGGTCCGAGGCGCAGCCATGATGGCCGTCGCCCTCGGTCCGAGGCGCAGCCATGATGGCCGCCGCCCTCGGTCCGAGGCGCAGCCATGATGGCCGCCGCCCTCGGTCCGAGGCGCAGCCATGATGGCCGCCGGCCGTCAGTCCAGCAGGCCCGCCAGGTAGGCCCGCAGCAGCCGCCGCGCCTCCTTGATGATCTTCTCGTCGCCCTCCGGATCCACGCGGAAGGCCAGTTGGACCAGGGTGTCGGCGGTCTCCACGGCGACGAGGAAGGCACGGCGCAGGTCCTCGTCGGGTTCCCGGGCGAGGTAGCCGGAGAGCAGGTCGGTGAGGCGGTCGGCGACGCGGTGGTTGGGTTCGGACTGGCGGGCGCCGACCGGGATCTGGTTGCCGAAGTCGACGAGGGAGAAGCCGGGCGCGGTCCGCTTCATGGCCAGGTACTCGTCGAGTACGGCGTCCATCGCGGTGCGCCAGCCGCCCCCACCGGGCACACCGGGCTCACCGGGCTCACCCGGCTCACCGGCGTCGCCGGACCCGCGGAGCCGTTCGGTGACGCGCTCGGTGAAGCGCTCGAGGTTGCGCTGGGCGAGCGCGTCGGCCATCTGGCGCTTGTTGCCGAAGAAGCGGTAGACCGAGCCGATGGGAACCCCCGCGCGCTGCGCCACGGCCCGGGTGCTCAGGGCGTCGTAGCCGACCTCGTCGAGGAGGTCGGCGCAGGCGTCGAGGATCCTGGTGAGCCGTTCGGCGCTGCGCCGCTGCACGGGCGCACGGCGAAGCGAAGTCGCGTTGGGCACGGGTTTCATGATGCCTTTCCGCCGCGGTCCGGTGAACCTCGCCCCCCAGTACGGAGATCGGTGGCCGATGCACTCAACGTCCCCGTGTCCGCGGCGCCGGCCGGGGACGGCCGCGCCCCGGACGCGGTGATGTCGGCGGTGCTCTCGACGGGCCGGCCGTCCACCGCCCACGCCGTGCCGTCGTCGGCGTACAGGCGGGCGGTGACATGGTGCGTGCCGCGCGGGACGAGGCGGGCGGGCAGCCGGTGGGCGGGGCCGCGCAGGCGCGTGACGAGCCGGCCGTCGACGAAGAGGTACGCCAGGCCGCGCCCGGCCACGGCCTCGGCCCGCGCGCCGGCGTGCGAGAAGCGGAAGCCGCGGACGGTCAGGCGCACGTCCCAGGTGTCGCCGGCGTCCGGCTGCACCTCGATCTTCACCTCGGGCGCGCCCTTGCCGTCCACCTCCCGGTAGCGGTGCCCCAGTTCGTCGGTGTCGTCGAGGAGCCGGCCGGCCGGCGAGGCCGACACGCCCGGCCCGCCCTCCTCCGCACCGCCGGAGCCGCAGCCCGCGGATCCGGCCAGCGACAGGACACAGACCGCGAGCACGGCCGGTAGTCCCCGTGTCCACGACATGTTCCGGAGACTAGAACACGGGTCCGACGCGCGAATCCCCCTCAAGGCTGGTTCTGGTTCCTCCCTGGTGAGGAGGTCCGGCCGTGCTCTTGCGCCCGCGAAATCCCAATCCTACGGTGTTACATAGGAATCAGAGCGCAAGGGAGCGAGCGATCATGAGCGATGGGGGTGCCTCCCGCGCGAGCGGGCTGGAGCGCGGAGGAGCGCGCAAGACCGCGGAGGGGCTGAGCTACCTCTCCGGTTTCGGCAACGAGCACAGTTCCGAAGCCGTACCGGGCGCCCTGCCCGAGGGCCGCAACGCGCCGCAGCGCGCCCCCCTCGGGCTGTACGCGGAGCAGCTCAGCGGCACGGCGTTCACCGAGCCGCGGGCGCACAACCGCCGTTCCTGGCTGTACCGCATCCGCCCGTCGGCCGCGCATCCGGCGTTCGAGCGCGCGGACAACGGCGCGATCCGTACGGCGCCCTTCACCGAGTCGGTGCCCGACCCCAACCGGCTGCGCTGGGACCCGCTGCCCGAGCCGCCCGCGGGCACCGACTTCCTCGCGGGCCTGTGGACCCTGGGCGGCAACGGCGACGTGACGCAGCGCGCCGGGATGGCCGTGCACCTCTACCGCGCCGACGCCTCGATGGAGCGGGTCTTCAGCGACGCCGACGGGGAACTGCTGATCGTCCCGGAGCGCGGCGGACTGCTGCTGCACACGGAGTTCGGGCTGCTGCACGTGGAGCCGTCCGAGGTCGCGCTGATCCCCCGTGGGGTGCGCTTCCGCGTGGAGTTGCTGGACGGCTTCGCGCGCGGCTACGTGTGCGAGAACTACGGGACGCCGTTCCGCCTCCCCGACCTCGGCCCCATCGGCGCGAACGGCCTGGCCAACGCACGGGACTTCCGCGCGCCGGTCGCCGCGTACGAGGACGTCGAGGGCCCGGTGGAGGTGGTGAACAAGTTCTGCGGCAACCTGTGGCGGGCGACCTACGGCCACTCCCCGCTCGACGTCGTCGCCTGGCACGGCAACCACCTGCCGTACGTCTACGACCTGCGCCGCTTCAACGTCATCGGCTCGATCTCCTACGACCACCCCGATCCGTCGATCTTCACGGTGCTGACGTCCCCGTCGGACACCCCGGGCCTGGCCGGCGTCGACTTCGTGGTGTTCGCGCCGCGCTGGCTGGTGGGCGAGGACACCTTCCGGCCGCCGTACTTCCACCGGAACGTGATGAGCGAGTACATGGGCCTGATCGAGGGCGCCTACGACGCGAAGACGGCCGGAGAGGGCGGTTTCGTGCCGGGGGGCGGCTCGCTGCACAACATGATGTCGGCGCACGGTCCGGACCGGGAGACCTTCGACCGCGCGAGCGCCGCCGAGCTGCGGCCGCAGAAGGTCGACGACGGCCTGGCGTTCATGTTCGAGACCCGCTGGCCGGTGACGCTGACCGCGCAGGCGGCCGGGGCCGGGCACCTGCAGCCGCGTTACGACGACGTGTGGGAGGGACTGGAGCGGCACTTCCGCCCCTTGCACTGAATATCTCCGACAGGTACGGATGGGCCCGTGACCTCCTTCGCCCCGGATTCGATCGTCCTGAACCGCAAGCTGCCGCTGTGGTACCAGGTGTCGCAGTCGCTGCGCGCCTCGATACTCGGCCGCTCGCCCCAGGACCCGCTGCGCCTGCCCACCGAGGAACAGCTGGCGGGGCACTACGGGGTGAGCGTGCTGACCATGCGGCAGGCGCTGAAGGAGCTGGAGGACGAGGGCCTGATCACCCGCCACCGCCGCCGCGGCACCTTCATCGAGCCGGACGCCCGCCGGGCCGCCCCGGTGCGGCTGCTCGGCTCGGTGGACGCGATCGTGGCCCAGCAGTCCGGCATGGCGACCGAACTGCTGGACCACGGCATGGCGGCGGTGCCGGCCGTGGTCGCCGAGTACTTCCCGGACCTCCACCAGGTGGCGACCTACCACCGCCTGCGCTGCGACGAGAAGACCGGCGAGCCCACCAACCACGCCCGCAACTACGTCCGTCCCGAGCTGGCCGCGCGCATCGACCCCGCGGACCTGGTGCGCTGGCCGATGACCAAGGTGCTGCGGGACGTCGTCGGGGCCGACATCGGCCGCATCACGGACATCGTGGAAGCCCGGCTGGCGGACCCGGAGACGGCGCGGCTGCTCGAAGTGCCGCTGCTCAGCCCGATCCTGCACTACACGGGCGTGACCTACGACGCGGACGGCCGGGTGCTGGACGCGGCGGTGATCCACTACCGCGGCGACCGTTTCTCCTTCACGGTCACCCTCGACGCCACCTGAGGTGACGGTCCGTGACACGCCGTACGATGACCGGCGTGACGCATGACGACGCTCCGCCGCTGGCGGACCTCATGCCGTGGTCCGTCGCACCGCCGCGGCTCGGCCGGGGGTGGCCGGCGGCCCCCGACGCGGCGTCCCTGAAGGCCCGTTGGGACGCGCTGCTGAAGGCGGACGGCCCTGACCGGGAGGCCCTGTTCCAGCCGACCCGCGCACGCACGCTGCACTCGGCGGTCGGCCAGTTGCCGGGCGGGGCCGGCGGGACGCGGCGGCTGGCCCGCGCCTCGGGCCCGTGCGCGGAGCCGGTACGGGTGCTGCACGCGCCCTTCGACGAGCAGTGGCTGATCCCCGACCACCGGCTGATCGACGCGGCCCGCCCGGAGTTGTGGCGGGTGGCGGACGAGCACCAGGTCTTCACGGTGGAGACGGGCGCGGACACCGGGCCGCCGCTGCTCGCCACGTCCCGCCTGCCGCTGCTGCGCACCGGCCGCGTCCGCCCGCTGTACCGCCGCCCCGGCGGGGCCGAACCCAACCTGGCGCCCGGCCTGGCGGAGCACCTGGGCGCGCGGCTCGGACACACCCCGCAGCCGCTCGACGTGCTGGCCTGGATCCTGGCGACGGCGGGTCCGGCCCGCACCGTCCCGCTCACCGCCGACCCCGAGGTGTGGGCGCACGGCGTCGAGTCGGGACGCCGCCTGCTGTGGCTGATGCGCCGCGACGGCGAACGCCCCAAGCTGCCCGGCGGCCGCCGCCCCTACGTCCGCGCCCCGCTCCCGGCGCGCCCGCTCACCCTGCACTACGACCGCGACGAGGAGACGCTGCACCTGGACGGGGGCCGCGTCTCACCGGTGCCGCCCGACGCCTGGGACTTCGAGGCAGCCGGGGTCCGGGTGCTGGAGCAGTGGTTCACGGCGCGGACGGCCGAACCGGAGCCGGGCACGCTGGCGGCGATCCGCCCGACGGCCTGGCCGCAGGCCTGGACGTCGGAGCTGCTGGAGCTGATCACGGTGCTGGCCCTGGTCGCGGAGGTCCGCGCACGGCAGCGGGAGCTGACGGTCACCAGCCCGGTCACGGCGGCCGACCTCGCCGCGGCGGGAGTGCTGCCCGTGCCGGAGTCGGCCCGCAGGCCGGCGTCGGTGCTGGACCACCACGAGGAAGGCCCGGAGGGCCAGTTCGCGCTGATCTAGCCTTCGCACGGATGCGAGGCCTCTCGCGCGTGCGGGATCTCTCGCGGGTGCGGGATCTCGCGCGCGTGCGGGATCTCGCGCGCGTGCGGGATCTCGCGCGCGTGCAGGGTCTCTCTCGTATGCGGGGTCTCTCGCCGGTCCGCCGCCTCCCGGGGTGCGGAGCGGGTGGGACGCACCGGGAGTACGGCGGGGCGGGTGTGACAGATGTTGCGCTATGGCAGGGGTGGCAGGTGTGTTGCCCGGGACGGGTGTACCCCGGGACGGGGGTATTACGGGGCGGGGGTACTGCGGGCCGTGGCGCGGGCGGGGGGACGCGCCCGCGCCCGGGAGGCGCGCCGGGGCGCCGCTGCGGGCCGTGGGGATGACGGACGGCCGGGTACGGCGCACACCGGTGCGGCAGGCCGCCCGGGCGCCGGCCTTGCCGGACGCAGGCGTCGTTCAGCGCCCCCCGAACAGCGAGCGGCGCAGCCGGCGCAACGGCGCGAACAGCGAGACGCGATGGACACGCGCGCCCCGGCCACTGCGCTGGTGCGTGGTGTCACGCGCGGTCAGCTCACGCATGAGCGAGGTCGCCTCGGCCGTCTCCCGCTGCGGGACGGCGGGTCCCGCCAGCACCGAGAGATGGCGGTCGAGACGCGAACTGGTCGCACTGCTCCCGCAGGTGATCGCAGGGACCCTCGCCCTGCTGCGCACTGTTATCTGTTCCATGTCACTCCCCACCCGTACGAGTCCACCCGGCCCGGGCAGGGTAACCCTATCGCCACCTTGCGGCACTCGTGTATCGCGGTCACAGGATTCACCTTCCCCGTAAGGAGGTTGACGACCCCTCCTTCATTACTCTCCGAATCCGACAGTTTTCAGGGCGAGTTGGACAACAGGCCGACCGGTGGGTTGCGGTGAGCCGCCGTCGGGCTCGACGGTCACCGCGAGTGACGTGGCCGACCTCGTGAGGCCGGTCGCGACCAAGGGCGTGTCGCCGCCGGGGAACAGTCCGAGGGAGCGCGGCCGCGCACCGGGGCGCATGAGCCACAGCTGGTGCACCCGGCCGCCGGGCGGGTCGCCGTATCCGCTGAGGGTGACGACCGCGCGCCCCTCGGAGGCGGAGGCGACGACGGCGATGCTCCGGCCCCGGGCGTCCCGTTCGCCGGCCGAGCGGGCGTCGGGAGCTGCCAGAACGTGGGCGATCTCACGGTTCTGGGCGCGCTCGGCGTCCAACTGGTCCCGGGTCCGGTCGGCCTGGACGGCGAAGAGCGAGGCGACGACGAGGGCCGCGGCGGCGGTCGCCGTGGCGAACGGCACGAAGAGGGGGCGGCGCTCGCGGGGCGCACGGGTGCGCGACGGCGGCGGCTGCGTGCCCCAGACGTGCGGCGGCAACTGCGGCGTGTGCTCCCGCGCCGGGGCGGACTCCTGCGGGGTGGCGCGTACGGCGGCCAGCACCCGCTCGCGCAGCGCGGCCGGCGGCGGGGCGGCCGCCGACCAGGCGAGGCGGACGGCGTCCTCGGCCAGCGCCCGTACCTCGGCGGAACAGACGTCGCAGGTCCGCAGGTGTTTCTCGAAGCGGACGCGCTCGGCGTGTTCCAGGGCGTCGAGCGCGTAGGGAGCGGCGAGGGAGTGGACGTCCTCGCGGCGCAGCAGGCGGTCGAGGAGGCTCATGCCATACCTCCCAGGCACTCGCGCAGCCGGGTGAGTCCGTCGCGCATACGGGTCTTGACGGTGCCGAGCGGCAGGGACAGCCGCTCGGCCACTTCACGGTAGGTGTAGCCGTCGTAGTAGGCGAGGGTGACGGACTGACGTTGCAGGGCGGTGAGGCGGCCCAGGCAGCGGCGCACCCATTCGCGCTCCAGGCCGGCCTCGACCTCCTCGGCGACGTGGTCGAAGGCGGGGCCGTCGGCCCGCCGGGCCTCGCGCTGTTCGCGTTCCCCGGCCGCGCGGGCGCTGCGCACCCGGTCGACGGCGCGCCGGTGGGCGAGCGTGAGGATCCACGACAGCGCGCTGCCCCGGCCGGGGTCGAAGCGCGCCGCGGACCGCCAGAGTTCGAGCAGCACCTCCTGGGCCACCTCCTCCGACTGGGCGGGGTCCCGCACCACGCGCCGCACCAGCCCGAACACCGGGCCGGCCACCAGACCGTACAGATCCTCGAAGGCCCTCTGGTCGCCGCCCGCCACGAGTACCAGGAGCTTGTCCGCCTCCACTCGGTCCCCCTCTCTGCGGCCGCATGGGCCCCGTCCCGTCACACCAGGCATTCGCACCGAACGCACCTCCGCCCGGTGTTACGGATCAGCCCGCCGAAAACGCGGGTCGAGCAGGCGGGAAAGAATTTTTCGGATCCGACCAATCCGGCCCGGCGGCCGCTCCGAATGCCCGTGCGTCAGGCAAGTTGGCACTGAGGACGGACGGCATGACACCTATCTCCAGGAGCGGTGCGGGACGCGGGAGCCTCGCGACCCTCATATGTGGCGCGCTGGCCGCCGGGGGGCTCGCAGCCGCCGGCGTGACCGCGCTGGAACCGGGGGCGGCCTCCGCCTCCAGCCACCGGGAGGCTCCGCTGATCTCGGGGCAGCCCCAGTACGACAACACCGACGTGTACGCGTTCGTGAGCCCGGACAAGCCGGACACGACGACGATCATCGCCAACTGGATCCCCTTCCAGGACCCGGCCGGCGGCCCCAACTTCTACACGTTCGCCGACGACGCCCAGTACGACCTGCACATCGACAACGACGGCGACGCACAGACCGAGCTGCTGATCCGCTACACGTTCAAGACCCACACGAAGAACAAGAACACCTTCCTGTACAACACCGGCGCGGTCACCAGCCTGGACGACCCCGACCTGAACGTCACCCAGACCTACGACATCGAGCTGTTCAAGCTGCACGACCGGAAGGTGCTGGCGAGGACGAAGCTCGCCGACGACGTTCCGGTGGCCCCGTCGAACGTCGGCAAGGCGTCGATGCCGGACTACGACAAGCTGCGGCAGCAGGCGGTCTACAAGCTCTCCAGCGGAGCCCAGACGTTCGCCGGCCAGGCCGACGACCCGTTCTTCCTGGACCTGCGCGTCTTCGACCTGCTGTACGGCGGGAACCTGTCCGAGGTCGGCCGGGACACCCTCAAGGGCTACAACGTCAACTCCATCGCCCTGCAGGTGCCGACCGACATGATCACGGAGTCGAAGGACCAGCCGGTCGTCGGCATCTGGTCGACGACGCAGCGCAAGAACGCGCGGGGCTACTACGAGCAGGTCTCACGCCTGGGCAACCCGCTGGTCAACGAGGTCGTCAACCCGCTGAAGGACAAGGACAGGTTCAACGCGTCCTCGCCTCGGTACGACGCCCAGTTCCTGAAGAACGTCACCAACCCCGAACTGCCCAAGCTCATCGAGCAGATCTACAAGATCAAGGCGCCGGCCGAGCCGCGCAACGACCTCGTCGACGTCTTCCTGAAGGGCGTCGAGGGTCTCAACCAGCCGCCGCACGTGACCCCGGCGGAGGAACTGCGGCTCAACACGTCGATCAAGCCGGCCGCGGAGCCCAAGCGGCTCGGCGTCCTCGACGGCGACAACGCGGGCTTCCCGAACGGGCGCCGGCTCACCGACGACGTGATCGACGAGGCGCTCCAGGTCGTGGAGGGCGAACTGCTGGGCGCCAAGAACGACCTGGGCGACGCGGTGGACGCGAACGACAAGAAGTTCGGCCACTCCTTCCCGTACCTGGCCAACCCGACGCCCGGCTCGCGCGGGGCCACCGCCAAGGGCGTCAGCAGCGGCAACGACGTCCGCAACCAGCTCGGCGACGCCCTGCGGCCGGCCGGTTCGGCCACCGGGTCCGGCAACACCCCGCTGATCGCGGCCTCCGCGGGCGCGGGCGCGGCGGGAATCCTGCTGATCGGCGGCGGCCTGATGTGGTGGCGCCGCATGCGGGGCCGGGCGTACTGACCCGCTCCCCCACCGACTGGCGCGGCCCGCGGATTCCCCCATGGCGCGGGCCGCGCCGCACACCCGAACGACACCGTCCGTCCATGGCACGCGATCAGGGAGAGGGCATGGCCCCGCGCACGAACGACACCCCGCCGACGCGGAAGAACGGCACCGCGCAGGCGGGGAAGCACGACACCGCGCCGACGGGGGAGAACCGCACCACGTCGGCGGGGAAGCACGACACCGCGCCACCTCCTCCACCGCGGGCCGGGCACCCCGGGAACGGGAGCCCCGGGAACGGGAGCGCGGCGGACGGGAGCGCGGCGGACGGGAGCGCGGCGGACGCCGCGGACGAGCGGGTCGTCACCGTGCGGCGGATGGCCGCGATCGGGCGGCGGGTGCGGGGCCTGCGGTTCGGGGGTTCCGCGCTGCTGCTGGCCGTCGCGCTCACCGCGGGATCCCTCGCCGTCGGGGCGCTGCGCGACCACACGGCCCCGGCCGTCGCCGCGGCGCCCGCCGCCCTGTCGCCGGCGCTGCTGAACAGCGGCGACCTGGACGCCGGCATCGCCGCCCTGCAGGCCCATCTCCGCGCCCAGCCGCGGGACTTCGGCGGCTGGGCGACGCTCGGTCTGGCGTACGTCGAGCAGGCCCGCACCAAGGGCGACCCCGCCCGCTACCCCCAGGCCGAGAAGGCCCTCGACCGCTCCCTCGGCATCGAGCCCGGCAACGACCAGGCGCTCGCCGGCCGCGCGGCCCTCGCCGCGGCCCGCCACGACTTCGCGGGCGCCCTGACCTACGCCGACCGGGCCCTGAAGCAGAACCCCTACAGCGAGCGCGCCCTGTCCTCCCGCATCGACGCCCTCGTCGAACTCGGCCGCTACACCGCCGCGTCCAAGGCCGCCGACACCGCCGACTCCCGGCGTCCCGGCGTCCCCGTCTTCACCCGGTACGCCTACGTGCACGAGCTGCGCGGCGACGTCAGGACCGCCCGCCGGGTGCTGGAGCAGGCCCTCGCCGGGGCCGCCACGCGCGGAGACGTCGCCTACGTCGCCACGCAGCTCGGCCAGCTCGCCTGGAACCAGGGCGACTACGCGGGCGCGCTCACCCGCTACGCGCGCGCCCTCGCCGCCGACGAGGACTACCTCCCGGCCCTGGAGGGCCGCGCCCGCGCGCAGTTCGCGAGCGGCGACCGGGCCGCGGCGATCAGGGGCATGGAGCAGGTCGTCGCCCGCTACCCGCTGCCCGGCCCGCTGGTCCTTCTCGGCGAGCTGTACGAGGACCGCGGCGCCGGCGGCGACCGGGCGCGGGCAGCCCAGCAGTACGCCCTCGTCGACGCCTGGACCGCGCTCGCCCGCGCCAACGGCGTCGACGCCGATCTGGACACCGCCCTCGCCGCCGCCGACCACGGCGACCGCACCGCCGCCCTGCGCGCCGCCCGCGCCGAGTGGTCCCGTCGCCACACCGTGCACACCGCGGACGCCCTCGCGTGGGCGCTGCACGTGAACGGGCGGGACGAGGAGGCCCTGCCCTACGCCCGCCGGGCCACGGCGACCGGCTACCGCAACGCGGCCTTCCTCTACCACCGCGGCGTGATCGAACGCGCCACCGGCCACGGCGACCGCGCCCGCACCCTGCTGCGGGCGGCCCTGAAGCTGAACCCGGGCTTCTCCCCGCTGGGCGCCCGCGAGGCCCGCGCGGCACTGGAGGCGAGCCGGTGAACCCCCGTCGAGTGCTCGGCTCCTGCGCGGCCGTCTTCACGGCCGTCTGCGCCCTCGTAATCCTTCCCTCCCCGGCCGCGAGCGCGCATCCGCTCGGCAACTTCACCGTCAACCGCTACGACGGTCTCGTCGCCGCGCCCGGCCAACTCCGGGTCGACCACGTCGAGGACCTCGCCGAGATCCCGGCGACCCAGGCCGGGCCGGACATCGAGCGGCTCGGCCTGGCCGGATGGGCACGGCAGCGGTGCGCGAAGGCGGCGTCCGGCAGCAGGGTCACCGTCGACGGACGCGCCACCGCCCTCACCGTCGGCGCCGGGCACGCCCGCCTGCGGCCCGGCCAGGCGGGGCTGCACACCCTCCGCGTGGAGTGCCGGCTCACGGCGCCCCTGCCCGGCGGCAGGGTGACGCTCGGCTTCCGCGGCGCGGGCACGGCCTCCGGGCCCGGCTGGCGGGAGATCACCGCCCGCGGCGACCGCATGACGCTCACCGCCTCGGACGTGCCGAAGACCTCGGTGTCCCACGAACTGACCCGCTATCCACAGGAGTTGCTGTCCTCCCCCGCCGACACCGTGACCGCCGCCCTGCGGGTGCGCCCCGGCGGACCGGCCCTGGCCCAGGACGAGCGGCCCGCCCCGGCCGCCTCCGTGCTGCCGCGCGGCGCCGACCGCTGGACGCGCGCCCTGGACTCCCTGGTCGCGCGGCACCACCTCACCGTCGGCTTCGCCGCGCTCGCCCTGCTCGTCGCGGTCGTGCTCGGCGCGATGCACGCGCTCGCCCCGGGCCACGGCAAGACCCTGATGGCCGCGACGGCGGCCGCCCGCGGGGGCCGGGCCCGGCCGCGGGACGTGCTGCCGCTGGCCGCGTCGGTGACGGTCACCCACACCCTCGGCGTGGTCGCCCTCGGTCTCCTGGTCACGGCCGGCTCCGCCGCGGCGCCCTCGGTGATCGCCTGGCTGGGCGTGGCGAGCGGCGCCCTGGTGACGCTGGCGGGCGCGAACCTGGTGCGCCGGGCCTGGCACAACCGCGCACCCGGGGCCGCCCACGGGCACGGGCAACACCGGCACGAGCACGACCACGACCACGACCACGACCACGAGCACGAGCACGACCACGCCCGCCCCCAGGACCACGATCACGGCCACGGCCACGCACACGGCCACGCACATGGCCACGAGCACGGCCACTCCCACGACCACCCCCATCCGCACACGGTCGAGCACACCCACGGCGGATTCACCCACTCCCACCCCACCGCGCCCACCCTCCGGGGCACGATCCTGCTCGGCTTCGCCGGAGGGCTCGTGCCCAGTCCGTCCGCGGTCGTCGTGCTGGTCGGAGCCGCGGCCCTGGGGCAGGCCTGGTTCGGTCTGCTGCTCGTGGTCGCCTACGGCGCCGGGCTGGCCCTCACCCTCACCGCGGCCGGAATCGCCGTGGTGAAGCTGGGTACCGGCATGAACCGGGTGCTGGACCGCCGCCCGCGCTGGACGTCCCGTCCGGCGGCGGCCCTGGTGCGCCGGACGGCTCCGCTCGGCTCGGCGTTCCTCGTGGTGGCGCTCGGGGCCGGATTGGTCCTCAGGGGGGCGGCATCCGCACTCGGCTGAGCTACTTTTGTGGAGAAATCACGCGGAGCGGAGACGGCACTCGGATGCGAAGGGGGCGCACAGGTGTCCGAAGAACCGGGCGGTGAACGGCTGGTCGCGGGCCGCTACCGTCTGCTGTCCCCCCTCGGCGAGGGCGGCATGGGAACGGTGTGGCGGGCCCGGGACGAGGTTCTGCACCGGGAGGTCGCCGTCAAGGAGGTGCGGGCGCCCGCCGGGCTGCCGGCGCAGGACGTCGAGCGGATGTACGCCCGCCTGGAGCGCGAGGCGTGGGCGGCGGCCCGGGTCTCCCACCGCAACGTGGTCACGGTGTACGACGTGGCCACGCAGGACGGCCGCCCGTGGATCGTGATGGAGCTGGTCCGGGGCATCTCGCTGGCCGAACTGCTGGACGCCGAGGGCCCGTTGCCAGCCGAGCGGACCGCGCGCATCGGCGCCGAGGTGCTGGCGGCGCTGCGGGCCGCGCACGCGGCCGGGGTGCTGCACCGGGACGTGAAGCCGGCCAACGTGCTGATGTCGAACGACGGCCGGGTGGTGCTCACCGACTTCGGCATCGCCACGGTGGAGGGGAGTTCGGCGCTGACCATGACCGGCGAGGTCATCGGCTCGCCGGAGTTCCTCGCGCCGGAGCGGGCGCTGGGCCGCAAGCCGGGCCCGGAGTCCGATCTGTGGTCGCTGGGCGTCCTGCTGTACGCGGCCGTCGAGGGCAACTCCCCCTTCCGCCATGACACCCCGCTGAACACCCTGCGCGCTGTCGTCGACGACGAACTGCCGCCGCCGCGCCGGGCGGGCGCGCTCGCCCCCGTCATCGAGGGGCTGCTGCGCAAGAATCCGGCCGAACGGCTGTCGGCCGAACGGGCCGAGCAGGACCTGCGGTTGGTCGCGGCGGGCGGCACCCCGCGCGCGGACGCGGTGGGGGCATCGCCGTACGCGCCGACCGTCGCCGGGTTCCCCGACCCGCAGGGGCCGACGCCGCCGATGCCGTATCCGGCCGGCCGGAACGAGCCCGGCACCGGGCCGGGGACCACCGCGGACCCGGCGCCGCCGGGCCGCGACCGGCGGGCCGTCGCGGTGCTGGTCGCCGGGCTGCTGGTGGTGGCCCTCGCCCTGGCCGGGCTGACGTACGCGCTGCTCGACCGCGGCGACGGGGGCGGGAAGACGGGCGGCGGCACCGCCGGTTCGCAGGCGGCGAGCTCGCCGGCCGCCACCCGCGGCGAGTCCGGCGGCAAGACGGCCGGCACCGCTCCTACGCCGAGCCGCAGCGGTACGACGACCTCCGCCCCGGCGCAGTCGGTGAGCGTCACGCTGACCGGCTCGCACACCGACTACTCCGGCGCCTGTCCGCCGGCCGAGAGCGAGGCGCCCGCCTTCACGGCGACCATCACCGTGGGCCGGCTGCCGGCCGAGGTGACTTACCGCTGGCTGTCGGAGGACGGGCACGTGGTGGACACGGGGTGGAAGACCCTGTCCTTCCCGGCGGGCGGCGGCCGGACCAAGCAGGACAAGGCGTTCGTGACGACGTACGACAGCACCGGGACGCTGCGCAACGCGGTCAGCGTCGAGGTGCGCTCCCCGGTGCACGTGACGTCCGACTCGGTGCCGTTCTCGGTGACGTGCGTGGCGGAGACCCCGTCAGGAGGGACCTCCGCCAGCGCTTCCGGCTCGGCGACGCCGTGAGGATCAGACGGCGTTGGCGAACGCGGGCAGGTAGCCGCCGGAGTGGCCGGCCGCGGTGGGGTGGTACGACTCGCCGATGTTCGTCCAGTTGACGCTGTTCAGCCAGGAGCTGCCGGAGCAGATCTCGTGGCCGGTGAAGGTGGTGCGGACGTCGCCGAAGGTGAATCCGTGGCCGGCGACGGCCTTGGCGATGACGCTGTCGAGGTGGTCGGCCGCGGCGTTGATCGCCGACCGCTTGGTCTCGGACAGACCGATGCAGGTGGTGCCCAGCTTGTAGAAGCGGGGGTAGTCCAGCACCACCACATGGGCGTTGGGCGCCTTGCTGCTGATGGCGGAGTAGACGTTGTTCAGCTTGCCGGGCAGCGTCGAGTCGATGTACGCGTTCGCGGTGGCGATCCGCGACAGGCAGGTGCTGTCGGACGAGAGCACACAGGTCGTCATGACGTCGGCGAATCCGGCGTCGTTGCCGCCGACGCTGATCGAGACCAGGCCGGTGGACGAGCTGAGCGACCCCATCTGGTTGGCGAGGACGTCGTCCGTGGTGGCGCCCGAGCAGGCGTCGAAGCTGAAGGACGTTGGTGAGTTGGCGGCCGCCCAGAGGTACGGGTAGGCCTTCGTGCTCCGCTTGCAGTCGCCGCTGGAACTGATGTAGCTGTTCGTGCCCACCCCGGAGGAGTAGGAGTCGCCGAGGGCAACGTACCCGCCGGTCACGGACGCGTGCGCCGCCGTGGCTCCGGTCAGGGCCGCACCGGCGGCGAGAACGATGGAGCTGATGAACACGGCAATACGGGAACGTCTCATGGAACCTCCCTTTAGCAGGATCTCCGCCACAACGTTGGTACCAGCTACGCGCGTTGACGGGAAGTGTTCATGTCAAAAATGCTGAGACCTCGACAGCTCCCGTGCCCGTGTTCACCCGATCGTGATCACGCGTTCATGACGCGTCGGTTGACAGCGACTCAACTCTCCGGACAGGCGGGGTCGCACCTCACCCGAACCTTTGCTGAGCCTTGAACGGGAAGGTGGGGAAGATTCACCCCAGGGTCCAAAGCCCTTGACGCCCCCTCAGGCGCCGCGCGACAGGCGCCGGCCGGCCCGGTGCCGGTCTTGGTGACACGCGGTCCGACACGCCCGGCGCACCATGGAAACCGGGTGCGTGGGACGCCCGGGTGCCGGATCATGGGCGCCATGTCTGCGAACCCATACGACGCTCTGCCGGTCCGGCTCAACGTCGACGACAGCGACTCGCCGTCCGACGTCGTCGACGCGCTGTTCCTCGGCCGCTTCGCGACGGGCGAGCAGCCGTACTCCCACGCGGCGAACATCGACCGCGTGCGGTCAGGGGCGACGCTCCTGCCGCCCGGCGCGCGGGTGCTGCGCGTCGCCCGCGACGACGACCGCAGCGCCACGCTGGCGGAGGGCGACGGCTGGACGCTGCTGGTCTCGCGCTGGAACCGGGGCGCCGACGTGACGGTGACGGCGACCACCCCCGAGCTGGCGAAGAAGGTCCTCGACCAAACCACGGACGGCGCCGCCGACGAGCCCGAACCCCAGCCGGAGAACGTGACGATGGGGTTCTGGTACGTCTCCCCACGGCGCGGACCGCACCGCACCACCCGGCAGATCTCGGCGGGCACCTGGGACGAGGTGCGGGAGAACTACACCGCGCCCGTGGCGGACGCCATGGACCGCCTGATGAAGACGACGCCGGAGGACATCGCGGGCCGTCTGCTGCTGCTGCACGGCCCGCCGGGCACCGGCAAGACCTCGGCGCTGCGCACCCTCGCCCGGTCCTGGCGCGACTGGTGCCAGGTGGACTGCGTCCTGGACCCCGAGCGCCTGTTCTCCGACGTGGGGTACCTGATGGACATCGCGATCGGCGAGGAGGACGCGGCCGGCAAGGGCCGCTGGCGCCTGCTGCTGCTCGAGGACTGCGACGAACTGATCCGCGGCGAGGCCAAGCACACCGCCGGCCAGGCCCTGTCCCGCCTGCTGAACCTGACGGACGGCCTGCTCGGCCAGGGCCGCAACGTGCTGGTGGGCGTGACGACCAACGAGGACCTGGAGCGCCTGCACCCGGCCGTCGTCCGGCCCGGACGCTGCCTGGCCCGCATCGAGGTCGGCAGGCTGACCCGGCGCGAGGCGGTGAACTGGCTCGGCAGCGAGGAGGGCGTGGGCCGCGACGGGGCGACGCTGGCGGAGCTGTACGCGCTGCGCCGGGGCACCTCCCCGACGGCGCTGCCGGAACCGCGGGACGGCGCGGAGGCCGGGCTGTACCTGTAGGCCGTGTACCGGACCGGGTGCTTTCATGGTCGTATGACCCTGTTGGCCGGAACGTCGGGATGGCAGTACAGGGACTGGCGGGGCGTGCTCTACCCGGCCGGGTGCCCGGTGCGGCTGTGGCTGGAGGAGTACGCGCGGTGTTTCGCGACCGTGGAGCTGAACAACGCGTTCTACCGGCTGCCGACGCGGGAGACCTTCGAGAGCTGGCGGGAGCGGGTGCCGCCGGACTTCGTCGTCGCGGTCAAGGCCAGCCGCTATCTGACCCACATCAAGCGCCTGCGGGAGCCGGAGGAACCGGTGCACCGGCTGATGACGCACGCGGCCGGCCTCGGCGACCGGCTGGGCCCGGTGCTGCTCCAGCTCCCGCCGACGCTGCGAGCGGACGCGGGCCTGCTGGACGCCTGTCTGGCCCGCTTCCCTCCGGGGACGCGGGTGGCGGTGGAACCGCGCCACGACTCGTGGTGGACGCCGGAGGTCCGCGGGGTCCTGGAGCACCGGGGTGCGGCCCTGTGCTGGGCGGACGTGCTGGCCCGCCCGGTGACCCCGCTGTGGCGGACCGCGGACTGGGGCTACGTCCGCCTGCACCAGGGACGCGCCCGGCCCTGGCCGCACTACGGCCGGCGGTCCCTGGAGACCTGGGTCGACCGGATCGCCACCGCCTTCTCCGACGCCGAGGACACGTACGTGTACTTCAACAACGACCCCGGCGGGGCGGCGGTGCGGGACGTGAGGGCCTTCGGGAGGGCGGCAGCCAGGGCGGGGCTCACCGTCACCCGCACCCCGAGCCGGCTGCCCACCGCCGCCGGGCCCTGACCGTTCCCGGCTCTGAGCGATCCCTGTCGGCCCCGGCTGGTCGTTCCCGGTCGGTCCCGGCCTGGTCAGTCCCGGTCGGTCCCGGCCCGGTCGGTCCCGGCCCGGTCAGTCCCGGTCGTAGCCCGCACGCAGTGCGTCGCGTACGGCTTCCAGCGCGTCGTCCGGCGTCAGCCCCAGTCGCCGGGCCCGCTCCGCGTACGTCTGGGCCGCCGCCGCCAGTTCCCGCTGGGCGGCCGAGCCGGCGGCGGCCACGAACGTGCCGTTGCGCCCCCGCGTCTCGATCACCCCGTCGGTCTCCAGCGCCCGGTAGGCCTTCGCCACGGTGTTCGCCGCGAGCCCCAGCGACTCGGCCAGCCCGCGCACAGTCGGCAGCCGGTAGCCCACCGGCAGCGCGCCCGACCGTGCCTGCTCGGAGATCTGCGCCCGTACCTGCTCGTACGGCGGGGCGGTGTCGTCGATGCGGATCTTCAAGGTCACCGCTCGATTGTCCCGCACCCGCCGGAAAATGAGAGGCACCCCGGCAGGCCCCCGGCGTACCGTGCGCGCATATGACAGTGATCGTGCGCGACCTCCGTGCCGGCGACCGGGCCGACGTCGAAGCCTTCGCCCGGGTACGGCACCTCGCCCTCCCGTTCATCCTGTGGACCCCGGACGCCATCCTCCACCACCTGAACCACTCCCACCCCGACACCCACTTCGCCTCCCTGGTCGCCGAGGAGGACGGCGAGGTGATCGGCACGGCCCAGGTGAGCCTGGCCCACGACACCTCGGAGCCCGGCCAGGGCCTGCTCACCGTCTACGTGCACCCCGGCCGGACACGCCGCGGCGCCGGCGGGCTCCTGGTGCGCGCGGCCGAGGACCACCTGGCCGCGCACGGGGCGACGAAGCTGTTCGCCTGGGTGCTGGACACACCGGCCGACCGGGCCTTCGCCGAACGGCACGGCTACCACGTCGGCCGCTCCGCCCACTTCCTCCGGCTGGACCTCGCCGACGGTACGCTCCCGCCGCTCTCGCCTCCACCGCCGGGCGTCGAGCTGCGCACCGCGGCCGACTTCGCGGACGATCCGCGCCCGCTGTTCGAGCTGGACGCGGAGACGATGTCGGACGAACCGAGCGACATCGACGCCGAGTTCGCCGACTACGACAACTGGATCGAGGTGAGCTGGCAGCATCCGCTGCTCGACCGGGAGCTGACCACCGTCGCGGTGGTCGACGGCCGGCCCGCCGCCTTCACCGTCGCCTACACCGACCGCGCCGGCCGGTATTCCACCGCCATGACCGGAACCGCCCGCGCCTTCCGCGGCCGGGGCCTGGCCAAGCTGGCCAAGAACGACTCACTGCACCGGGCCCGCGCGGCCGGCTACCGGGAGGCGTTCACCGGCAACGACACCGGCAACGAGCCGATGATCGCGATCAACAAGTGGTTCGGGTACGAGCGCTGCGGGACGGAGGTGCGGTATGTCCGCGAACTCGGCTGAACCGGCGCGGCCGCTGGACGTCGTACTGGTCAAGGCGGGCCGGACGAAGATCCGTTACCCGGCCGCACTGCTCGGCGACGACGGCACCCGGATCGCGGTCCGCGCGCCCTGGGCGGGTGACGGCGTGCGCGACTTCGGGTTCGTCCGCTTCGAGAAGGGCGACGTCTTCACCGAGTACTACTGGCGCGACCGCTGGTACTCGGTGAAGGAGGTGCGTGACGCCGACGGCCGCCTGAAGGGCTGGTACTGCGACATCACCCGCCCGGCCGCGCTCACCGGCGCGCAGCTGGTCGTCGAGGACCTCGACCTGGACCTGTGGCGCTCCGCGGACGGCACGGACGTACGCCGCCTGGACGAGGACGAGTTCGCCGACAGTGGCCTGGCACGCAGCGACCCGCGGGCGGCGGCCGCCGCCGTGGCCGCGCTGGACGAACTGGAGGCGCTGGCCCTGCGGCGCGACGGCGCCTTCGAGGCGCTGCTGGGCTGACGCGGGCCTCATGCCCGGGTCCTCACACCCGTGCCACCACCGCGTACCGCTCGTCGTGCACCTCCTTCCCCCACAGCAGCGCGTCCCCGGACAGCCGCTCCACGCGCACCTCGCCGGCGAGCGGGGCGAGCAGCGCGGTGAGGCGGTCGGCGGGTATCCCGACCGGGCCGGACGTCCCCCACACGCCCTCCACCAGCACGAACCGCCCTCCGGGGCGCAGCAGTCGGCGCCAGTGCCGCAGGGCGCGGCCGGGGTCGGCCAGCGCCCACAGCACATGACGCACCAGCACGACGTCGAAGCGCCGCTCCCCCACCGGCGGCAGCGCCGCGTCGCCGGTATGGAACACCGCGTCACATCCGGCCTGCCCGGCCGCTTTCGCCCGCGCGAGCGCGACCATGGCGGGCGAGCGGTCGACGCCGGTGACGCGGTGTCCCTGCTCGGCCGCGAGCAGCGACAGACTGCCCGTGCCGCAGCCGAGGTCGAGGACGTCGCTCGCCGGTCCGGGCAGCCAGCCGGTGAGCCGGCCGGCCCAGGCCCGGCGCACTCCGGGGTCGCGCAGGCCGTGGTCGGGCTCCTCGTCGAAGGTGGCGGCCCGCGCGTCCCAGTCCACATCCGCACCGGTCAAGCCCTTGTCGTCGGGTGTCATGGGCCCCAGAGTGACACCTGCCACTGACAGTCGAATCGTGACCACCACCACTGACAGACCCCCGTTGATGAGTCAGGCTCGCGAAAAGGGTCTACCTCCGTGACATCACGGAACCCGGTAGGCACTGAAGGAGGCAGCCATGCGCCGTACCACCGTGCACAAGCCCCTGAAGAGGACGGACGCCCGCCGGATCCGTGAGGAGGCCGACGAGCGCCCCGCGGGGCGTCCGGAGGTGCGCAAGGACATCGCGCGCACCTGGTGGCCGGACGGGTGATCAGCCCGGTCCCGCCCCGCCGTCCAGCCGCTTGCGGTAATGGACGCGGTCGTACGGCCCGTCCTGCCTCCGCTCCACGACCTCGTAGCCGTAGCGCGGATAGATCCGCTGGTTCTCGAACATCAGCGCGTTCGTGTAGAGCCTGACCTCGGACAGCCCCAGCGCACGCGCGTGCGCGTCCACGAAGTGCAGCAGCCGCCGCCCCACGCCCCGTCCGCGGGCGTCGGGGTGGACGGCGACGCTGTCGAGGAAGAGGTGGTCGTCGTGCGCCTCGACGACCACGAGACCGATCACGGGGTCGCCCGTGACGAACACCCTGCCCGCGGCCACGTCCGCCGCGTGGTCCGCCCGCACGGGCACCGGCACCACTCCGATGCGGGCGATGTAGGGGTGGTACGCGGCGTCGGTCACGGCCCGTACGGCCGGCACGTCGTCGGCGGTGGCCGGCCGGATCCCCTGCTCCGTCATGGCGTGCACGCTACCTGCCTCAGCGCAGCCTGAGCATTCCCTTAACGGCACCATAAGGATCTCCCTCACCGGCCTCCGGCAGGCGATTCCGCGGTCTTCCGGCGCTAGTTTCGGATCGCCCCCACGGGGTCCGCGCCACGGGGTCCGCGTCACGGGGTCCGCGCCCGGGTTCCGCCCCGGGGCCCGCCCCGCGCTTCACGCCGAGGACCGTCTCCGAGGAGTTCCCGCATGCCCGCACGCCGCCGCAAGGCCGCCGTCGCCGTCGCCGCCCTCGGCGCGGCCCCGCTCGCGCTGACCGCCCTCGCCGCCGCCCCGGCGTCCGCGCACGGCTCGATGGGCGACCCGGTCAGCCGGGTCGCGCAGTGTTACGCCGAGGGGCCCGAGAGCCCGAAGTCGGACGCGTGCAAGGCGGCGGTCGCGGCGGGCGGCACGCAGGCGCTGTACGACTGGAACGGCATCCGCATCGGGGACGCGAACGGACGGCACCGGGAGCTGATCCCGGACGGCAGGCTGTGCAGCGCGGGCAACGAGGAGTTCAAGGGGCTGGACCTGGCCCGTGCCGACTGGCCCGCGACCAGCGTGAGCAGCGGCTCGTACACCTTCAAGTACCGCGTGACCGCCCCGCACAAGGGCACGTTCACGGTGTACATCACCAAGGCCGGTCACGACCCGGCCCAGCCGCTCGCCTGGTCCGACCTGGACCTGGAGCACCCGGTGGCCACGGCCACCGACCCGGTCGCGTCGGGCGGCTACTACACCTTCTCCGGCACGCTCCCGCAGCGTTCCGGCAGGCAGCTGCTCTACGCGATCTGGCAGCGCTCGGACGGCCCGGAGGCGTTCTACTCCTGCTCGGACGTCGCGTTCGGGGGCGACAGCGGCGGCGCCGTGACGGCCGGTCCGGCGCCGGTCCCGAGCGCGTCCGCGCCCTCCGAGGAGCAGATCGAGGACGGCGCCGGCAAGTCGACGGTGGAGCACCACGGTCACGGCGACGACGACGCCCGCACCTCCGCGCGGCCGGCCACCACCGGGGACGGCAGCGCGGACGGCAGCGCGGAGGGCAGCGCGGAGGGCCGTGGCACGGACGCCGTCGCGGCCGGCGCGCCGACGGCGGCCGGGGCCGCGCGGCGCCTCGCCGAGACCGGCGACGGCAGCGTCCCGTACCTCGCCGTGGGCGGCGCGGCGGCCCTGACGCTCGGCTCGGCGGCCCTGTTCGCCTCGGTCCGCCGCCGCGCGGCCGCCGGGCGGCACGGCCGTTAGGCGGGCCCGGCGACGGCGTCGGGGCCTGTCCGGCGGCTCAGGCCGGGCAGGCCCCGACGCGGGGTCAGCTGAACACCGACGCGCAGGTGGTGGCGGTGGCGTGCGCCGGGTCGAGCGCGTTGGCCACCTCGTGGAAGGCGATCCGGTCGAACAGCGCGATCGCCAGGTGCTCGGAGAGGTCGAGCGAGCACAGGTTCTGCAGCAGCACGTTGTGCACGTCGGAACCGCTGAGGTACTGGCTCTGGTACGGCGTGACGACCTCGTCGTACTTGCTGGCGAGGACGGTGTAGTGGACGCCGGGGACGGTGTCGCCGCCGGCGTTGAGCTTGGTGAGGAGGGCGGAGCCGGTGATCTGGTCGGCCAGGGCCGGGGTGGCCGTGGACAGCAGGTCCTCGGCTCCCGGGAAGTAGGGCAGCAGGTTGGTCAGGCCGTTCAGGTCGGTGCCGTGGTTGCTGGGGGCGATGCCGACGAGGGCGTTCACCTTGGCGGCCCCGCCGAGGAACTTCAGGTAGTAGCGGGGCATCATGCCGCCCTGCGAGTGGCCGACGATGTCGGTCTTGCCGGCGCCGGTGGCGGTGAGCACCTTGTCGACGAAGGCGGACAGCTGCTCGGCCGACTTGTCGACGGGGCCGAGGCCGTAGAAGACGGGGACGCCGGGGAGCTGGCCGTAGTCGAAGGAGAAGACGCAGTACCCGCGGTCCTTCAGATACGGGGCGAGGCCCAGCCAGTTGTCGACGGAGTTGCCGAGCGTGCCGTGCACCAGGACGACGGGACGGGGGTGGGCGGCGGAGGGCTTGCAGGAGTAGTCGTTCCAGCCCGCGCTGGGGGCGGTGGAGGCGTGGGCGGCGGTGGCGGGGACCAGGGCGACGGCGGCGGTGAGGAGCAGCGCGGTCAGGGGTCTGAGGAGTCTTTTCCAGGGCAGCATCGAGTGATCTCCTTGCGGCTCAAGGGAGTTGCGACGGCAGGACGCCCTGTGATCCGGATCACGAGGATGCTGTTCACCCATCAAGTTACGGGCGAGTAGTAAAGACGTGAAGTTACGCGTCAGTAAAAACTTCCAGTGACAGCCGATTCGGCTGTCACGCCTGATGAGGCGTCACCAGGTGGGCCGGACAGGACCGTAGGGGGCGAGGCGGGCCAGCCGGTCGGACAGCGCCCGCACCTCGCCCTCCCCGAGCAGCTCCGCCCACCGGCGCACCGCTTCCGCGGCCGCCTCCTCCGCGGCCCGCGTGCAGGCCCGCCCGCGCTCCGTCAGCACGATCAGCCGGGCCCGCGCGTCGGCGGGATGCGGCCGCCGCTCGGCGTACCCCTTGCGCACGATCTCGTCGACGAGCTGGCTGGCGGCCTGCTTGGTGACCCCGAGGTGGGCGGCGAGGTCGGTCACCGTCGCACCGTCCGGGGCGAGCCGCGCGAAGGCGAAACCGTGCGCGGGCCGCAGCCCCTCGAAGCCACGGGCGGCGACGCCCTCGTTGATGCGCTGCGTCAGCTCGCCGGCGACGGCGAGCAGGGCGGCGGACAGGGCCATGGCCTCGGAGTTCTGCACGGAGGCATTGAAACACCCTTGACGAAATGGTCAAGCGGCTTGACCATGGGTCCAGTCCATATAGTCAAGCAACTTGACCAACGGAGGGCACCCATGCCCGTCATCCGCACGTCCGACGCCGTCACCCACGAGATCCACGGCGCCCGCTTCGTCTCGTACGCCACTCCCCTCACCGGCAGCAAGGAGCTGTGCGCCTGGCGGGGCGAGATCCCGGCGGGCACCAGGGCGCCGGTGCACACCGTCAGCCGGGAGGAGGTCTTCCACCTGCTCATCGGCGAACTGCTGGTCACCCTCGACGGCCGCACCGACCGCGTCACCGCGGGCGACACGGTGATCGTGAACCCGGGCACGGCCTTCGGCGTCGAGAACCCGACCGACCAGACCGCGATCTCCTGGGTCACCACGTCCATCGGGCTGGAGGCCGAACTGGCCGACGGAACCCGGATCAGCCCGCCGTGGGCGAACTGACCACCCCGCCGGCCACGGTCACCCCGCCGGCCGCGTTCACGCCGCCAGCGTCCCCGGCTTCACCGCGTCCGGGCCGAACCTGGCGCGGGCGCGGTCCGCGACCTCCTCCAGACGGCGGGCCTTCTCGTCGGCGGGGTCGAAGGTGAGCTGGTGGGAGGCCTGTTCGGCGGGGGCGAGGCCCTCGGCGCGCAGGTGGACCGCGCGGACCCGGGCGCGCTGGAGGCCCAGCGCCTCGTACATGCCGTACGCCGCCGCGGTCAGCGCGGCCGAGTGGGCGGTCGGCTCCTTCAGGGTGCGGCTGCGGGTCGTGGCGGAGGTGTCGGCGTAGCGCACGGTGAGGGTGAGCGTGCGGCAGACCTTGTCCAGGGCGCGCAGCCGGGCGCCCAGCTCCTCGGCGGCCGAGAGCAGGGCACGGCGGTGGCGGCCGGGGTCCAGTTCGTCCCGGGGGAAGGGGCGTTCGGCGGCCAGGGAACGGGAAACGGCGTTCGGGACGACGCGGCCGCGGTCGATGCCGTTCGCCTTCTCGTGCAGTTCGCGGCCCGCCCTCGCGCCGACCAGGCGCTGGAGCGTGGACAGCGGCGCGGCGGCGACCCGGCCGAGGGTGTCCAGGCCGTACTCGCCCAGGGTGCGGGCGGTCGCCGCGCCGACGCCGGGGAGCGCGGCGACGGGACGGCCGGCGAGGAACTCCGCGATGACGTGCGGGTCTTCGGGCACCGCGCAGGTCGTCCCGGGCCGGGCGTCGCGCAGCGCCACGCGGGCCAGCAGCGGCCCGGGCCCGGCGCCGATCACGCAGTCGACCCCGTGCAGCGCGAGGGCACGGACCCGGATCACCGACGCCAGTTCCGCCGCGCTGCGTCCGAAGTACCGCTCGGCGCCGCGCAGATCGGCCAGCGCCCCGTCCGGCGGCAGCGCCTGGACGACCGGCGTGAACTCCTCGAGCAGCCCGAGCAGCCCCGGCAGGGCGGCCTCGTGCGCCGGCGGCAGCTGGAAACGTACGCACAGAACGGTCATCCCGCACTCCCCGGACTCTGGTGCCACAACTTCCTTCCCACCGCGGGCCCTTCGCCCGCGGGGCGCAGATCCGCCCAGGGGTGCATCCGGTACCCCGTGGGCATGCGGATCCTCCGGTCCTCCATCGGGTCGCGGGCCGCGGAGCCCGCGGGCGCCGGCCGCCCGTCCGAACCGGCGAGCCGGGCCGGCGACGAACCGCCGCCGTCCTCCGGCGCGGAGCCGTCACCGTCCCGCCCGGAGCCGTCACCGTCCTCCCGCCTGGGGCCGTCACCGTCCTCCCGTCCGGAGCCGTAGCCGTTCTCCCGCCCGGAGCCGTCGCCTTCCTCCCGTGCGGCGCGGTCCCCGGCGGCGCCGTCCCGGCCGGACCCGGCCGGCCCGGCCAGCCGGGCCGCGACCCCGTCGAGCCCCTCCTCCCGGCGCACCTCCAGCAGGTCCGCGAGGTTCCAGGCGGCGGCGCCCACCACGCTGAGGCTGCGCGGGCCGCGCCGCTGCACCACCCCGCGCACCAGCAGCAGCCAGGAGTGGAAGACGGTGTGGGCGCAGGTGTCGTGGGAGTCGTCGAAGAAGGCGAGGTCGACCAGGCCCGTGCCGTCGTCCAGGGTGGTGAAGATGACGCGCTTGCCGGAGCGGATCGGCGGGGTCTGGGTGGCCGCCTTGGCGCCCGCGACCAGGACCGTCTCGCCGTGCCGCGCCTCGCGCAGCCGCCGCGCCGACATCACGCCCAGCTCGTCGAGGAACTCCCGGTGGTCGTCCATCAGGTTGCGCGAGGCGTCCATCGACAGCACGCCCAGCTCGGCGCTGAGCCGCTCCGCCGAGGAGAGGTCGGGCAGCCCGGCCGGGGCGGTCCTGCGCCCGCCGGCCAGGGGCAGCTGGCCGCCGCCCGCGCCCCGGGCGCCCCGGTGCAGCTCGGTCAGGTGCAGCTGCAGGTCCCGGCGGTTGGCGCCGAAGTCGTCCAACGCGCCTACTTGCGCGAGCCGTTGGGCGAGCGGGCGGCTCGGCCGGGCCCGCTCCCAGAAGTCGACCAGGGAGGCGTACGGCTGCCCGTCCGCGATCCGCTCCGCCTCCGCCTCGCTGATGCCGTGCACGTCGGAGAGTGCCAACCGCAGCCCCCAGACACCCGATTCAGACACCAGTTCGATACGGTGTGCGACCGCCGACCGGTTCACGTCCAACGGCAGGATCGGCACCCCGCGCCGCCGCGCGTCCGCCAGCAGCAGCCGCTTCGGATACATCCCGGGGTCGTGCGTGAGCAGCCCCGCGTAGAAGGCGGCCGGGTGATGCGCCTTCAGCCACGCCGACTGGTACGTCGGCACCGCGAAGGCGACCGCGTGCGCCTTGCAGAACCCGTACGACCCGAAGGCCTCGACGGTCTCCCAGGTCTGCTGAATCGTTTCTGCGTCGTATCCGCGCGCCGCCGCGTGCTGCGCGAACCAGACCTTGATGCGCGCCTGCGACTCCGGGTCGGACAGCCCGCGCCGCACCCGGTCCGCCTCGCCGCGGCCGCAGCCGGTCATGATGTCGACGATGTCGATGATCTGCTCGTGGAAGACGACGACCCCGTACGTCCCCTTCAGCGGCTCCTCCAGGTCCGGGTGCGGAAAGCGCACCGGCGCCCGCCCGTGCCGTGCCTCGATGAACGGCCGCACCATGTCGGCGGCGACCGGGCCCGGCCGGAACAGGGAGATGTCGACGACCAGGTCGTGAAAGGTGCTCGGCTGCAGCCGCCCCACCAGGTCCCGCTGGCCCGGCGACTCGATCTGGAAGCAGCCCAGCGTCTCGGCGGAGCGGATGAGCCGGTACGTCGCCGGGTCGCCGGGCGGCAGTCCGTCCAGGTCGATCCGCTCCCCCGTCGCCCGCTCCACCTCCGCGACCGCGTGCGCCATCGCCGACTGCATCCGCACGCCGAGCACGTCGAGCTTGAGCAGCCCGAGGTCCTCGACGTCGTCCTTGTCGAACTGCGACATCGGCAGGCCCTCGCCGCTGGTCGGCACGACCGGCGTGCGGGAGCGGAGGGAGGCGTCGGAGAGCAGCACCCCGCAGGGGTGCATGGCGACCCCGCGCGGCAGGGCGTCGAGCGCCTCGACCAGCTCCCACAGCCTTCCGTACTTCTCCTTCTCCCCCGCCAGGCGCCTGAGTTCGGGCAGTTCCTCCAGGGCCGCGCGGGCGTCGCGGGCGCGGATGTGCGGGAAGGACTTGGCGATGCGGTCGACGTCGGCGGGGTCCATGGACAGGGCCGCGCCCACATCGCGGATCGCGTGGCGCACCCGGTACGTCTCCGGCATCGCGACCGTCGCGACCCGCTCGGTGCCGAACCGGTCGATGATCGCGCGGTAGACCTCCAGGCGGCGCGCGGACTCCACGTCGATGTCGATGTCGGGCAGGACGACCCGCTCCTTGGACAGGAAGCGCTCCATCAGCAGCCCGTGCTCGACCGGGTCGGCGTTCGCGATGCCGAGGAGATGGTTGACCAGGGAGCCCGCCCCGGAGCCGCGGGCGGCGACCCGGATGCCCATCCTCCGTACGTCGTCGACCACCTGAGCAACCGTCAGGAAGTAGGAGGCGAAGCCGTGGTGGGCGATGATGTCCAGCTCCCGGTGCATGCGCTCCCAGTAGGCGCGCCGGCCGGCGTAGCCGCGCAGCACCATGCCCGCCGCCGCCCGCGAGGCCAGCGCCCGCTGGGCGGTGCGGCGCCCGGCGCCGGCCAGGTGCGGCTCGGGGAAGTGGACGGTGCCGATGCCCAGGTCGCCCTCGGGGTCGACCAGGCACGCGGCGGCCGTCGCCCGCGTCTGCTCCAGCAGGCGGCGGGCCGCCTCGGGCCGGAATCCCGCGGCCTGAACGATCCGCTCGGCCGCGCGCAGCATGGCGCCCGGGTCCTTGAGCCAGGCCTCCCCCGAGTCCAGTTCCTTGCCCGGGTCGACCGGGACCAGGCGGCGGGCCGCGTCCAGGACGTCGGCGACCGGGCCGAGGCCGGGGTCGGCGTACCGCACGGCGTTGCTGAGCACCGGCCGGATCCGCTGCTCGGCGGCGAAGCCGACGGTGCGGGCGGCCAGCCGCAGGGAGCCGGGGCCGGTGCCCGGGCGGCCGTGCCAGACGGCCTCCAGGCGCAGGGCGTCGCCGTAGACCTCCCGCCAGGGGGCGAGGAGCTGCGCGGCGCGGTCGGGGCGGCCCGCGGCGAGGGCACGGCCGACGTCGGATGCGGGGCCGAGCAGGACGGTCAGGCCGTCGGCGTGGTTGTCGGCCCAGGACAGCAGGGGCGTACCGGCGGACGGGGGTCCCCCCGCCCGGGCGGAGCCGCCGGGGACGGGGGCGTGGGCGGCGGTGACGAGACGGCACAGGCCGGCCCAGCCGACCGCGCCGTCCCGGGCCAGGAAGGTGACGCGGGGTGTCGACTCGTCGACGAAGGCGCCTCCGCGTACGGGGGTGCGGCGCCCGCCTCCGCGCACGGGCCCCGGCTGCGGGTCCGCCGTCGCCGGCTCCACCGCCAGTTCCACGCCGAACAGGGGCCGTACTCCCGTCTTGGCGCAGGCCTTGGCGAAGCGCACCGTGCCCGCGAGGGTGTCGCGGTCGGTGAGGGCGAGGGCGTCCATGCCCCGCTCCGCGGCGCGCTCGGCCAGCCGCTCCGGGTGCGAGGCGCCGTAACGCAGGGAGAACCCGGAGACGGTGTGCAGATGCGTGAACCCTGGCATCCGCACCTCCCGCATCGAACCGTATCGAACATCAGTTCCCGACTCCCTCACCCCCACCATAGACCAATTCCCGAACGTCTGTACGACAACCGTTCGGGCGCTTCCCACCTGCGCAAACGACCACCGCCCCGGAGCGTGAGGGCATGACACGGACCGCCCTGCCCGGGGAAGTGCGGCGGCTGCCTGCGCGAACGGCACCGGGGCGGGGCCGGCGGGCCATTGCCGCCGCCCCCGCCGCCCCCGCCCGGCAGCGCGGGGGGGGCGGC
>NZ_JBFADM010000070.1:0-43391 GCF_040641355.1 Streptomyces sp. NPDC020996
CGCCCTCCGCCCCTCCGGCGCCCGGGGGGGGGCGCCCCCCCCCCCCGCCCCCCCCCCCCCCCCCCCGCGGCAGCTGCGGCCGCTCGCCGCCGCGCTGGACGGCCTCGGCATCACCGGGCTCGCGACGACGACCGTGGACACCGAGGCCGGAGCCGTGCTGGTGCCGGTCCTCAGCGACGAGCAGCTCACCGCCGTCGTGCAGGCCGTCACCGCGCGCGGCCTCACCCTCTCCTCCATCACCACCGAACTGCCCAGCCTGGACGAGGTGTTCCTGTCCCTCACCGGCCACCGCGCCAGTGCCCCGCAGGACGCCGTGCCCGCCGACACCCGTGAGGAGGTCGCCGTATGAGCACCGCAACCGCCACCGCGACCACGACCGCCACCCCCACCGCGACCGACGCGCGCATTCCGCTGCGCGGTCACCTGCGCCACACCGGCGCCCTGATCCGCCGCAACCTGCTGTGGATCCGGCAGGACCCTGAGTCGATGTTCGACGCCCTGCTGATGCCGGTCGTCTTCACCCTGCTGTTCGTCTACGTCTTCGGCGGCTCGATCGGGCAGGCCCTCGGCGGCGGGCAGGACGGGTACGTGCAGTACGTCATCCCCGGCATGCTGGCGATGACGAGCATGACGCTGGCCCAGGGCGTCGGCACCGGCTTCAACCAGGACTTCCACAGCGGTGTCATGGACCGCTTCCGGTCCCTGCCGATCGGGCGCGGCTCGGTGCTGTTCGCGAAGATCTCGGTGGAACTGGCGCGGATGCTGTTCGCGACGACCGTGCTGATGATCGTCGCCGTCGCCGTCGGGTTCGACATCGACCACTGGGCGGGCCTGCTGGCGACCGTGGGTCTGTCCGCGGTGTTCGCCTCGTCGATCATGTGGGTGTTCCTCACCCTGGGCGTGGTCATGAAGAGCGCGCAGTCCGTGCAGGCGATGGGCTTCCTGGTGCTGTTCCCGCTGCAGTTCGGCTCGTCGATCTTCGCGCCGACCGCGTCGATGCCGGGCTGGCTGGAGACCTTCACCGACTACAACCCGCTGTCCTCGCTCGCCGACGCGGCGCGCGGGCTGATGACCGGCGGCCCGGTGGCGCACGACGTGTGGGTGACCCTCGGCTGGTCGGTGGCCATCACGGCGGTGATGGCGCCGGTCGCCGTCCGCAAGTTCCGCACCAAGGTCTGACCGGCACCGGCACGGCGCGCGTCACACATGCGCGTCACACCAGGGCGGCGGCCTCCTCCGCGGAGAGGCCGCCGCCCTCCGCGTACGCGGCCTCGTAAGCCTCCTCGCCGAGCGCGCCCCGGGTGCGCGCCACGGCCAGCGCGCGGACCTCGCGCTCCGTGAACGTCTGCGCATGGGCGGGCGGCAGCAGGGCGTCGGCGGCGCCGATGCAGCGGGCGGCGTCCCGGGCGCGGCCGCCGTCGTCGACGCGGGCCAGGGCCGCGGCCGCGACGGTCAGGAAGGCCGACCTGAGCGTGGGGGCGATGGCTTCCGCCAGTGGGTCGCCGGCCTTCTCCAGCGCCGCCCGCGCCTTGCGCAGACAGTCCTCGTAGCGGCCGTCGACGGCGTCCACCCAGGCCTCGGCGCCGAGGATGAACGCGTCGAAGGCGACGAAGTGGGTGATCCGGAACTGCTCGCGCAGCAGCCGCAGTTGTTCGCGCGCCTCCGGAATGCGGCCGGTCATGGCGAGCCGCCCCGCGAGGAACAGCCGGGCGGCCGGCATCGCCTCGTTGCCCGAGCCGTCCTGCCGGGCGATCACCTCGCGCAGCAGCCGCTCGCCGCGCTCGCCCTGGCCCGCGTCCAGCAGGGCGCCGCCGAGGCGGGCGTTCAGCACGGCCACCTGGGCGCGGGCGCCGAGCTGCTCGGCCTGCTCGATCGCGGCCTCGTAGTCGGCGGCGGTCCGGGCCCAGTCGCCCATGCGCTCATGGGCCTCGGCCCGCGCGGACAGCGCCTCGGCGACGCCCCACAGGTCGCCGATGCGGCGGTAGACCTCCAGCGCCTCGTCGGCGTCGCGGGCCGCGTCACCCGCGGAGTCGACGCGGTTGGCGAGCAGGTTGGCGCGCAACTGCAGGCTCACGGCGAGCTCCCACTCGAAGCCGGGCGTGGCACGGCAGGTGCGGACGGTGGCGTCCATGACCTCGCGCAGCCGTTCCAGGTCGCCGGAGAGCATGATCGCGAACACCCACAGGGCGCCGGGAGCGCGGCAGGTCTGCGGGAGTCCGGGCTCGTAGGCCGCGGCGATGGCGCGCAGTTTCGCCTGGGCCTCGGGGCTCTGCCAGGCGTCCAGCTCGGTGTCCATGTAGGCGAGGTGGATCAGGTGCACCCCGCGCCAGGCCTCCGCGAGGACCTCGCCGGTCCAGGGCAGCGGGACGTCGGTGCAGCGCTGCCGCACGGGGGCGGCCCGGCGGACCGGCTCGGCGAACGGGTCCGGGCCGAGGGACTGCACCTCGCGGGACCAGTTGCGGCCCTCGATGCGCAGGTCGCGCATCTGCCAGTACCAGGCCAGCGACAGGACCAGGCACAGGGCCTCCTGCTCGGCGCGCTCGGTGACGGCGTGACGCAGGGCGGTGCGCAGGTTCTCGTACTCACGCTCCAGCAGGCCGATGGCGGCGAGCTGGCCGGGGCCGCGCAGCAACGGGTCGGTGCGGCGGGCGAGTTCGCGATAGTACGTCAGGTGGGCGCGCTCCGTCTCCGCGCGATGGCCCGACTCCTGAAGCCGCTCGCCCGCGTACTCGGCGACGGTCTCCAGCAGCCGGTAACGCATCTCGCCCTCGCCCGAGGGGGCGGCCACGACCAGGGACTTGTCGACCAGCGAGCCGAGCGCCTCCAGGGCGGCCGGCCCGCACACGGCCTCGGCGGCGGTGAGGTCGCAGCCGCCCGCGAACACCGACAGGCGGCCGAGCACGTCCCGTTCGTCCTCGTCGAGCAGGTCCCAGGACCAGTCGACTACGGCGCGCAGGGTCTGCTGGCGGGGCAGCACGGTACGGCTGCCGGAGGTCAGCAGCCGGAAGCGGTCGTCGAGCCGGTCGGCGATCTGACGTGGCGTCAGCATGCGCAGCCGGGCGGCCGCGAGTTCGATGGCGAGCGGGAGTCCGTCGAGGCGCCGGCAGATCTCGGCGCAGGCGTCGGGGTCGTCGTCGACGCGGAAGCCGGGCCGTGCGGCGGCCCCGCGCTCGGCGAACAGCCGCAGCGCGACCGGTTCCGGCAGCGGTTCCACCGGCCGCAGCAACTCCCCCGGCACGCCGAGCGGTTCCCGGCTCGTGGCCAGCACCGTCAGTCCCGGGCAGCGTTCCAGCAGCTCCTCGACGAGCCGGGCGGCGGCGTCGACGACGTGCTCGCAGTTGTCGAGGACGATCAGCATGCGCCGCCGGCCGCAGTGCTCGGCGAGCCGCTCGACGGGGTCGTCGTGGCGCTCCGCCCCGGCGCGCATCGCCTCCGCGCCGGCGCCGTACAGCACGGTCTCGCGGGCGCCGAGGGCGGTGAGCACGGCCTCCGGTACGGCGTCGGGGTCGTCGACGGGCGCCAGTTCGGCCAGCCACACCCCGTCCGGGGCCGCGTCCCGTACGGTCTCGGCGGCCTCCTGCGACAGGCGCGTCTTCCCGGCGCCGCCGGCGCCGAGCAGGGTCACCAGCCGGGCTGCGGACAGGTCGCCCCGGATCGCATCGATGTCGGCTTCCCGGCCGACGAAGGAGGTGAGGCGGGCGCGGAGGTTGCCGGGGGGCGGGGAGGCGGGTGTGGCGGGGTCGGCGGGAGCAGGGGGAACGGCGGCCCGCGCGGGGTCCGCCGGGGGACGCACGGGACCGACGGCCGCACGCTCGCCGCCCGTCGCGCGGCCACCGGACGCCACGTCGTCGCCGACCGGGGGCAAAGGAGAGCTGGGGTCGGCCGCCCACGCGGAGCCCGTCAGGGGACGCGCGGCACCCACCGCAGGACCCGCCGGGCCGGACACCGCCTCGTCACCGCCCGGCGCGCGGCCACCGGACGCCACGTCGTCACCGGCCAGGGGCGGAGAGCCGGGGTCGGCCGCCCACGCGGAGCCCCCCGCAGAACCCGCAGCACCCGCCGAGCCGGACACCGCCCGGTCGCCGCGCGAAGCGCGACCGCCGGACGCCACGTCGCCGCCGGACGGCGGCGGAGACGCGGGGGCGGCGGCCCGCGCGGGGCGTGCCGGTCCGCCCGGCAGGCGGCTGCCGGACGGCGCGCGGCCACCGGACGCAGCGTCGTCACCGCCCCCGGGCGAAGAGGCGGGGGCGACGGCCGGCGCGGAGCCCGCCATGGGACGCGCCCGGCCGGACGCAGCGCGGCCGCCGGACGTCGCGCGGTCGCCGTACCCGTCGTCCGGGCGCAGCAACTCCGCGTGCAGTGAACGCAGTTCCGGGCCCGGGTCGGCGCCGAGGCGGTCCGCCAGGAGGTGTCGTACGTCCTCGTAGGCGGCCAGTGCCTCCGCGGTGCGGCCCGCGTCGCGCAGGGCGCGCAGGCGCAGTGCCTGCAGGGGCTCGTCCAGGGGGTGGCCGTCGCACAGGGCGGTCAGCTCGGGCAGGGACTGCTGCGCGTGGCCGAGGGCGAGGGCGGCGGTGTGCCGGGCGCGCAGCGCGTCCAGGCGCCGGGCCTCCCAGCGGGCCGTCTCGGCGGTGCGGCCGGGCAGGTCGGCGAGGACGGGTCCGCGCCACAGGGCGAGGGCGTCGTCGAGAACGACGGCCGCCTTCGCGGGGTCGCCGTCGCCCAGGGCCCGGACCCCCTCGCCGGTCAGCCGCTCGAAACGGTGCAGGTCGACGTCGTCGGGGGCGGCGACGAGCCGGTAGCCGCCGTCCGCGGAGGCGACCGCGTCCGCGCCGAGGGTCCGGCGCAGCCGCCCCACCAGCGCCTGCAGCGCGCCCGGCGCGTCGGCGGGCGGGTCGCCGTCCCACACCTCGTCGACCAGCACGGCCACGGGCACGGTACGGCCGGCCCGGAGGGCCAGCACGGTCAGCAGCGCGCGCAGCCGCGTCCCGCCGACCGGGACGGCGGTGCCGTCGGGGCGGAGCGCCTGGGTGGTGCCGAGGATGCCGTAGCGCACGGGGTCCATAGTCTCCGGAATCTGCGGTGCCGTCGGGGCCGGTCACGGGTTCGGTCACCGGCGCAGCGGGGGGACGGGCCCGGTCGGCCCTCCCCGTCACACCCGGAAACCGTACTCAACTCGTCGGTGGACGCCGCGTCCTGCCGCCCCGCACGCCTTCTCCGAGGCCGCCCGCGGAACCGGGGCCCGCCCGTGGGACGTTGTCCTCACAGGCCCGGTACGGTCGGGCAGTCCCAGCGTGCGCACGAAAGTCGGGAGCCCCATGACCACCGCCGCCACCCGCCGCAGCGATCAGAGGATCAGTCCCGTCTTCCTCGGGATCCTGGCCGTCACCGCGGTCGCGGGATGGGCCACCTGGACGGGGTTCGCCGAGGAGCCGGGCGTGGCCGTGTTCCTGTTCGTGACGGCGGCCTGGGTGGTGTCGCTGTGCCTGCACGAGTACGCGCACGCGCGCACCGCCCTGCACGGCGGCGACATCACCGTCGGCGCCAAGGGGTACCTCACACTGAACCCGTTGAAGTACACGCACGCGCTGCTCAGCGTGGTGCTGCCGGTGCTGTTCGTGATCATGGGCGGGATCGGGCTGCCCGGCGGTGCCGTGTTCATCGAGCGCGGCCGGATCCCGGGGCGCTGGCGGCACAGTCTGGTCTCGGCGGCGGGACCGCTGGCGAACGTGCTGTTCGCGGCGGTGTGCACGGCCCCGTTCTGGCTGGACGCGCTGGACGGCGTGCCGCAGGACTTCCGCTTCGCGCTCGCGTTCCTGGCCCTGCTCCAGGTCACCGCCGCGATCCTGAACTTCCTGCCGGTGCCGGGCCTGGACGGCTACGGGGTGCTCGAGCCCTGGCTGTCGTACAAGGTCAAGCGCCAGGTGGAGCCCTTCGCGCCGTTCGGGCTGCTGTTCGTGTTCGCGCTGCTGTGGGTGCCCTCGGTCAACGCGGTGTTCTTCGACCTGGTCGACGCCGTGCTGCGCGGGCTCGGCGTCAGCGACTTCGACTCCGCCCAGGGCTGGGACCTCTACCACTTCTGGCCGTGAGCCTGCGGAACTGCCACGCCGGCTACCGGCCGACGGCCGACTACCACCCGACCACCGGCCGGTGACCGCCCCGCTACCGCTGCTGGGCGTGGGTCATCCGGCTCCGGCGCAGGTAGTACCAGCCCATGTTGGACGACAGTCCGGCGAGCAGGATCCACACGATCCCCAGCCAGCTGCCGCGCACGAAGGACAGCACCGCGGCGGCCACGGCCAGGACGCACACGGCGAGGGCGAAGAGGGCGAGACGCCGGGCCGGGCCGGCGGGGGACGGGGAGGGCATGGCGGTCGGCTCCTGGAGGGGGACACTGCGGCACTGCTGGTGCCACCAGTGTCCCCCATGCCTCACACGTCCGTGACCCGGAGTCCCGCGTGCGCCTTGTAGCGGCGGTTGACCGAGATCAGGTTCGCGACCAGCGACTCCACCTGGTGGGCGTTGCGCAGCCGGCCCGCGAAGATGCCGCGCATGCCGGGGATGCGGCCCGCCAGCGCCTGGACCGCCTCCACGTCGGCGCGCTCCTCGCCCAGCACCATCACGTCGGTGTCGATCGCGTCGACCTCCGGGTCCTGCAGCAGCACCGCCGACAGGTGGTGGAAGGCGGCGGTGACCCGTGAGTCGGGCAGCAGCGCGGCGGCCTGTTCGGCGGCGCTGCCCTCCTCCGGCTTGAGCGCGTAGGCGCCCTTCTTGTCGAAGCCCAGCGGGTTGACGCAGTCGACGACCAGCTTGCCCGCGAGTTCCTCGCGCAGGGCCTGCAGCGTCGCGCCGTGGCCCTCCCAGGGCACCGCGACGATCACGATGTCGCTGCGGCGCGCGCAGTCGGCGTTGTCGGCGCCCTCGATGCCGTGCCCGAGTTCGTCGGCGGCGGCGCGGGCGCGTTCCGCGGCACGCGAGCCGATGATCACCTTCTGGCCCGCGCGGGCGAGCCGGTAGGCGAGGCCCTTGCCCTGCGGCCCCGTTCCGCCGAGGACGCCGACGACCAGCCCGGAGACGTCGGGCAGGTCCCACGGGTCCTTGGCGGGAGCCTTCGCGGGAGTCTGTGCAGCACTGTCGGTAGAGGTCATGGGCCGACTGTACGGCCGGCCGGGCGGCCCGGGGCGGTCGGGTGAGCCGCGTCACGGGCACCCGCCGCGGGACGATGCGCCGGTACGCGCCGAAGTCACCGGTCTCGTAACGGAGTCCGACGGTGTGCGCGTCGGCGCGGGGCGGGTCGGAGCAGGCGGCCGGCGGCTCGTCGGCCGCGCGGGCGGGACGCCGGCCGCGCGGGCGGGGCGCCGGGTGCGGCCGCCGTCGGGGGAGGCGCGGACGGTCCCCGGCGCTGTCCCCAAGGCGGGCGAATCGCGGGTGAACCGCGGGCCAGGAGTGCGCGGTTGATGCACCATGCGGACACATGGACGCCGTACGTGTCGCCTTGCTCCGTGAAGTGCTCGCCGGGACCGAATGGCTGGGGGCCACCAGACGGTTCGCGGGGTCGCTGCGCGGGTCGGTGGTCTCGCACGGGGGCGGGCTGCTGCTGGTGGGCACGCCGGAGTACGAGCCGTGGCACCTGACCGCCCATCTGGTGGACGAGGCCGCGTGGTCGGGGACGCCGGAGCTGGCGCCGACGTTGGTGCGGCACGACGCGCGCGCGTCCGACCCCGCACACCTGGCGGTCGGGCCGGGGCGGCTGGCCGCGGTGCGGCGGGGCGAGACGCTGCTGGTGGTGTCGCCGGGCGGGCCCGGTGCCCCGCTGCTGGAACGGGTGCACGACGCGCGGCGGGCCGGTGCGACGGTGCTGGCCCTCGGCCCCGGCGAGGGGGAGCTCGTCGCGATGGCGCACGAGTCGCTGGCCGTGCCGGAGGGCTCGGAGCTGGACCTGGACACCGTGCAGCACCTGGTGAGCGCGGCGGCCGGGGACAACTCGCTGCCCGCGCCGCGGGGCCGGCGGCGCTTCCGGGACCGGCTGGCCCGGCTGGCCGACCAGCTGACGGCTCCGCCGCCGGCGCCCTGGTAGGCCCCTGGGGAGTATCGGAACGGGAATCGGCGGAAGCGGGGGTCGGCGGAAGCGGGGGTCGGCGGAAGCGGGGCGATCTTGATTCCGGTTCGGTGATGTGCCTGTTATGCCACGCTCTCCCGGCCTGTGCAGCTCCCGTCGTCGGTCCCGGCGGCATGTCCGGCCGGTGCGGTGAGCTGCCTGGCGGTGTCCAGGGTCTCCCGGATCAGCCGGGCGAGGGCGTGCCGGCCGCGGCTGTCGATCCAGCGCTCGAAGGCGACCTTGAACGCGGCGACCCCGATTTCGGCCGCGAGTGTCGCGGTGGTGGCCTCCAGACCGCGTTCGCGAAGCGCCTGGGCGAGGGTGGAGACGAGTGAGGCCAGTTTGGCCAGTTCGCGTTCCTGCAGTTCGGGGTTGGCGGCGATGACGGCCTGCCGCTGCCGTATCAGTTCCGCACGTTCTTCGAAGACGGGAGCGGCTTCGGTCAGGGCGTGGGCGATCACCTCCAGCGGCGGCAGGGCGTCGGTGGCGGCCGTGGCCTTCGCGAGGACGTCAGCCAGGGCGTTGGGCTGGAAGAGGACTTCCCGCTTGTCGACGAAGTGCCGGTAGAAGGTGCGTTCGGTGACCCCGGCCCGGGCGGCGATCTCCGCCACGGTGGTGGCGTCGAAGCCCTTGTCGTTGTAGAGCTCCATCGCCGCCTTCTCCAGGCGGCCTCGCGCGTCGGGTTTCCATCGGCTCATGCTCCGATCCTACCTATCGATGACAGAATCTGACATCAAAGTGATGACAGAGTCTGACATGGGCGCTACGGTGATGTCACTAACTGACATCAGTGTTCTCCGCCCCCGGTGGGGAGCCCGCAGCAGGAAGGCGCACCATGCGCGTATTCGTCACCGGAGCCTCCGGACACGTCGGCTCCGCCGTCGTCCCCGAACTCCTCGAAGCGGGGCACCAGGTCGTCGGGCTGGCCCGCTCGGACAAGTCGGCCGCCGCGTTGACGGCCGCCGGCGCCGAGGTGCACCGAGGCGACCTCGACGATCTCGACGGCCTCGCCGTGGCCGCCGCCGCGGCCGACGGCGTCATCCACCTGGCCTTCAAGCACGACGCCATGTTCGCCGGCGACTTCGACGGCGCGGTCGCGGCGGATCTGCGCGCCATCGACGCCCTCGGCAACGCGCTCGCCGGCACCGGCAGGCCTCTGGTGACCACGTCGGGAACCATGCTGCTCGCCTTCGCGGGACTGGAAGACGCCGCCACCGAGGCCGACGCGCTCGACGCAGGCCCGCGGATCGACGCCGAGAACGCGGTGGTCGCGCTCGCGGAACGCGGCATCCGCTCGTCGGTCGTCCGGCTCGCTCCTACCGTGCACAGCGCGCTCGATCACAACGGCTTCGTCCCGACCCTCATCTCCATCGCCCGGTCCAAGGGCGTCTCCGCCTACGTCGGCGACGGGGCCAACCGCTGGCCCGCCGTGCACACGCTGGACGCGGCACGCCTGTACCGGCTGGCGCTGGAATCCGCGCCGGCGGGGTCACGGCTGCACGCCGTCGACGACGAGGGGATCACCTTCCGCCGGATCGCCGAGGGCATCGGCCGCGGGCTGAACCTGCCCGCGGTCAGCATCCCGCCGACCGAGGCCGACGCCCACTTCGGCTTCCTCGGTGCCCTCGCCCGGGCCGACAACCCGTCCTCGAGCACGCTGACCCAGGACCTCCTCGGCTGGAAGCCCGTCCAGCCCGGCCTCATCGACGACCTCGGCCAGGGCCACTACTTCGACGCCTCCGCGACCACCCCGCGCTGAGCCGTCCCACCTTCTCCGTCCGCCCGGCCCCCGCGCGTCCGGACGGCCCGGCGGAACCGGCCCGAACGACCCGGCACACCCGCACGACCGGCTGCTGTGCAGCCGCGAGGAGAACGAACGACATGAACACCAAGAACGCACCCGAGCGGATCGACCCCGAACTCGCGGAGGCCCTGAAGGCGGTGCCGATGACGGAGGCGGGGGTGTTCGACCTCAGCGACCTGGAGGGCACCCGCGCCGGCGTCCGCGCCTTCGCCGAGGCGATCGCGGCCCAGATACCGGATGAGCCGTCCGTGTCGGTCGAAGAGGCCGGCGTGGTCCGCCCGGACGGATCCACCCTCCCCATCCGGCTGCTGCGGCCCACCGAGGCAGCCGGGCCGCTTCCGGTACTGCTCTGGTTCCACGGCGGGGGGCAGGTCCTCGGATACGCGGCCCAGGACGATCCCACCCTCAAGCACCTGGTCCTGGAGGTCGGCTGCATCGTCGCCTCCGTCGACTACCGGCTCGCGCCGGAGGCTCCCGCGCCGGCCGCCGCCGAGGACGGACTGCTCGCCCACCGCTGGCTCCGCGGTCAGGCGGCCGCCCTCGGCATCGACGCGGGCCGCATCGCCCTGGCCGGGCAGAGCGGCGGAGGCGGCATCGCCGCGGCCACCGCGCTCATGATCCGCGACCATGGCGAGCCGGCGCCGCTGTTCCAGGCGCTGAGCTACCCGATGCTCGACGACCGCAACACCACCGCTTCGAGTCACGAGGTCACCGACATCGGCATCTGGGACCGCGCGACCAACATCCTGGCCTGGAACCTGATTCTCGGGGACCGCGCCGGCGCCGACGAGGCCCCGCCGTACTGCGCACCCGCACGCGCGACGGACCTCACCGGCCTGCCGCCCACCTTCATCGCGGCCGCCGAACTCGACGTCTTCCGCGACGAGAACCTGAGCTACGCGACCAGGCTCCAGGCCGACGGCGTGCCCGTCGAACTGCACCTGTACCCCGGCGCATACCACGCCTTTGACCTCTTCGCCCCCGAAGCCGCGGTGAGTGCCGCGTACGTCCACGCCTGGCACGGATACCTGCGCCGCCAGTTCTCTGCCCGTCAGCCCTGAGCGGAAGGCTCGCGGCCCGGCCGCGCGGTGCCGGCCGGCAGGCCGCCACCCGGACCTGCCGGCAGCCGGTCGGCGCCTGCTGCGGTGCTCTCGGGCCGCACGGTCCGGGCCCGGAGGTGTGCGCGCTCCCCCTGGCGGCCCAGGAGGCTGAGGATCTCGACGGGGCGCTCGTCGGCGTTGCCGAACCAGTGGGGGGTGCGGGTGTCGAATTCGGCCGCTTCACCGGGCCCCATGACCAGGTCCTTGTCTCCCAGGACCAGGCGCAGGCGGCCGTCGAGGACGTAGATCCACTCGTAGCCCTCATGGCTGGACTGCTCGGGCTCGGGTGAGCGCATCCTGGGCGAGATGATCAGTTTGTAGGCTTGCAGGCTTCCTGCTCGCCGAGTCAGGGGCAGCATGGTCATGCCGTGGCGGGTGACGGGCTCGAGCCGCAGGCGGGGATCGCCGGTCTGCGGCGCCCCGATGAGTTCGCTGATGTCCACGCGCAGCTCGCGCGCCAGAGGGAGCAGCAGTTCGAGGGTGGGGCGGCGCTGACCGCTCTCCAGGCGGGAGAGCGTGCTCAGGGAGATCCCGGTGGACTGGGCGAGGAAGGTCAGCGACAGGTTGCGCTGAGTGCGCAGCCCTTTCAGGCGGGGCCCGACCGCCTCCAGCGTCGCTGCGGTCTCTTCGTCCATGCCCCTACCTTGCCACCGCAGCAAGGTTCTTTGCATGTCGATCCGCGTGGTCCGACCGTGTCAGCAGGCGCCCGCCCCGGTGGTGCGGGCGACGACACAGGACAGGAGACGACGCAATGACCCGAGGCAGCTCGCCCACCGCGGGCGGGCCCGATACCGCGCCGGCGCCGCCGGCCGGCCTCGTCCTCTTCGGTCTGTGGGGACGCCGTATCCCCGCCCCCGAACCCACCCGCGCATGACCCTGCCCCACCGTCCGAAGGAGTCCGTGATGACCGAGAACGACCCGCGTTTCAGTGCCGCCTTCTGGGACCGGCGCTACAGCACCGGCCAGGTGTGGAGCGGTGAGCCCAATTCCGCGCTGGTCGAGGAGGTCTCGCTGCTCGCTCCGGGGACGGCGCTGGAGGTGGGCTGCGGTGAGGGCGCGGACGCCATCTGGCTGGCCGGGCAGGGCTGGCAGGTCACCGGCGTCGACTTCTCCTCCGAGGCCCTCCACCGGGCCGCCGGGCACACCCCCGCCCACCTGGCCGGCCGCACGACCTGGCAGCAGGCGGACATCCGCCGCTGGCAGCCCGGCGAAAGGCCCCGCTACGACCTGGTCACCGCGTCCTTCATCCACTTCCCCCGACCGGTACGGGAATCGGTCTTCGCGGCCCTCGCCGACCGAGTCGCCCCCGAAGGGCATCTGGTGATCGTCGGCCACCACCCCGGCGACCTCGACACCGCCATGCCCCGCCCGGCCGAACCCGGCCTCTTCTACACCGCCGACGACCTCGCGGCCGGCCTCCCCGAACACGAGTGGAAGGTCCTCGCCCGAACCGCGCGCCCGCGCGCGGACACCACGCCCGACGGCACGCCGGTGACCGTCCACGACACCGTCCTCACCGCCCGGCGCACCCGCTGAACAACCCGCACGCGAGCCCACCGGTACCAAGGCCCGGGTAGGGACGGCGGACGACGCGTACCCGTGGACAGATACGCGTGGAGAAAAAGCGTTTGCCCCCGGTCGCCGGCCCGGCCCAGCATGGGCCCTCGTGACCGACGACTCGCCCGGCGGCGCCGCCGAGGCCGCCGAGGGCCCCTCCGGCCTGCGTTCCCTGCTGCCCGACCTCGCGCCGTGGCGGGCCTCCGCCGACTTCCGGCGGCTGTGGGTGTCGGGGCTGATCTCGGGTTTCGGGAGCTTCCTGACGTTCGTCGCGCTGCCGGTGCAGGTGAAGGAACTGACCGGATCCGCGGCGGCGGTGGGGGCGATCGGCGCGGTGGAGCTGGTGCCGCTGATCGTGTGCGGGCTGTACGGGGGTGCGCTCGCCGACGCGCTGGACAAGCGGAAGCTGATCGTCTGGACGGAGGCCGGCCAGGGCCTGCTGTCCGCGGTGCTGCTGGTCGACGCGCTGATGCCGCACCCGGCCGTGTGGCCGCTGTACGTCGTCGCCGCCCTGTCGTCCGCGCTGGGCGCCGTGCAGCGGCCCGCGCTCGACTCGCTGTGGCCGCGGATCGTCGCCCACGAGCACATGCCGGCCGCGGTGTCGCTGAACTCGCTGCGCTGGACGGTCGGCGGGGTGGCGGGCCCGGCGCTGGCCGGCGTGGTGGTGGCGTACGCGGGCCTGGGCTGGGCCTACGGCGCGGACCTCGTCACCTTCGCCGTATCCGTCGTGCTGGTCGTCCGCATAGCCGCCTCGCCCGCCTCTTATGAGGCGGCGAAGCCGTCGCTGCGGGCGATCCTCGAGGGCGCCCGGTACGCGTGGGGCCGCAAGGAGCTGCTCGGCACCTACGCCGTCGACCTCGCCGCGATGTTCCTGGCGATGCCGCTCGCGGTGTTGCCGTTCCTCGCGGACGAACTGGACGCCGAGTGGTCGCTGGGGCTGATGTACGCCGCCCTCCCGGCCGGGTCGCTGGTGGTGAGCCTGACCAGCGGCTGGACCTCGCGCGTCCACCGGCACGGCCGGATGGTGGTCGCTGCGGCGGCCCTGTGGGGCCTGGCGATCGCGGCCGCCGGCGTCGTCGGCGACGTGTGGCTGGTGCTGCTGTTCCTGGCGGTGGCGGGCGCCTGCGACATGGTCAGCGGCATCTTCCGCGGGGCCATGTGGAACCAGACGATCCCGGACGAGCTGCGCGGCCGGCTCGCCGGGATCGAGCTGCTGTCGTACTCGGTCGGGCCGACCGTGGGCCAGGTCCGGTCGGGCGGTTTCGCCGCGTGGTGGGGCGTGCGCGCGTCCGTGTGGTCGGGCGGGCTGCTGTGCGCGGGCGCGGTGGGGCTGCTGGCGCTGTGCCTGCCGAACCTGATGCGGTACGACGTGCGGACGAACGAGCACGCGGTGCGGCTGCGCGCACAGCGCGCGGCAGCCGCACCGGCCGAGGCCTGATCAGGCCAGCAGGCGACCCGATCAGGCCATCGGTTCATCAGTCGCTCAGTTCATCAGTCCTCGGTCGCGCCTCCGCCGGTGGGGGCGTCGTGCCACTTGGGGTCGTTCTCCCACTGGAGGTTGCGCTCGCGCGCGGTCTCCATGGCGTGCTCGGCCTCCTGCCGGGAGGCGTACGGACCGAAGCGGTCCTTGGCCGGGCACTCCGGGCCCTCCTCGACCTTCTTGTGCTCCAGGCAGTAGAACCACTCGCCCGGCTTGCCGACCGTCCGCTTCTTGAACAAGGCCATGACCCGCTCCTCTCGCCAACGACATGTTCCCCCATGCCCGCTGGTTAGACTCGCTGGCATGTCTGGCCAGTCGCTGCTCGTACCAGGGGAGCTCTCTCCCACCCGTCAGGTGCCCGGAAACATCCGCCGCCCCGAGTACGTCGGCAAGCCCGCGCCGACGCCGTACACCGGACCGGAGGTGCAGACCCCGGAGACGATCGAGGCGATGCGCGTCGCGGGGCGGATCGCCGCGCGGGCTATGGCGGAGGCGGCGAAGCTGATCGCACCGGGCGTCACCACCGACGAACTGGACAGGGTGGCGCACGAGTACATGTGCGACCACGGCGCCTACCCCTCGACGCTGGGCTACCGCGGCTATCCCAAGTCGCTGTGCACCAGCGTCAACGAGGTGATCTGCCACGGCATCCCGGACTCGACGGTGCTGCGCGACGGCGACATCGTCAACCTCGACGTGACGGCGTACATCGGCGGGGTGCACGGCGACAACAACGCCACGTACCTGGTCGGGGACGTCGACGAGGAGAGCCGGCTGCTGGTGGAGCGGACCCGCGAGTCCCTCGACCGCGCGATCCGGGCGGTCAAGCCGGGCCGGCAGATCAACGTCATCGGCCGGGTGATCGAGTCGTACGCCAAGCGCTTCGGCTACGGCGTGGTCCGGGACTTCACCGGGCACGGGATCAACTCGTCGTTCCACTCGGGCCTGATCATCCCGCACTACGACAGCCCGCACGCGACGACGGTGATGCAGCCGGGCATGACGTTCACGATCGAGCCGATGCTGACGCTGGGGACGCACGAGTACGACATGTGGGACGACGGCTGGACGGTCGTCACCAAGGACCGCAAGCGGACGGCGCAGTTCGAGCACACGCTCGTGGTGACCGAGACCGGCGCGGAGATCCTCACCCTGCCTTAGGGCCTTCCGGGAGCGCGGGCGGGCGCGAACGGCCGGGCCCCCTCCGCGACGGCGGAGGGGGCCCGGAGCCGGTCCGTCAGAAGTGGCCGGCGCGGCAGTCGGCGCCGCCGTAGAGGATGCCGGCGGTCTCGGCGTGGACCACGCCGAAGTACGGGGTGCAGACCGCGTGGTGGTCGCCGCCGCGGTCGTGCTGCGGCTCCTCGCCGGCGGCGGCGCCGGCCGCGCCCGCGGCGGTCAGGGCGGCACCGAGGGCGACTGCGGCCAGGGCTGAGCGGATACGCATGGGCTTCCTCTCACGACGGCCGGCTGGTCACGCCCAGAGGCAACCGCTCGCCGCCGCGCACACGCGGGACCGCCCGTACGGGCGCCGTCAGCGCTCCAGATACACCCGCCCGCCGATCTCCACCCAGCCGTGCGGCTGCGGGGCGGTGAGGATCTGGGAGCCCGCGCCCTGGGTGATGTTGAGCGCCCGGCCCAGCCGGTCGGTCAGCAGCAGGGCCGCCGCGCCGGTCGCCTCGTCCTCGTCGATGCCGTCGTCCCGGCCGGGGAAGGCGCGCGCCCGTACCCGTCCGGCGGCCTCGTCCTGCCAGGCCCAGGCGTAGATCCACTCCCCCTTCGGCGGCACGGGCAGCGCGTCGACCTCGGCGGCGGTGGCGTACTGGCGCAGGGTGCGCGGCGGGGCCCACTCCGCCCGCGCCTCGATCCAGCTGAACTCCCCGTCCTGGCGGGCGCCCACCACCCCGGCGGGCGTGACCAGTTCGGGCACGTCCAGCAGCCATGCGGCGCCGACGCAGGGGTGCCCGGCGAAGGGCAGACGCAGGGTCGGGGTGTAGATGTCGATGACGCCGCGCTCGGGGTCGTCGACGAACACGGTCTCGCTGAAGCCGAGCTTTCCGGCGAGGTCCTGCCGGTCGCCCCGCTCGGGCAGCACCGATCCGTCGCGCACGACGCCGAGTTCGTTGCCGTAGCCGCCGTCCGGGGCGCAGAAGACGCGCAGCACGTCGTAGTCAGTCACGCGGGCATTGAAGCATCACGTCGCCGGTCTGGCGCACGTCCGGGACGCGGCGCGCACCGGGCCGTGATCCGGTGCGCCGGGCACGCCGTGGCCCGCGGCCGTGGGGCGGGTGTGCCGCCGGTCGGCCGGAAGGACGATCATTGACGCTCTCTTGACTTTCCCTTGGGGTTCGTTTTTGGCCACCGTGACGGTTCCGTGTCTGCGGGCCGCCCATGAGAGCTGAATCACCGCATCGACGGGTAGCAGGCAGGCAAGGCTTAGATAAGTTAGGTGAGCCTCACCATCCTGGGTGAGACGGACCCGCGATTTTCCGCCAGCCTTATGGAGCCTGCATGCGAGCCGCCAGACTCTCCGTCGTCACCGCCGTCGCCACCGCGGCGGCTCTGACCGCCGTCACCGGCTGCACCCAGAAGAGCACAGCGGACGACGCCGGGACGATCGAGGTGACCGCGGCCGACTCGAAGTGCGACACCTCCGTCAAGTCGGTCCCGGCCGGCCAGGTCACGCTGAAGATCGAGAACAAGGGCTCCAAGGCCACCGAGGTCGAGATCGTCTTCCCGGACGACCGGATCGTCTCCGAGAAGGAGAACATCGGGCCGGGCACGAAGTACACGCTGACGGCCGAGGTGAAGGCCGGATCGTACGAGATCGCCTGCCGGCCGGGCATGAAGGGCCACGGCGTGCGCCAGAAGCTCACGGTCACCGGCGGCTCCGCCGCCAAGCGCGACCCGCGCCTGGACAAGGCCGTCGCCGCCTACCGCGCGTACGCGCAGGAGCAGGCCGACGCGACGCTGCCGGCGGTCGAGACGTTCGTGAAGGCGGTCAAGGACGGCGACGTCGAGGCCGCGAAGAAGGCCTACGCCCCCTCCCGCATCGGCTGGGAGCGCACCGAGCCGGTCGCCGAGTCCTTCGGCGACATCGACCCGAAGGTCGACGTCCGCGCCGACGGCCTGGAGGACGGCCAGAAGTGGACGGGCTGGCACCGGCTGGAGAAGGCCCTGTGGCAGGACAAGAAGATCGGCGCCGAGGAGAAGACCCTCGCCGACCAGCTGGTCACCGATCTGAAGGACTGGCAGGAGCGGGTCGGCAAGGCCGAGATCACCCCGACCTCCATGGCCAACGGCGCCAAGGAACTGCTCGACGAGGTCGCCACCGGCAAGGTCACCGGTGAGGAGGAGCGCTACTCGCACACCGACCTGGTCGACTTCAAGGCCAACGTCGAGGGCGCCCAGAAGTCCTACGAGCTGCTCAAGCCGGTCGTGCAGGGCAACGACAAGGCGCTGACCGCCGAGCTGGACAAGCAGTTCGCCGCGCTGAACACGCTGCTCGACAAGTACCGCGCGGACAAGGACTCGTACGACTTCACCCCGTACGACAAGGTCGGCAAGGCCGACCGCAAGGAACTGTCGGACGCGGTGAACGCGCTCGCCGAGCCGCTGTCCACGCTCGCCGCCGCCGTCGTGAAGTAGGGGACGGCCATGACGGACACCCAGGAAGCCACCACCTCGCCGGCCGCCGGCCCGCGGCCCTCCCGGCGTTCGCTGATCGGCTGGGGCGGGGCCGGGCTCGCGCTCGGCGCCGCGGCGGCCGGCGGCGCGGTCGCGCTGGCCCGCGCCGACGACTCCGCCGACGGCACGGACCCGGCCGGCGCCGCCGTCGCCTTCCACGGCGCCCACCAGGCCGGCATCGCCACGCCGGTGCAGGACCGGCTGCACTTCGCCGCGTTCGACGTGAAGACCGACGACCGCGCCGAGTTCGTGCGGATGCTCAAGGAGTGGACGGCGGCCGCGCGCCGGATGACCGCCGGCCAGGCGGTCGGCGAGGGCGCCTACGGCGGGCTCGCGGAGGCGCCGCCGGACGACACCGGCGAGGCGCTGGGCCTGAAGCCGTCACGGCTGACGCTGACGATCGGCTTCGGTCCGTCGCTGTTCGAGAAGTTCGGCCTGGCGGACGAACGGCCCGAGGCCCTGGTCGACCTGCCGAAGTTCCCCGGCGAGAACCTCGACCGCAGCCGCAGCGACGGCGACCTGTGCGTCCAGGCCTGCGCCGACGACCCGCAGGTCGCCGTGCACGCGATCCGCAACCTGGCCCGCATCGGCTTCGGCAAGGTCGCCGTCCGCTGGTCTCAGCTCGGCTTCGGCAAGACGTCGTCGACGACGCCCGACGCGCAGACCCCGCGCAACCTGTTCGGCTTCAAGGACGGCACCCGCAACATCTCCGGCACCGAGCGGGACCGGCTGGCGAAGTTCGTCTGGGTCGGCGAGAAGGACGGGCCCGGCTGGATGACCGGCGGCTCGTACCTGGTCGCCCGCCGCATCCGCATGAACATCGAGACCTGGGACCGCACCTCCCTGCAGGAGCAGGAGGACGTCTTCGGCCGCGACAAGGGCGAGGGCGCCCCCGTCGGCAAGGCGAAGGAGCGCGACGAGCCGTTCCTGAAGGCGATGAAGCCCGACGCGCACGTCCGCCTCGCGCACCCCGACTCCAACGGCGGCGCGACGATCCTGCGCCGGGGCTACTCCTTCACCGACGGCACGGACGGCCTGGGCCGCCTGGACGCGGGCCTGTTCTTCATCGCCTACCAGCGAGACATCCGCGAGGGCTTCATCCGCATCCAGCGCAACCTGGCCACGGACGCGCTCAACGAGTACACCCAGCACGTGAGTTCGGCGGTCTTCGCCGTCCCGCCCGGCGTCCGCGACAGCGACGACTGGTGGGGCAGCACGCTGTTCACGAAGGAGGCCTGAGCCGTGTTCTCCAACTACCTGATCGGCCTGCGCGAGGGGCTGGAAGCCAGCCTGGTCGTCTGCATCCTGATCGCCTACCTGGTGAAGACCGGCCGCCGGGACGCCGTCCGGCCGATCTGGATCGGCATCGGCGTCGCGGTGACGATCGCGCTCGGCTTCGGCTGCGCGCTGGAGTTCGGCTCGCAGGAGCTGACCTTCCAGGCCCAGGAGGCGCTCGGCGGCTCGCTGTCGGTGCTCGCCGTCGGCCTGGTGACGTGGATGGTGTTCTGGATGCGGCGCACCGCCCGGCACCTGAAGGCGGAGCTGCACGGCAGGCTGGACGCGGCGCTGGCGATGGGCACGGGCGCGCTGGTCGCCACGGCCTTCCTCGCCGTCGGCCGCGAGGGCCTGGAGACCGCCCTGTTCGTGTGGGCATCGGTGCACGCGGCCAGCGACGGCACCCCGCGCCCGCTGATCGGGGTGGCCCTGGGCCTGGCCACGGCCGTCTTCCTGGGCTGGCTGTTCTACCGCGGCGCCCTGAAGATCAACCTGGCCAAGTTCTTCACCTGGACCGGCGGGATGCTGGTCGTCGTGGCGGCGGGCGTGCTGGCGTACGGCTTCCACGACCTTCAGGAGGCCGGCTGGCTGCCGGGCCTGACGAACCTGGCCTTCGACGTCAGCGGCACGATCCCGCCGGACAGCTGGTACGGCACGCTGCTCAAGGGCGTGTTCAACTTCCAGCCCGACCCGACGGTCCTCCAGGTCACGGTGTGGCTGCTGTACCTCGTCCCGACCCTCGCGCTCTTCTTCGCCCCGGTAGGGTTCGCCTCCGGGAAGGGGAAGGTGAAGGCAGTCGATGAGCAGGGATCGCAGCCGTCCGAGGCGCCGCGGGCTTGACCGGAGCGCACTGATAGCGGCCTCGGTGACCGCTTTGTCGTTGACGGCGAGCGGGTGCGTGGTGGTGCACGGGGAGCGCGAAGTGATCCCAGCGACCACCCGCGCCGAAGCCGACCGGGCGCTGCGGCAGTTCACGGCCGCGTACAACAAGGCGGACGAGGCGTACGACAGTTCACTTGACGCCGACCATGTCACCGGCGCCCTCGGCGACATCGACGCCGCCCGGCTCAAGGCCGGACATGCGAACAACCCCACCGGCAATCCGGCGCACACCCCGCTGAAGCTGAGCGACGCGACGTTCACCATTCCCAAGAAGGCGGGCTGGCCGCGCTGGTTCGTCGCCGAGGCCCAGGGCAACAAGGGCGGCGACCTGCACTGGCTGCTGGTGTTCACCCGCGCCGGCCTCGACGAGCCGTGGCAGGCGGCGTACCTGACGCTGATCGCGCCCGGCTCGCTGCCCGAGATCAAGAAGGACGCGAACGGCTGGGCCGAGGCGGTGCCCGCGGACTCCGCCCGACTCGCCGTCGCGCCGGCCGACTTGAGCAAGGACTACGCGACGTACCTGAAGAGCGGCGGCAAGACCTTCGCGGCCGGCACGCACACCAGTCAGTGGCGGGCGCAGCGCGCGAAGGCCGCCAGGAAGCCGGGCCTGGCCACCCAGTACATCGACCAGCCGCTGACCTCGGGCGACTACGCCCCGCTGGCGCTGCGCACCGCGGACGGCGGCGCGCTGGTGTTCTTCACGACGCGCCGCTTCGAGAAGCAGACCGCCGCGCCCGGCGCCTCGATCCCCACGCCGAACGAGAGCGTGCGCGCCCTGACGACCGGCGAGATCAAGCAGTCGCTGACGATGGAGTTCGTCTCCAACGAGGTGGCCGTGGACCCGGCGAAGGGCTCGGGCGGCGAGCAGGTGTCGGTGCTCTCCCGCCTGGAGGGGCTGACCTCGGCCCAGGGGTCGTAGGACCTGCTCAGTAGTTGACGCAGGTGATGGTCCAGCCGTTCCACGCGTTGCAGATGTTCAGTTTGATGCCGTTCTGGTTGTACTGGTAGGCGGACCAGTACTGGCCGCGCTGCCGGTTGATGCCGCCGTAGTCCACGCACGTCACGTGGCGGCCGCTCACCGTGCAGCCGTTGACCGGGGCGGCACCGGCCTGCGGTGCCACGGCCAGCAGCGCGGCAGCGGCCGCGGTCGTTCCGAGCGCCATCGTTTTTACGAGCATGGCCCTCTCCCGTCTCGTGAAGGTGGGCCGACCGGCCCCCTCTTGATCACGGTCACCGGCCGGGGGGAGGGCCGCAACGCGGACGATCCGTCCGGGTGGCGGTCAGGCGCTCCGCGTCGACGGTCCGCGTACCTGGGGCCTGCCGCTCAGTGGCGCAGGGGCCAGGGCGCGCCCGTCCGGTCGGACTCCTCGCCGGCGTGGCGGGCGCAGGCGTCGGTGAGGGTTTCCAGGAGGGTCAGCGGTTCGGGCAGCGGGTGCTCGGGGCCGCGTACCCAGTGCACGGCCTGGCCGTCGTCGCCGGGGAGCCGGGCGGGCGGGACGAGGACGTAGGAGCCGCGGCAGTGCCAGCGCAGGCCGGGGTGCTCGTCCATCGTCTCGGGGTGGCAGTCCAGCTCGCAGGGCCACCACTCGTCCTCGTCCTCGGGGGTGCCGCGGGTGAGGGTGAAGAAGAGCATGCGGCCGTCGTCGCTCTCGGCGACCGGGCCCACCTCGACGCCCGAGTCGAGCAGCCGCCGAAGGGCCTCGCGTCCGGCCGCCAGCGGCACGTCGAGCACGTCGTGCACCATGCCGGTCGCGGTGATGAAGTTGGCCTGCGGCTGGTGGCGGGCCCAGCGCTCGATCTGGGCGCGGTCGGTGGTGGACTGCGTCTGCCAGGCGAACGACACCGGGTGCCGGGCCGGGGTGGGACAGCCGACGCGGTCGCAGGAACACCCGTAACCGGGCGCCGGGTGCGCGGCGGGCGCGAGCGGCAGCCCCGCCGAGGCGGCGGCCAGCAGCAGGGCCTCCCGGCCGCCGTCGTCGGCGGTGTCCTTCGGGCCGCGTCCGCGCAGCCAGTGGGAGATCTTGCCCCGCAGGCCGGATTGGCCGCCCAACTCCGCGCTCATCTATCCCCTCGCCTCGCCGTCGTGCGGACCAGCATGCCTCATGCTCCCATCATCCCGCGCTCCGGGGGGCCGGACCGCACATCAGGGACAGTGCGGACGAGACCTGCCCCACACCGCGATCGGGGTGCATGGGGCGCTTTGTCGTGACGTGCGGGACGTGCGGCGCACGGCGGCCGGCAGAGGCGGTCGTCGGCGGACGTGGCCGTGCCGCCCGGCGCCGGGCAGGCCGGGGTCGGCGCCGGGCGTCCTGGGGCCGCGCGCCCCCTGCCTCGCGATCGTCGCGCTGCTCGCCTCCGCGCTGCTCGCCTCCGCGCTGCTCGCCTCCGCGCTGCTCGCCTCCGCGCTGCTCGCCTCCGCGCTGCTCGCCTCCGCGCTGCTCGGCTCCGCGCTGTTCGGCTCGACCGGGCTCGCGGTCACCGCCCTGCTCGCCGGCCCGGTGCCGTCGGCCGGCCTCACCGCCGCACGGCTGCGGCGTCCTTCGGAATGCCGGGCAGGACGGACTGTCCGTCGGGTCCGTGAACGGCCGTCGGCCGACGCCCCCGAGCGTGTCGTCCAGCGCCTGCACGGGGCGCCGACACGCCCGCCGCGCAAGTTGAGGTCGGCCGGCTTCTCGTCGATGAGCGTGGACAGCAGGATCGGCGTACCGGAGCGGCGACCGCCGACCACACCGCGACCGCCAGGCGCGGCGGCCCTCGCCGCACGGCCGCCGACAGGCGCGCGGCGGCCACACGTGCGCCGCCGCTGGTCAGGGGCATGGCGGCCAGCAGGCGCACGCCGCCGGCAGCCGCACCGCCGCCGTCAGGCGCGTGGGGGCCGACATCGCACGGCCGCCGACAGACGCACGGCGGCCAACACGTGCGCCACCGCTGGTCAGGGGCATGGCGGCCAGCAGGCGCACGCCGCCGGCAGCCGCACGCCGCCGTCACGCGCGTGGTGGCCGACAGGCGTGCGGGACCAACAGCGCACGGCCGCCGACAGACGCACGGCGGCCAACACGTGCGCCACCGCTGGTCAGGGGCATGGCAGCCAGCAGACGCACGGCGGCCAACACGTGCGCCACCGCTGGTCAGGGGCATGGCGGCCAGCAGGCGCACGCCATCGGCAGGCGCATCGTTGCCGACAGACGGACCGCCGGTCAGGGGCGCGGGGGCCAGGGGTCGCCCCAGTCCGTGTCTCGGGCGGTTTTGTACAGGTCGCCGTGGCGTTTGGTGATCGTTGTGCGGCGCAGCAGGCCTTCGGGCTCGCAGAGGTCGAGCAGGACCTGGCCCTTGCGGATCTGCGGGCGCCGGACCACCCGGGCGGGGGCGGGCTCGGCGGGGAAGCGGGTGGCGGCGACGTAGGCGAACTTCTCGTCCTCGTAGGCGAGGGAGCCGCCCTTGACCTGGCGGTGCAGGGAGGAGCGGCTGACCCGTGCGGAGAAGTGGCACCAGTCCTGGCCGGGCACGACGGGACAGGCGGCGCTGTGCGGGCACGGCGCGGCGACCTGGAAGCCGGCGGCGACCAGGCGGTCGCGGGCCTCGATCACGCGGGCGTAGCCGTCGGGGGTGCCGGCCTCGACGATGACGACGGCCTGCGCGGCGGACGCGGCGGCGTCGACGAGGGCGGCCCGGTCGGGGCCGGTCAGCTCGTTGAGGACGTAGGACACGGTGATGAGGTCGGCGGGGTCGAGGGTGAGCGCCGCGCCGATGCGGGCGCGCCGCCACTGCGCCCGGCGCAGCTCCGGGTGTGCGGCGGCGAGTTCCCGGCCGAGGGCGAGGGCCGGTTCGGCCCAGTCCAGCACGGTGACGGGGCGGGCGCCCTCCCAGGTCGCGGTGACGGCCCAGGTGGCCGCGCCGGTGCCGCCGCCGACGTCCGCGTGGCTGCCGGGGGTCCAGCCGGGCACGGCCGCGGCGAACGCCGCGAGCGCCGAGCGGACCGCCTCGAAGGTCGCCGGCATCCGGTAGGCGGCGTACGCGACGACGTCCGCGCGGTCGCGCAGGATGGGGGCGTCGGTCGGGGTGGCGCCCCGGTAGCTGGCGATCAGCCGCTCCACGGCCTGGGCGGCCTGCCGGGGCGGGAGGCCGTCGAGGAGGGCGGCGAGGGCGGAGCGGAGGGTCTCGGCCGGGGTTGCGGGGGCGTTCACCGGGAAATTCTCTCAGGTTCCGGGCGGCCAGGTTCCGGGCGACCAGTTCCGGGCAGCCGGGTTCCGGGCGGCTGTCACGTCCCCTTGACGGCCCGCGCCAGCCGGGTGGCCGCCGCCGCCCGGGGCCGGGAGTCGGGCGGCCGCCTGCGGGGGTGGACCGTGTTCGCCAGCAGGATGAGGTAGGTGTCCGTCGCCGGGTCCAGCACCAGGGACGTGCCCGTGAAGCCCGTGTGGCCCGCCGCTCCGCGGCCCGCCAGCTCCCCCATGAACCACGGCTGGTCCACCGCGAAGCCGAGGCCGGGCGGGGTCAGCAGGAGTTCCACGAAGTCGGGGCCGAGGATGCGGGCGGGGCCGTAGGAGCCGCCGGCCAGCAGGGCGCGGCAGAAGACGGCCAGGTCCCGGCCGGTGGAGAACAGGCCCGCGTGGCCCGCCACCCCGCCCAGCGCCCAGGCGTTCTCGTCGTGGACCACGCCCCGCAGCATCCCCCGGTCCGCCTTGGCCCACGGCCGGCGCTGGTCCTCGGTCGCCGCGGCGCCGGGGCAGGGGCCGAACCGGGTCGCCGTCATGCCCAGCGGGCGGGTGATCCCGTCGCGGACGAGGACGTCCAGCCGCCGGCCGGTGATGCGTTCCAGGACGAACTGCAGCAGCAGGAGGTTGAGGTCGGAGTAGGTGTACGTGCCGGGTACGCCGACGGGCGGCTCGGCGCGCAGCATCGCCATCCGTTCCGCGTCGTCGGCGCAGTCGTACAGCGGGAGTTCGGGCCGCAGCCCGGAGGTGTGGGTGAGCAGTTCCCGCACGGTGATGCCGTGCCGGGCGGCGGCGTGGAAGTCGGGGAGGTAGTCGCCCACCCGGGCGTCCATGCCGAGGGTGCCGCGCTCGATCTGCTGCACGGCGGCGACCGCCGTGAACAGTTTGGTGACGGACGCCAGGTCGAAGGGGGTGTCGACGGTGACCGGCACGCGGTCCCGCGGCGGCAGTTCGACGCCCGCGTCGGTCCGCGGGTCGTACGACGTGTACCGCACGGCCCAGCCCGCCGCCTCCTCGACGGCGATCACCGGGCCGCGTCCGGCGACCACGACGACGCCGGCGGCCCACGGGCGCTCGCCGGCGGTGAGGTCCCGGACCTCCTGGACGAGCCGGCTCAGCTCCCGCGGGTCGAGCCCGGCCCGCTCCGGTGTGTCCCCGCGCAGTCTGGGTGCGCTCAGCTCTCCTCCCCCACTCCGTTGTGCGCCCGGGCGGGAAGATGCCCGTCCGCCGTGCCCGCATGCCTGCTCCAGGGACGGCACATTCCCACGAAGCAGGCCGACGCCACCAGTGCGGCCGTCAGCTGGACGACGGCCATCGGCACGGCCGTGTGCTCCCCGGCGATCCCGACGAGCGGGGAGGCGACCGCGCCGATGAGGAAGGAGGACGTGCCGAGCAGCGCGGAGGCGGAGCCGGCGGAGTGCCGGGTGCGCATCAGGGCGAGCGTCTGGGTGTTGGGGAGCGCGATGCCCATGGCCGACATCAGCACGAACAGGGCGGTGGCGACGGGGGCGAGGCCGACGTCTCCGAAGACCCCGGCCGACATCAGCAGCAGGGCGGTCGCGGCGCAGATCACGACGGTCAGCCCGGCGGCGAGCACCCGGTCCAGGCTGACCCGGCCGACCAGCACCTTGCCGTTGAGCTGGCCGACGGCGACCAGCCCGACCGAGTTCAGGCCGAACAGCAGGCTGAAGGTCTGCGGCGAGGCGCCGTAGATCTCCTGGATCACATAGGGCGAGGCCGAGATGTAGGCGAACAGCGCGGCGAAGGTGAAGCCGCCGGTGAGCAGGTAGCCGGTGAAGGGCCGGTCGGCGAGCAGGCGGCGCATCGAGCGCAGGGCCTCGCCCACTCCCCCGCGGTGCCGGTCGGCGGGCGGCAGGGTCTCGGGCAGCCTCGCCCACACCACCCCGCCCAGCAGCACGCCGACCACCGTGAGCACGGCGAACACGCCGCGCCAGTCCGTCACCTTCAGGATCTGTCCGCCGATCAGCGGCGCGACGACCGGGGCGACCCCGGATATCAGCATGAGGGTGGAGAAGAAGCGGGCCATGGACATGCCGTCGTACAGGTCGCGGACGACGGCGCGGGCGATCACGATGCCGGCCGCGCCCGCGAGGCCCTGGACCAGCCGGAGGGCGACCAGGAGCTCCACGGTGGGGGCGAACGCGCACAGGGCGGTGGCGACGACGTAGACCGCGAGGCCCGTCAGCAGCGGGCGTCGGCGGCCCCACCGGTCGCTCATCGGGCCGACCACCAACTGCCCGAGCGCCATGCCGGCCAGGCACGCGGTGAGCGTGAGCTGGACGGTCGCCGCCGGCGCGTGCAGGGTGCGGGTGACCTCCGGGAGCGAGGGGAGGTACATGTCCATCGCCAGCGGGGGCGTGGCGGTGAGACCGCCGAGGACGAGGGTGACGAGCAGCCCGGCGCGGCGCGCGCCCCGGCTCTCCGCCGCCGCGCGCGGTCCGGCCGCCTGTTCGACGCCGGGCGCCGACGTGCCCTGGTCGGCGCCGGAGGCAGACGTGCCGTGGTCGGCGCCGCAGGCAGACGTGCCGTGGTCGACGCCGGAGGCCGACGCCCTCCGATCGACGCCGGGTGTCGACGCCCCCTGCTCGCGCATGTGCCCCTCCCCTGCTGAGCCCTCCCCGTGGCGAGCCCTCTCCGAGTACTCCCTGGGTATTCCTTGGGTATTCCTCAAGTGCTCCCCGGGTGCTCCCTGAGTACTTCCCGAGCGCTCCGCCACCATGGTCCCAGCACCATGGTCTCAGCTCGGGCCGGGTGCGGGCCCCGGCGCCCCGCCTCCGCGGCGAAGGACGCGGCCGTTGCGCAATCTGCACAAGCGGAATTGTCCAGTCCGGCACATTGCGGCCGGTAAGGGCCCTATGCTCAACTCTCCTCCACGGGAACTTCACACTTGGGGCACCCAAGTTCCGTAAGCCATACCGAGGGGGGAGGCGGCAGCCGTTCCGCGGTGCCGGGTGGGGGTGGACTCCGCGTGGGACCGCGGAGTACGCACCGGCGCCCGGAACGGCTGCCGCACACCTGTCTCAGCCCTCGTCGCCCCCGGCGCCCTCGTGGCCCCGGGCGTCGGCGGAACGGCGTCGGCGCAGCGCCCACGCCCCGCCCGCCAGGAGCGCGACCGTCGCGCCGGCGCCCGCCGGCAGCCGCCACGACGAGGCGCCGCCGGACGTCGCGGCCGGAGCGCCGGCCGCCGCCCGGGCCGTCGCGCGGCCGCGTGACGCCTTCGCCCCGCCCGCGCCGGCCGGCTCGGCCAGGGCGCCCACCGGCTGCGCCTGATCCCCCTTCTCGAAGCCCCAGTCGAGCAGCGCGGCGGTCTCCTCGTAGACGGCGTTGTAGCCGCTCCTGGGATGCATCACCGTCACCAGCAGGGTCCGGCCGCCGCGGGTGGCCGCGCCGGTGAAGGTGTTGCCGGCGTGGCTGGTGTAGCCGTTCTTGACGCCGATCAGGCCGGGGTACGTCTTCACGCCCCAGGCGCCGGACAGCAGGCGGTCGGTGTTCTGTATCTGGAACGTCTTCTTGCCGCCCGCCGGGAAGTCGGCGGTCTTCGTGGCGCAGTACTCCCTGAAGTCGGCGTTGCGCAGCCCGTGGTGGGCAAAGAGGGTCAGGTCGTAGGCCGAGGACAGCTGTCCCTTGTGGTCGAAGCCGTCGGGGCTGACCACGTGGGTGTCCAGGGCCCGCAACTCCTCGGCCCTGGCCTGCATCTCGGCGACCGTCCGGGCGAGTCCGCCGTTCATCCGGGAGAGCACGTGCACGGCGTCGTTGCCGGAGCGCAGGAACACGCCCTGCCACAACTGCTCGACGGTGTAGGTGATCCCGGGCTTGATGCCGACGAGGCTGGAGCCCGCCGGGACGTCGGCCAGGTCGGCGTCGGTCACCTTGTACCGCTCGGTCCGCTCGAACTTCCCCAGCACCGTGTCGGCGAACAGCATCTTCAGCGTGGACGCGGGCGCCAGCCGCCGGTGCGCGTTGTACGAGGCGAGCACCTTGCCGCTGCCGTGGTCGGCGACCAGCCAGGCCGCGGCGGTGAGCTTCTTCGGAAGGCCGGTGCCCTGGACTCCGGAGCGGGCGAGCCGTGCGCCGCCGACGACGGTCGCGGCGCGCGCGGGGGCCGCCGCGGCGAGCGGGAGCACGGCCGCGGTGAGGCCGAGTGCGGCGCGCCGGGTGAGCGGTGTGGAAGCGTGCATCCGGGGACGGTACACCGCACCCAACAGGCGTTTCCTGGCAGGAGGCCGTCAACAGGCTGAGAATCGCCTGTCTTACGGAAATCTGATCCAGTACCCCGCTTTCTCAGCCCTGACACATCCGTTACTCAGTCCGGCGCAAAGGTTCCCGCCTAGCTTGTGGCCGCGCCCACAGCGGGCGCCAAGAACCTTCGAGGAACGGGATGTTTGGCATCTATCTCAAGCGCGAACTGGGCCGCAGAAAGAAGGCGGCTCTGGTCATCGCACTGGGTCTGGCGCTCGGTATCGCGCTGGTCATCACCGTCAACTCGGTGTCGGCCGGCATGACTCAGGCGCAGGACAAGGTCCTGAAGTCGCTCTACGGCCTCGGCACCGACATGACCGTCACCAAGGCGCAGTCGGCGCCGAAGGCAGGCAGCTCGCAGGGCCCGAACTTCAAGTTCGACGCCAAACAGAGCAGCAAGACCAAGCAGAGTTCGGACCGGGTGATGACGCAGGGCGGTCAGGCCCTGAAGTCCTCGCTGGTGGAGAAGGTCGCGGCGCAGCAGGGCGTGGCGAACGCGGTCGGCGCGCTGAGCCTGAACGTCACCAAGGTCGACGGCTCCTTCACCCAGGGCAAGGCGCAGAGCTCCACGAGCGGCAGCGGCGGGCAGCAGGGCGGCCCCGGCGGGGGCACGAGCAGCGGCGGCGGCCAGCCGCAGGTGCAGGGCGGCGGCGCCTCCTTCGACGTCAACTCCTACTCGGTGGCCGGCGTCGACGTCACCGACCAGGAACTCGGCCCGCTGGCCGCCATGAAGATCACCTCCGGCAGGACGTTCACGGCGTCGCAGACGAACGCGAAGGTCGCCGTGGTCAGCAAGTCGTACGCCAAGTCCAAGAAGTACAAGGTCGGTTCGACCTTCAAGATCTCCGGCACCAAGTACACGGTCATCGGCATCGCGACGCCCGACAGCAGCGAGTCCACCACCGACGTCTACCTGCCGCTGAAGCAGGCGCAGACCCTGGGCGACGCGAAGAACAAGGTCACCACGATCTACGTCAAGGCGACCGACTCCCAGCAGATCGCCGCCGTGAAGAAGACGATCCAGCAGAACATCTCCGGCACGACGGTCACCACCTCCTCCGACCTGGCGTCCACCGTCTCCGGTTCGCTGTCCACCGCCTCGGACCTCGCCACCAGCGTGGGCAAGTGGCTGTCGGTCGCGGTGCTGGCCGCCGCGTTCCTGGTGGCCGCGCTGCTGACCTCCTCCGCGGTCTCCCGCCGGGTGCGCGAGTTCGGCACGCTGAAGGCGCTCGGCTGGCCCAGCCGCCGGGTGACCCGGCAGGTCGTCGGCGAGTCCATGGTCAACGGCCTGATCGGCGGCGCCCTCGGCATCGCGCTGGGTCTCGCGGCCGCCTACACGGTCACCGCGATCAGCCCGAAGCTGACCGCGCAGCTCGGCAGCACCGGCGGCATGGGCGGCGGTCCGGGCGGCGCCCCGGGCGGCGGCCCCGGCGGGCAGGCTTCCCAGAACACCATGGAGATCGCCCTGTCCGCCCCGGTCTCCCTGACCACCATCGCGCTCGCGGTGGGCCTCGCGGTCACCGGCGGCCTGATCGCCGGCGCCATGGGCGGCTGGCGTGCCTCCCGCATGCGCCCGGCCGACGCCCTGCGCAGCGTCTCGTAGCCCTCCTGGTCCGGACAACCCCTGATCCGGGGCGCCGCCTCCACTCCCCCCGGGACGCGGCGCCCCACCCATACCTTGTGGAGAACCGATGTACAGACTCACCGGCGTCACCAAGCGCTACACGCGGGGCAAGGAGACCGTGGAGGCGCTGCGCGGCATCGACCTCACCATCGCCGACGGCGACCAGCTCGTCATCCAGGGCCCGACGGGCGGCGGCAAGTCGACGCTCCTGCAGATGATCGGCGGCCTGGACCGGCCCTCCTCCGGCAGCGTCGAGCTGGACGGCGTCGACCTCGCCACGATCGGCGAGGCCAAGCTGACCCGGATGCGCGCGGAGAAGATCGGCATCATCTTCCAGTCGTTCAACCTCATCCCGACGCTGACCGCGCAGGAGAATGTGGAGACGGCCCTGGTGCCGCTCGGCGTGAAGCCGGCCGAACGGCGGGAGCGGGCGGCCGAGGCGCTGCGCTCGGTCGGCCTGGGCGAGCGCCTGGGCCACGCGCCCTCGGAGATGTCCGGCGGCCAGCAGCAGCGCGTGGCCATCGCCCGCGCGCTGGTCAAGAAGCCGAAGGTGCTGCTCGCCGACGAGCCCACCGGCAACCTCGACGAGGGCACCCGCGACGACATCATGGCCCTGCTGGAAGGGCTTTGGCACGAGTACGGGCTGACGTTCGTCATGGTCACCCACGACTCCTCCATCGCCCGCCGCGCCCCGCGCCTGGCCACCATCGAGTCCGGCCGGCTGACGCTGACCGAACGCGGCGACGGGCGGCCGCCGGCGCCACAGCAGCACGCCGAGCCGCAGCACGCCGGGCAGGGCTACGGCGGCCAGGGCTACGGCGGCCAGGGCGCCCACTGACGGCCGCCGCCCGGCTCCTGGGGGCCGCTCAGCGTCCGAGTATCCGGTCGACCTCGGCCAGTTGCCCGGCGGTGAGCGGCCCCTTCGCGAGCGCGCCCGCGTTCTGCTCGGCCTGCTCGACGCTGCGGAAGCCGGGGATCGGGACCGCGCGCGGGCTGCGCGCCCACAGCCAGGCCAGGGCGCCCTGGGCGAGGGTGCGGCCGCCGCCGGTGAGGACGTCCCGCAGCGCGTCGACCCGCGCGAGCCACTCCTCGTCCGCCCCGGCCTCCGGCCTGAACCCCCGCAGCCAGGCGGGCGGCGTGTTGCGGATGTCGCCGGCCTCCAGGGCGCGTCCGGCCCGCTGCTTGCCCGTCAGCAGCCCCATGGCGAGGGGGCTGCGGTTGATGCCGGCCAGGTCCGCCGCCTCGCACAGGGCGAACATCTCGGGCGCGTCCTGCAGCACGTTGGCCGCGTGCTGCACGGCCGCGCAGTGCTCCCCCTCGGCGAACACGGCGGCGCGGGCCGGGTCGTCGGTGCTCCAGGCGTAGGCGCGGATCAGCCCCTCCCGCACGAAGTCCTCGCAGGCGTCGCGGAGTTCGGCGGCGCGTCGGGGGTCGGCGTCGGCGAGGTGCAGTTGGTAGAGATCGACGTGGTCGGTGTTCAGTCGCTTCAGCGAGGCGGTCAGCGCGCGGCGGGCGTACTCGGGTGAGTCGTCGCTGCCGGTGAGGGTACGGGTCGCCTCGTCGAAGACGTTGCCCCACTTGGTGGCGACGACGACGTCGCCGCGGCGCCTGCCGAGCGCCCGGCCGAGGACGCGCTCGCTGTGTCCGGCGCCGTAGGTGTCGGCGGTGTCGAAGAAGGTGATGCCGAGGTCGAGGGCGCGGCGGACGGCCCGTACCGACTCGTCGTCGTCGACCTTGCCCCAGCCCAGGGGCTGCCCGGCGGTGTCCTGCCACTCCCCGCCGATGGCCCAGCATCCAAAACCGAGAGCGCTTACCGCGATGCCGCTGCGGCCGAGTGTCCTGTTCGTCTGCATGCCACGGACGGTAGGACTTGGAGCGCACGCGAAGGCAAGGGCCCGCCGCAACCGGATCGCGCCGGGCCGCCCGCCGCAACCGGATCGCGCCGGGCCGCCCGCCGGGGCCGGCCACCCGGACGGCGTCACGGGCGGGCCTGCGGGTGTCAGAAGTGGAACGGTGGATACGCGGAGGGGGAACTGCTGCCGCCCACTGCTCCGGGAGTGACCGTGACCTCGTGCGACCGACGTGATCTGGGACTGTTGCTGCTCCGGCTCGGCACCGGGGGCGTGCTGGCCGCGCACGGCGCGCAGAAGCTGTTCGGCTGGTTCGGCGGGCACGGCATCGAGGGCACCGGGCAGTTCATGGAGTCGGTCGGCTACGCGCCGGGGAAGACTAGCGCGGCGGCGGCCGGCCTCGCCGAGACGGGCGGCGGCACGCTGCTGGCGCTGGGCCTGGCGACCCCGGCGGCGGGCGCGGCGGCGGCCGGGGCCATGGCCGGGGCGGCGGCGGTGAACACGCCCCAGGGCTTCTTCAACCAGAGCGGCGGCTACGAGTACGCGGCGGCGCTGGGGCTGACCTCGGCCGGCCTCGCGGTCGCGGGCCCGGGCCGCCTCTCCCTCGACCACGCGCTCGGGCACGCGCTGGACCGCGGCTGGATGGTCCCGGCGGCACTCGGCGTGACGGCCGCGGTGACGACGCTGGTAGTGGGGGCACGCGCCAAACGGCTGCGCGCGGCGAAGGAGGGCGACCAGCAGGCCCTGTTCGAGACACCCGAGCCGTAGGGGCCGGCGGGGTCGCAGAGGCGGCGGGGCCCCAGAGGCGGCGCGTCACCTGGGGCACCGCGGGCCGCAGCGCGCGGCGTATGGGCGGCGGGTTCGTGGCAGGGTGCGGGTATGACTGATCGGCAGTTGCCCGCGCCCGCGGATCTGTGGGCCTCCATCGACGAGTTGTGGAACTGGCTGGACGCGCACCGCGCCCACGGCGGCGAGCAGGGCCTGCTCCTGCGGATGCTGAAGCTGTCGGAGGAGGTCGGCGAGGTCGCCCAGGCGGTGATCGGCGCGACGGGCCAGAACCCGCGCAAGGGCGTCACCCACACGTGGGACGACGTGCAGGGTGAGCTGTGCGATGTGGTGATCACCGCGCTGGTGGCGCTGCGCACGCTGACGCCGCGGGCGAGGGAGGTGTTCGGGGAGCATCTGGCCCGGGTGGTGGCACGGTCGCTGGGCGGCGGACCGGCCGGAGCGCCTGAGCGGTGAGGTGACAGGACACGGCCCCGGACACCGTCGCCTCGCTGAGACGGTGTCCGGGGCCGCGTCGTTCACGGGGGCCGCGGGTCGCGTGCGTCTGCCTACTCCACGCCGGTCAGGCAGCGCTCCTCGAATTCCTGGTACGCGGCCGGGTCGGTGGTCCGGGAGCTGGTGACCGTGCCGAGCCAGCCGAGGAGGAAGCCGGCCGGGACGGAGACGATGCCCGGGTTCTGCAACGGGAACCAGGCGAAGTCCGCCGAGGGCAGCAGCGACGCCGGGGTGGAGGACACCAGCGGGCTGAAGACGACCAGCAGGAGCGAGCAGCCGAGCCCGCCGTAGAGGGCGAACAGCGCGCCGCGCGCGGTGAAGCGGGACCAGAACAGCGTGTACAGGATGGTCGGCACCACGGAGGACGCCGCGATGGCGAAGGCCAGGAAGGCGAGCGAGGCCGCGTTCCAGTCCCAGGCCAGCAGGGCGATGAGGATGCCCAGGACGCCGACCGCGCCCGCCGACACCCGTGCCACGGCCACCTCCTGGCGGTCGTTCACCCGGCCCTGGCGGAGGGCGTGCGCGTACACGTCGTGGGCCAGCGCGGAGGCCGCCGCCAGCGTGACGCCCGCGGCCACCGACAGGATCGTGGCGAAGACGAGGCAGGAGAAGGCCGCCATCAGCAGGGTGCCGCCCACCGACTGCGCGAGCAGCAGCACCGCGGAGTTGCCGGTGGAGTCGCCGGCCCTGACGTTGTCGGTGCCGACGATCGCGGCCGTGCCCAGGCCCAGGATGCCGACCGCCAGGCAGACGGCGCCCACCAGGCCGACCGTCCACAGCACCGCCGTACGCAGCTGGCGGGTGCCGGCCGGGGACAGCAGGCGCATGACGATGTGCGGGAGGCCGCCCACGCCCAGCGCCATGGACAGCGCGAGCGAGAAGAAGTCCAGCTTGCTGACGGTGCTGGCGCCGAACCGCAGACCGGGCCGCAGATAGGCGTCCCCGTGACCGCTGTTCGCGGCGGCCGCGCCGAGCAGGTCGTCGCCGCTCCACGTGAAGTGCGTCAGCACCAGGACGACGGCCACCGCGACCACGACCACCAGCAGCACCGTCTTGGCGATCTGGATGAACGTGGTGCCGGGCATCCCGCCGACCGCGACGTAGAAGACCACCAGGCAGCCGACGGTGGTCACGCACAGGGCGCGCGCCGCGCTCCCGGGCATGCCGGTGAACTGGGCCAGCAGTGCCACGCTCGCCACGAGCTGGGCCACCAGGTAGAGGATGGACACGACCAGGGCACAGATCCCGACGGCGAGCCGGACCGGCCGCTGCGCGTCCCGCATCCGCAGCGCGACGGTGTCGCCGAGGGTGAACAGGCCGGTGTTGCGCAGCGGTTCGGCGATCAGCAGCAGGACCATGATCCAGCCGATGGCGGTGCCCACCAGGTACAGCAGGCCGTCGTAGCCGGTCAGGCAGACCAGGCCGGTGCTGCCCAGCAGCGTCGCGGCCGAGATGTAGTCGCCGCACATCGCCATGCCGTACCGCAGCGGCGACAGTCTGCGGCTGCCGAGGTAGAACTCGCCGAGCTCGTCGCGGTGCGGACTGGTGATGATGGCCGTGAACATGGTGACGGCCAGGAAGACCAGGAACAGCACCAGCGGCAGCCGCAGTCGGCTGAGGGACATGGCGCCGGCGGCGTAGGCGGTCACCGCTCGCCTCTTCTCGCGTCGGTCCGGTCCCGCTGCGCGCGCACCTCGTCGGCCAGCGGGTCGAACCGGTTGCGCATGTGCCTCTCGTAGCGCCACGCGGTGAGGAACAGGGCGGCGAACAGCGCCAGAGCCAGGGTCAGTCCGAAGGTGAGGTGTCCCAGCAGCGGAACGGCCATCAGCCCGGGCGCGACGCCGGACAGCAGGACGAGCAGCAGATGCCCGCCGATGACGGTGACCGCGGCCGGCACCGCGAACGAGCGCCGGACGCGGCGCAGTTCGCTCAGGTCGCGCAGTTCGCGCGGGTCGCGCAGGTCGCGCAGGTCGCGCAGGTCCGTGGGTGGCGGCCCGGGCCGGGCCGCCGCCGGGGGGACGCCGGCCGGCCCGCGGTGCGCGGCGGGCTGGGGGTAGGGATGGTGGCCGTTCACAGCGCCACCGCCGCGAGGGCCGAGCGCATCCGGTCGGAGACCTCCGCGACCGTCCCCATCGCGTCGACGTGCACCAGCAGGTCCCGGTCCGTGTACCACCGCAGCAGCGGCACGGTCTGCTCCGCGTACACCGCGAGGCGCCGCAGCACGGTCTCCTCGGTGTCGTCGGCGCGCCGGACGAGGGCGCCCTCGCACCCGTCGCACCGGTCCGGGACGCGGGGCGGCGAGAACACCGTGTGCACGGTGGTCCCGCACGCCGGGCACAGGCGCCGGCCCGTCAGCCGCTGCACGATCTCGTCGTCCGGCATGTCGAAGGCGAGCACCGCGTCGAGCACGGTGTCGTCCTCCCCCAGCGCGTCCTGGAGCAGCTCGGCCTGTCGTACGGTCCGGGGGAAGCCGTCGAGCAGGAAACCGTCCGCCGCGTCGGGTTCGCGCAGGCGCTGCGTGACGAGGGCCGTGGTCAGCTCGTCGGGTACCAGCTCGCCTGCCTGGGTGTGCTGCCGGACCAGCTCGCCGAGCTCGGATCCCCGGCCGATCTCGGCGCGGAACAGGTCCCCGCTGGAGATCGCCGGGACGGACAGCAGGTCGGCCAGGACGCGGGCCTGGGTGCCCTTGCCCGCGCCCGGTGGGCCGATCAGAACGATGCGCATCTCAGTTCCTGTGTGTCGTGGTCAGTCTTCGGCCGGGGCGGCCGGCAGCTTCGCCTGGATCAGGTCCATGACGCCGGAGTCGGTGAGCGTGGTGACGTCACCGAGCCGGCGGTTCTCGGCGACGTCGCGCAGCAGGCGGCGCATGATCTTGCCGGAGCGGGTCTTGGGCAGCTCCGCCACGGGCAGGATGCGCTTCGGCTTGGCGATCGGGCCGAGCGTGGCGCCGACGTGGTTGCGCAGTTCGGCGACGAGGGCGTCGTCCTCCTCGATCGCGCCGCGCAGGATCACGAAGGCGACGATCGCCTGCCCGGTCGTCTCGTCGGTCGCGCCCACGACGGCCGCCTCCGCCACCGCCGGGTGCGACACCAGCGCCGACTCGACCTCGGTGGTGGAGATGTTGTGCCCGGACACGACCATCACGTCGTCGACCCGTCCCAGCAGCCAGATGTCGCCGTCCTCGTCGCGCTTCGCGCCGTCGCCGGCGAAGTAGCGGCCCGGGAAGCGGGACCAGTAGGTGTCGATGAACCGCTGGTCGTCGCCCCAGACGGTGCGCAGCATCGACGGCCACGGCTCGGTGATCACCAGGTAGCCGCCGGAGCCGTTCGGGACCTCGTTCGCCTCGTCGTCGACGACGGTGGCGGAGATGCCCGGCAGCGGGGTCTGCGCGGAGCCGGGCTTGGTCTCCGTCACGCCGGGCAGCGGCGAGATCATCATGCCGCCGGTCTCGGTCTGCCACCAGGTGTCCACGATCGGGCAGCGGCCGCCGCCGATGTGCTCGCGGTACCAGACCCACGCCTCCGGGTTGATCGGCTCGCCGCAGCTGCCCAGCACCCGCAGGGAGGACAGGTCGAACTTGGCGGGGAGGTGCTCGCCCCACTTCATGAACGTGCGGATCGCGGTGGGCGCCGTGTACATGAGGGTCACGCCGTACTTCTCGACGATCTCCCAGAAGCGGCCCTGGTGCGGGGTGTCCGGGGTGCCCTCGTACAGCACCTGCGTCGCGCCGTTGGCCAGCGGCCCGTAGACGATGTAGGAGTGCCCGGTGACCCAGCCGATGTCGGCGGTGCACCAGTAGACGTCGGTCTCCGGCTTGAGGTCGAAGACCGCGTGGTGGGTGTACGCGACCTGGGTGAGGTAGCCGCCGGAGGTGTGCAGGATGCCCTTCGGCTTCCCCGTCGTACCGGACGTGTACAGGATGAACAGCGGGTGCTCCGCCTCGAACGCCTCCGGCGTGTGCTCGGCCGACTGCCGGCCGACGGCCTCGTGCCACCACACGTCCCGGCCCTCGGTCCAGCCGATCTCCTGGCCGGTGCGCCGGACGACCAGCACCTTCTGCACGCCGCCGGTGCGGCCGAGCGCCTCGTCCACGGCGGGCTTGAGCGCGGTCGCCTTGCCGCGGCGGAAGCCGCCGTCGGCGGTGATGACCACGCGCGCGTCGGCGTCCTGGACACGGGTGGCGATGGCGTCGGCGGAGAAGCCGCCGAAGACGACCGAGTGCGCGGCGCCGATACGGGCGCAGGCCAGCATCGCGACGACGGCCTCGGGGATCATGGGCAGGTAGACGGCGACCCGGTCGCCCGCGCCGACGCCGAGTTCGGTGAGCGCGTTCGCGGCCCGGGAGACCTCGTCCTTCAGCTCGGCGTAGGTGATCGCGCGGCTGTCGCCGGGCTCGCCCTCGAAGTGGATGGCGACCCGGTCGCCGAGGCCCGCCTCGACGTGCCGGTCGACGCAGTTGTAGGCGACGTTCAGCTTGCCGTCCTGGAACCACTTGGCAAACGGCGGGTTCGACCAGTCCAGCGTCTCGCTGGGCTCCTCGGCCCAGCTCAGCCGACGGGCCTGCGCGGCCCAGAAGCCGAGCCGGTCGGCACCGGCCTGCGCGTACGCCTCGGCGGTGGCGTTGGCGTTCGCGGCCAGGTCGGCGGGCGGCGCGAAGCGTCGCTCCTCCTTCAGCAGGTTGGCCAGGCTCTCGTTGCTCATGATGGCTCCCTCGTGGTCTCTCGGGCGGTCGGCAGGCGGCAGGCGGCAGGCGGCAGACGAGACGGTCGGCGGTCGGCGGATCAGGCCGAGAACGGCCACGTCGGCAGGGACTTGGTCTTCCAGGTGGCGTTGGCCACCCCGGCGAAGGAGCCGTACCAGGCGAGCAGCGCGGTCACCAGGCCGGCCCAGCCGCCCGCCTGGCTCAGCTCCGGAGCCTGTCCCAGCGCTCCGGCAGTGAGCAGCACGAAGGTCACCGACAGCACCGAGAACACGGCGAGCAGCAGGCCGCTGATCCGGGCGGTGACGACCGTCATGTAGACGGTGAAGATCGTCCAGGCGAGCAGGAACAGGCCGGTCGCCTGGTAGGCGTGGGCCGCGGGCAGCTTCGGGGCGATGAACTGGACGTAGGCCGCGAAGGACAGCCAGAACGAGCCGTACGACGTGAACGCCAGCGCGCCGAAGGTGTTGTTCTTGCGGAACTCCCACATGCCGGCGAGGAGTTGGGCGATGCCGCCGTACCAGAGGGCGAGCGGCAGGACCACGGCCTCCAGGGAGCGGTCCGCGATCAGTCCGGAGTTGAAGACGGAGAGCACGAAGGTGGTGAGGGCGAAGCCCGCCAGGCCCAGCGGGCCGGGGTCGGCGATCTGCGGGCGCTGCGCCTCGGGCGCGGCCGGGGCCGGCTCGAGCGGGGCGAGCGGGGCGGCGGTCCGCTCGTCGGTCACGGGCGTCTGGATCTGGGTCATGGCGCGGTCCTCGGGTCGGGGAGCCCGCTCGGCGCGGGTCCTCGGGCGGGGTGCTGCGTGCGCCGCCCGCGGAGGCGGACGGTCACCGAAGCCGGGGCGTGCGGTGTGCGGCTTGCGGTGCACGGTGTGCGGCTGGCGGCTTGCGGTGTGCGGCTGGCGGCTTGCGGTGTGCGGCTTGCGGTGTGCGGCTGGCGGCTGGCGTGTTGCATGTGCGGCTTGCGGTGTGCGGCGCGTGCACGGCGCAGGTACGGCGTGCGGGTGTGCGGGTGTGCGGCGTGCGGGTGTGCGGTGTGCGGGTGTGCAGCGGGCGGCGGCCGGCTCGGGGTCTGGGCCGGGACGCGGTTGCCCGCAGGCTGAGGCGCGGGGCGTCCGGCTGCCGCTCCCGGTCAGGGAGCGCGGCTTGGCGGCCGGGCGATCCGTCGTTGTCTCGCTCTGGCCGGTTACTGTGCGGCACCCGCGGCGCGCCGGGGAGTCCCCGTGCGGGACTTGTCGATCAGTGGTGCCCGTCGCGCGACGGACGGACCCGGTCGCGGGACGAACGGTCGTCCGTCGCCGCCGAGCGGTGGGCGGTACCCGCGTCCAGCGCCTCCGGCAGATGCAGCCGCGCCAGCATCACGGAGGTCCCCGCGGGAATCCTGCCGGGCGTGGCCAGGGACACGCCCACCATGGTCAGGAACGCCGCCGGGACGCTCCACGCGGCGGGCCCGGCGAGCAGGGCGCCGGTCCAGCCCGGCCCGCCCGCATCCAGCAGCGTGACCGTCATCGCCGTCACCGACAGCCCGCCGCCGACCAGCATCCCGGCGACCGCTCCGGCCGGGGTCAGCCGCCGCCACCAGATGCCCAGCACCAGCAGCGGGCAGAAGGTGGAGGCGGCCACCGAGAAGATCAGCCCGATCTCGTGGGCCACGGACACGCCGCTCTCCGACAGCAGCAGCGCGATGGCGCAGGGCGCGAGCACGGCCAGCGCGGAGGCCCGCCGGAAGCCGCGCACGTCGCCGCCGAGGAGGTCCTGCGAGAGCACGGCGGCCACCGACAGGGCCAGCCCGGAGCAGGTGGACAGGAAGGCGGCGAAGGCGCCCGCCACCACCAGCGCCGTCAGCAGCTGGCCGGCGGCGCCCGGCACCAGCCGTCCGGGCAGCAGCAGCACCACGGCGTCCGCCCGGTCGGCGGAGGCCAGGCCGGGGGCGTAGAGCCGTCCCAGTCCGCCGTACAGCTCGGGCAGCAGGTAGAAGGCGCCGAGCAGGCCGAGGACGCCCACCGTCGTACGGCGGGCCGCCCGGCCGTCGGGGTTGGTGTAGAAGCGGGCGATGACGTGCGGCAGGCCCATCGCCCCGAGGAACGTGGCCACCATCAGCGAGTACACGGTGTACAGCGCCTGCCCGCCCTGGCCGGGCTCCGGGCCGGCGGCCGACGTGGGCGCGGGCGCGGCGGGCGGACTGCCGGACGGGTGCCAGACGCCCTGCCAGACGAGCAGCAGGGCGACCGCCGGGACGGCGAGGGCGGCCAGTTTCACCCAGAACTGGACGGCCTGCACGAGCGTGACGCTGCGCATGCCTCCGGCGATCACGCTCACCAGCACGACCGCGGTCACCAGCACCGCCCCCGTCCAGGCGGGCGCGCCCACGGCCGCGTGCAGGGCCAGTCCGGCGCCCTGGAGCTGCGGCACCTGGTAGAGCCAGCCGATGAGCACCACGAAGGCGGTGGCCGTCCGCCGCACCGCCAGGGAGCCCAGGCGCGCCTCGGCGAAGTCGGAGACCGTGTAGGCCCCGGACCTGCGCAGCGGCGCGGCGACCAGGACGAGCAGCACCAGATAGCCGGCCGTATACCCGATGCCGTACCAGAGCATGGTGGAGCCGTAGACCACCAGCAGGCCGGCGATGCCCAGGTAGGAGGCGGCCGAGAGGTACTCGCCGCTGACCGCGGACGCGTTGCGCAGCGGCGATACGGTGCGGGAGGCGACGTAGAAATCGGGGGTGGAGCGGGCCCGCAGCCCGTAGGCGCCGACGGCGACCGTCAGGGCGACGACCAGCAGGACGGCGGTGAGGTTCGCGGCTGTGCTCATGAGCGGTGGACGTGCTCGACGAAGTCGCGCTCGTGCCGCTCGGCCCGGCGCACGTAGCAGGCGCCGGCGGTCACCAGCAGCGCGTACACCGGCAGCCCGAGGATCAGCCAGGGCAGGCCGATCCCCCACAGCCGCACCGAGTGCGCCGCCCCCGGGTGCCCGAGCAGCAGCGGCAGACAGACCAGCGGCAGGCCGACCGCGCCGCACACCAGCAGCGCCAGCCTGAGCTGGGTGCGCATCAGCGCCTTGACGTACACCTCGCCGAGCGGGGTCTGCTCGTGGACGTCGCGCACGGCGGCGTCGCGCCGGCCGGGGCGGGCGGCGCGGGTGCGCGGGTGGGTGACGGTCACCCGCGGGGCCGGCTCAGCCATCGGCGGTCCCTCGTGATCTCGGCGAGCCGGACGGGGGCAGCAGCAGTTCCCGCAGCCTGCGGTTGCTGCGGCGGCTGACCGGGAGCACGGCGCCGGCCACGCGGACCGACAGCCGTCCGGAGTCGGCCAGCAGTTCCTCGATGTGCCCGGTGGCGACGAGGTGCCGGCGGTGCACGCGCACGAACCCGGCGTCCTGCCACTGGTCCTCCAGGCTGGACAGCGGCATCCGCAGCAGGCAGCTGCCGGATTCCAGGTGCAGGCGCACGTAGTCGCCGCACGCCTCCACGTGCCGCACCTCGGAGCGCCGGACGAACCGGGTCACCCCGGACAGCTCCACGGCGATCGTCTCGTCGTCGGTGGGGGCGGGCCGCGCGGGGGCGGGGGGCGCGGCGGGGGCCGGGGCGGCGGGCGGCGCGGTGGCTTCCGGCGCCGCGGGTTCCGGCGCGGTGCCCGCCGGGGACGCGGGGGACGCCGGGGACGCCGTGACCGCTTCCGCCCGCCGCTCGGCGATGCGCCGGACCGTCTCGGCGAGCCGCTGGGCGCGCACGGGCTTGAGCAGGTAGTCCAGGGCGCGCACCTCGAAGGCGTGGACGGCGAAGTCGTCGTAGGCGGTGACGAACACCACCGGCGGCGGTTGGGCGAACCGGGACAGGACCCTGGCCACCTCAAGACCGTCCAGTCCGGGCATGCGCACGTCGAGGAAGACGGCGTCCACGGGCTTGTCCTCGCGCAGCGCGCGGTCCAGCGCCAGCAGCGCGGCGGCGCCGTCCGCCGCGGACTCCACGGGGCCGACGCCCGGGTTCAGGCCGAGCAGATAGACGAGTTCCTCCAGGGCGTGCGGTTCGTCGTCGGCCACCAGGATGCGCAGCATGGGTGAGTGTGTACATTCCCCGCACAGCGGGTCAATCTCCCGGCACGTGTGGCATTCGCCACATACGAGAAGGGGTGCCGCTCACCTGAGCGAACCGAGCCCCTCGCCCGGTCGTTCCCCGACCCCCGCCGGGGCCGTCACCCCGGCCCGGTACTTGGGCACGCGGATGCGTACCTTGGTGCCCGCGCCGGGCGCGGTCTCGACCACCAGCCCGTACGCGTCCCCGTACACCTGCCGCAGCCTGGCGTCGACGTTGCCCAGCCCCACGCCGCCCCCCGACCCGGCGGAACCGGACCTTCCGGCGCCGCCCGCGGTCAGGATCCGCCGCAGTTCCTCCGGGTCCATGCCCACCCCGTCGTCCTCGACGGTGATGTGCGCCTCGGCGCCCGCGTCCCAGGCGAGCACCGTGATCTTCCCGGGCCCGGTGCGGCCCTCGAAACCGTGCCGCACGGCGTTCTCCACCAGCGGCTGCACGCACAGGAACGGCACCGCGACCGGCAGCACCTCCGGCGCGGCCTGCACGTCGACGCGCAGCCGGTCCCCGAAGCGGGCCTGCTCCAGCACCAGATACTGGCCGATCGAGCGGAACTCCTCCGCCAGCGTCGTGAACTCGCCGTGGCGGCGGAAGGAGTAGCGCGTGAAGTCGGCGAAGTCCAGCAGCAGTTCACGGGCCCGCTCCGGATCGGTGCGCACCAGCGAGGCGATCGCGGTGAGCGCGTTGCACGAGAAGTGCGGGGAGATCTGCGCGCGCAGCGCCCGCAGCTCGGCCTCCACCAGGCGGGTGCGGGAGCGGTGCAGTTCGGCCAGCTCCAGTTGCCCGGACGTCCAGCGGGCCACCTCGCCGGTCGCCCGGACCAGGCCCGCCGACACGCCGGGGGCGTACGCGAGCAGCGCGCCCTCGACCCGGTCCTCCACCACCAGCGGCGCGACGACGGCCTCCCGCAGCTCGCAGCCCACCTCGCCGCACCAGACCCGGTCGGCCTTCACCACGGCGGTCCCGCCGCCGGCCAGCACGTCCGCGGCCAGTTCCACCGCCGCCGCGCCGTGGTGCTTCCCGGCGCCGTCCCAGGCGAGCAGCCGCCCGGTGTCGGTGACGGCCAGCGCCGGCACCCCCAGCAGCTCCCGCAGATGCCGCGCGGCCGCCCCGGCCGACGCCTCGGTCAGCCCCCCGCGCAGCGCCGGGGCCGCGAGGGAGGCCCGGTGCAGCGCCTCGAACGCCCCCTGCCCGGCCCGCCCGTCGAACCCGACGTGCCGCCGCAGCCATCGCCGATGACCGAATATGCCCGTCATGGCGAACACGTTAACCGTTCCTAAAGACTGAGCAGGAGTGAGTGCTGTCGCCAGAACTCATGCTCAGCCGGACGCCCCGAGCGGTGTTGGGTGTCCTGGTCGCCCGCGTTCGCTCCGCGTCCGGCGCGCACGGATCGTGTCCGTGGTCCGGGGACGCGGGGGCGGGGTTCCTCACGCCCCGGGGCGCCCGGCCGGGCCTGGGCGGTCCGATGCCCCTGCTCATCACTCCGGTGAGCAGGGGGCGGTGCCG
>NZ_JBFADM010000071.1:0-40949 GCF_040641355.1 Streptomyces sp. NPDC020996
GCCGACGCCTGCGCAAGCACAAAATCTTCGGCTACCTCACCCCGGCCGAGACCAGGCAACGGCATCAACACACCCTCGCGGCATAACCATCGAGTATCCAAGATCACGGGGAAACTTCAACCGACCGCTTCCACCGAGACGGCGACGACGCCTACCTGATCATCAGCAAGCACCCCGTCCTCCTCCCACCCCGACTCGCTGTCCTCATCGAACGACAGATCACGAGCCCCTCCTGCCGCACCTCCGTGCTCCAGCAGTCGCACACCGGGACACCTGGCTTCCTCTTTCCGGGCCCGCCCCCAAGTCGCCCCCGCGGCCCTCAGAAGCCGTATCTCAACCGAACTTGATCGCGTGGTTCCTGCTGGTCAGGCATGGTTCGGTTCGGAGTGAGGGAGGCATGCGGCGTCTTGTGTCCGCTTCGTGGTCGAGGGGTGCGCGGTGGCGTCGGTGCTGGGAATGCTGGAGGAGCGGGAGACGGCTGCCCGGGTGCGGGTGGAAAGTCTGCGGGAGGACGTCGCGCGGCTGGCTGAGGTGTTGGAGGCCGCGGAGATCGAGCTGGACCGGCGGGTGATCGCGCGGGAGGAGCTGATCGAGGCCCTGGCTGTCTCTGCGGCTGAGTCCACTGCCGTGACCGAGGCCGGGACGGAGCGGGAAGCCGCGTCCTCGCCCGTGCCGGGCTCGACGGTGCCGCCGTGGCGGGACGGGTTGCCGGTGACGGTTCTGGCACCGGACTATCAGCGGCTTCTGGGTGTGCTGGAGGAGGGACGATCAGCGGGCAGGGGGCCGCTGAAGGCCAGGGAGATCGCAGTGGAGCTGGGCTTGGAGACGACGCCGGCGAAGGTCGAGGGGGTGCGCTCGAAGGCAAGGCGCCTGGCGGAGCGCGGGTGGCTGGTGCAGGAGTCGTCAGGGATGTTCAGCGCCGGTCGGCGACCCGTGCCCGTGCCAGGCGCCGGCCCATCCGCGTGATCATCGACCACTGGACCACCGCCTCGCTGGTAGCGGGCAGGGTTTCGTAATCCCGGGCCAGACGACGGGAGTTCATCAACCATGCGAACGTGCGCTCTGCCACCCAGCGTCTGGGCAGCACCACGAATCCCTGCATGTCGTCGGTGCGCTTGACGATCTGCAGGGTGAGGGCGAGTTTCCGCCGGCACCAGTCGACCAGGTCGCCGGTGTAGCCGCCGTCGGCCCAGACCAGGGTGATGTCGCGGTGCAGGCGGCGCAGCCGCTGAAGCAGGCCCGCGGCGGCGTCCCGGTCGCCGATGTTCGCGGCGGTGACCGCGACGACCAGGAGCAGGCCGAGCGTGTCGGTCACGATGTGCCGCTTGCGGCCCGGCACCTTCTTCCCGCCGTCGTAGCCGCGTGAGGCGGCCGGCACCGTCGCGGCGGCCCGCACCGACTGCGCGTCGATGATTCCGGCCGTGGGCTCGGCCTCACGGCCCTCGCGCTCACGCACCTTTCCGCGGAGCCGGTCGTGGAACTCGGTGATCAGCCCGTGCTCGCGCCAGCGGCGGAAGAAGGCGTGGACCCGGCCCCAGGCGGGGAAGTCCGCGGGCATCGCCCGCCAGGAGATCCCGCCCGCGACCAGGTACCGGATAGCGTCCAGCATCTGGCGGTGGCAGTAGCCTTCGGGCTGTCCGCCCCGCCCCTGAAGCCAGGCCGGCACCGGCAGCAGCGGCCGAATGGCCGCCCACTCCGCGTCCGTCATGTCCGACGGATACCGGCGCACCCGGTCCGGATGATCGGCCGCGTTCCCGTACGCGTGCGTGAGGCAATCACACGATCGGGAGCCCGAGTTGAGACCAGCGGGCGTGAGCGCGTACAACTGCGACAACAGGGCCTCCTGGTACTGCTCGGTTCGGTTCGCACCTCCGCGCTACCAAGGGGCCCTGCCTTCCTGCGCCGACCGCCAGAAGATCATCCCGGCGAGAAAACTGTTCGACTCGCACGTTCCATGATCGGTTGAGATACGGCTTCTCAGACCGTCAGCCACTACATGAGGCAGCACGGCCTGCCGGGCATCGGCGCCCGCAACACGGCCATGATGGAAGCGATCAGCGACCTCCCTCCGATCGTGGTCAGCGACCTCTTCGGCATCCACCCCAACACCGCCTACGCCTGGGCCCAGTACGCCCAGAACAGCTGGGCCGAATACCTCGAAGCCGTTCAGGCCACCGATGATGGCGATCGTTGAAAACGGCCACCCCGTCGGGTGCTGACCAGACCTGCTCACCCGGACTCCCCACTTGCGGGGTGGTTGACCTGAGGAACGCCATACCTCTGGGGCTGCTCGTCAACCATGCCGCTGCCAGGGCCCGCCTGGGCTGGGTGGGACCGGCCATCGCGCCAGCGACGCCGAAGGCGCCTTGACAGGGCAAGTCGGCCGACGAGAAGGACGGGAACGAGCAATAGCGGCAGCGGTCAGCGGTTGGTGAGCTGTTTTGGAAGGCGGAGCTCCTGTAGGCCAGGGATGGTGAAGCGGATGCGCAGGCAGCAGATGCGGCTCGGGTCTCCCGGGTACGGCTCAGAGAATTGCGTGGAAGGCCCGGCTGAGTCGCTCGGCCTCCTCGAACATCTCCATCCGTGCGGCGGTAGGCAGTTTCGTGCGGCAGTAGCCCTTTACCTCGTTCCGCAGCTCCTCCGGCATGTGGACGGTGTCACTGAGATAGAACAGTTCGGTTCGTGCGCCTTCGACGTTCGGAGCTGACGGCCACGCCGCCGCTGCGTAGAAGGCAATGCCCTGCAGGAGCTTGCCCAATTCGAACCAGCGGAACTCGGCGCGCGGGGTCCGCTCGTTCACCAGGTCGATCACCTCATCCAGTACGTGCGACAACAAGGGCAGGATGGTCGGGTCAGGCTCGTCAGCCTGCTCCAGTCGGGTCCTGATCTCGCGCAGCGGCGCGGTTTCGGACTTCTCCAAGCCGATCACCCGAAGGGCTCCCAGGAACTCCTCGAACCGGCCAGCCTCGGTTGTCTGGAGCGTGACGGCAATGCCGATGGCGGAGCCGGCCTGGAAGAGAGCCAGCAACCGGTCTCCGGGTTGTCCGGGGATCCTGGGGCCTACCGGGGCGGGAGCCTGTCCGAGGGCGATCGCCCGCAGAGCGAGCAGGCGCCCTGGGTCCAAACCCAACGCTTCGGCCAGTAACGTGACCGTTTCCTCTCTCGGCACCGGCCCCGCGACGATGTTGTTGACGGTGCCGCGGCTCACGTTCGCCTTCTGCGCGAGCTGGGTCCTGCTCAAGCCCATGCTGTTCCGCTTGTCTTCCAGCTGCCTGCGCAGTTCGGCGAGCGCCGCTTCAGGCCCAAGGTCGTTCGTGCTCACATGCCCCCCAGCATCGGGTGTCTATCAGTGTCCAGGAGTCCACAGCTTTGTCCAGATCGACCTTGTTCAACACCGATTCCAGGAAAGTCGGTCACGTCAACGCCCCCGACCTCTGCTGGAGATCGTTGTGAATCACCTGGCTGTCGTCCTGCTAACCACCGCCCTGGTCGTCGTGCTCGCCCTTCTGGTCAGCGCCACCACGGGCGTGCTCGCCCGCCTCGATGGCACTACCTACCCCACCGCCCTCGCCCGCGCTGGCGCGGCCTTCGCCGCCGTCCTCGCCCTTGCCGCCGCCATCACCGGCGTGCTCGTCCAGGTCTTCAGCTGACGCCTCTGCAGTCCCGCTCCTCGCTCGGCCCCAGATCGATACTCTCGTCGATCCGGGGCCGAGTTCTTCGTACGCCGCGGCTTTTCAAGGCAGACCGTCGGATGAGGACTTCCGGAGCAGCTCGGCCCATCGTCAACCGATCATTCCTATCTTCCTCGCAGGTCAGGACGGACCGAACATTCAACGGACGGGCGGCCTCGCAGCCCTTGCTCGCTGAACCTCCCCACTCGCTTCGAACAACCTGAGGAACCATGAGCAGGGGCGGGGAAATCCGCGGGTTCTCATCACCGAATAGCGCAGGGTTGGAACACCGCCTCTTCACCAGTGGCGCGGCCCGATCACGTGTCGGCCGGTGGAGTCCGCAGCTCGGAGCGGACGGTCGTGCCGCTACGCGGCTCTCTCAGGGGCGGGCAAAAACCCTGGTACGGGCCTACGGGCCTTCAGCGGACCGGGATGACGTAGGCGCGGGCGAAGTGGGTCGCGATGTGGGCCTCGTGGAGGTGCCCGGCGACGGCGCGGTCGCCTTCGACACCCATGACGACGTGGAGGTGGACGAAGCCGTTGCGGATCTCGCCGGTGCCGGTCATTTCGCCGGGCAGGTGGTACTTGGTGATGGTGTCCTTGAGCGCGTCGCCCTCGGGCATGGTCGAGACGGTGAAGGAGTCGGCGGCGCCGATCAGGGAGACGATCGCGGCGTCGGTGACGCCCGCCTTGGCGGCTTGGCGGTTCAGCTCGTCGACGAGTTCGCCGTCGGACACTTCAAAGACGATCACGCAGGACTCCGTCCGATCATGGGGCTCAGCTCTCGTAGCATGACCGACGAGCACCAGCGGGCACCAGAGTCACGGGGGTTGAGCGCCTCTCTCGCGAAACGGGTGGCGAGAAAGTCCGCCCGGTGGGCGTAATCCGTGGGGCGGGAGGCGATGCGGCCGGCGGTCATCCAGTCCACGGCGCAGACGCGGGAGGTCACGGCCGTCATGTAGAGACGGCGGACTTCCTCGTCGTGCGCCAGGACGCGGGCTACCTGGTCTGCCTGGCCCTGCCCGGGGAGCTTGGCGAGGATGCCCGTGGCGTTGACGCGCAGGATCGGCATGTCGCCGCCGAGCATCCATCGGCGCAGGTTAGCGGTGGCTGCCTTGTCGGCCAGCGACGCCGTGACGATGTCCGTGCCGTGCGTGGTCTGGACCCGGGCCAGGGGGCCCGGGTCGCGGTCGGCGATGCTGGCCGCCATCTCGGCGGCAAGCGCGCCGTGCGTGACGGCAAGGGTGGACAGTCCCAGGAAGACTCGTCGGTTCACCCGGTCGAGCGTAGCTTCCATGGCCAGTTGTCCGGGAGGGACACCCAGTACGCGGGCCAAGTGCCCGATCCAGTGCTTGCCGGGGACGACCTTGCCGTTCTCCCACCGCTTGACCGCGTCCCGGCCCGGTGCGCCGGTGGGATCACCTGCGGAAACAGCGAGTTCCTCGGCGAGCCGGGCTTGAGTCCACTGTTTGAGGGCGCGCAGATCACGGATCAACTGTCCGACAGGCATGGGCACATGATGCCCCCAAAGATGCCCCTCCGCCGTGGGCCCGGCACAGTTCACCCTTGTGGGGGCACATCGTCGAGGTTGTGCGCTCCTGTACGGCATCACCGGATGAAAAACCAGGAAGGGACATGCGAATGAGCCTTTTATGCACGGACGCCACCCCATCGGCCCCGTGGGGGCTGCGCCGTATGGCTCCGATGCGCAACGGAGCCTACTCGCCGTGGCGGTACGCGGGAATCGACCCGGCCACGCAGACCGGCCGATGGATCGGCGAGGACGGCACGATGACGCCGGCCGAACTCGGCAAGCACGGCACGAGCGTGAACACCTACCCGCCCACGCAGGTCAGCAAGGACGGAAAGCAGGACTCCGATTCCGGCCACGACGCGACTCAGGACTGAAGGGGCTGCTCCATGGACGGACGCCCAGTGCTGGTCTGTACGGAGTCCGAGGACGCAACCGCCGATCTGGTCATCGCGGAACTGAACCGGCGCCGGGTGTCTGTCCTGCGATTCGACCCGGGGCGTGACTTCCCGGTGCCCGGGACTCTCACCGCGCGGATCGGGGCGGGAGGCTGGAAGGGGCGACTGATGGTCGGGGAACGTGCGGCCGACCTGTCCGCCGTACGATCCCTGTACCATCGTCGGCCCAGCCCGTACCCGGCGGACAGCGGTGCACAGATGGCCCGGTTCGTTGCGCAGGAGAACAGACGCGGCTTGGGCGGCGTGCTGGGCGCACTGCCCGGGTGCCTGTACCTGAGCCACCCGCAGGCCATCGCACGGGCGGAGTACAAGCCCGCACAGCTGACCGCGGCGATCCGGGCCGGGCTCACTGTCCCGGCCACCCTGATCACGAACGACCCGGGGGAGGCCAAGGCGTTCTGTGCCGCGCAGCCGACCATCTACAAGCCGATGCACGCAGGGCCATACGAGGCCGAGGGCGAGCCCGCCGGGATCTGGGCCGCGCCGGTCGAGGCGGGCGAGATCGACGGCGCGGTGCGTTGGTGCGCGCACCTGTTCCAGGCGAGAGTGCCCAAGGTGGCCGACGTACGGGCTGTCGTCGTCGGAGAGCAGGTGTTCAGTGCCCTGATCACCTCCCCGCCCGGCGTCGTCGACTGGCGGGCCGAGTACCGCAGCCTCACCTATGAACCGGTGCTCTGCCCGGACGAGTTGCACGGGGCGCTGACGCGGTTCGTCGCCGGGTTCGGTCTGCACTTCGGGGCCTTCGACTTCGCTGTGACCGACGACGGCACATGGTGGTTCCTGGAGTGCAATCCCAACGGTCAATGGGCGTGGCTCGAAGCCGTGGCCGGGCTGCCCATCACGAACGCGATCGCGGACCTGTTGGAGAACGGAGCGAGCCCGCATGACTGACTTCCTGGCCTCGAAACATCTTCGGGCCGCCCTCGCGCGGCGCCTGTCCGAGTCCGGGGTGCTGCGCAGTCCCGACGTGGAGGCCGCCGTCATGGCCGTGCCCCGCGAGGCGTTCCTCTCACACGGCTGGTTCGAATACGACGAGGGGGGCTGGTACCGGCCCGTATACGCGCACTTCCCGGAGGGACTGGCGCGGATCTATGAGGACGACACCCTGGTGACTCAGGTCGCCGGGGGAGTCTTCCCCGACCAGGTCGAGGGGCGCATCGCCGCGCCCCCGTCGTCGTCGTCCACCCTTCCGAGTCTGGTGGTGCGGATGCTGGAGGACCTGCGGGTGACCGCCGGCACGCGCGTTCTCGAAGTCGGCACGGGTACGGGCTACTCGACCGCACTGCTTTGCCACGTCGTCGGCGAAGACAACGTGACGACCGTCGAGGTCGACGCCGAGGTGGCCGCCCGCGCCGGAACGGCGCTCGCTGGCGCCGGTCACTGGCCCGCCCGCGTGGTCGGTGACGGACTGGCGGGCTGTGCGGAGGGCGGTCCGTACGACCGCGTGATCGCCACGTGCGCTGTGCACACCGTGCCCGCGGACTGGCTCGCGCAGATCCGTCCGGGGGGTGAGGTCCTGGTCACGGTCGGCGGGTGGATGCACGCCTCCGAACTGGTACGGCTCACGGTTGCCCGGGAGGGCGTGGCCGAGGGACCGGTGCTCGGAGGCCAGGTCTCGTTCATGCCGGCCCGTCCCCATCTGCCGCCCCCGCTGGGCATCCTGCCGGACATCGGTGAGGGCGACGCGGTGCCCGCCGCACTGGGCGCGGATGTGCTCGACGACTGGACGGCCCGGTTCGTCGCGCAGTTCGCGGCGCCTCGCGCGCAGCGGCTCACTCTGGAACGCGGTGGGCGTACGGAACACGTCGTGATCGACGTGGGTGCTGGGGCGTGGGCGGTCGTCTTCCAGGACGGCGCCCGGTGGATGGTGCGGCAGGGCGGCGCGGTGCGCCTGTGGGACGCGATCACCGAGCGCCTGGCCCGGTGGCAGGCGGACGGACGCCCGCCGGCCGACCGCATGCGGCTTCGTGTCGGCCCTGAGGGACAGCACCTCACCTGGGCGTGACCGCGTGCCGGCGCTGCACCATTCGGCGTGGGACGTGCGTCCGGAGGCCACGTACGCGGGGTCCGCGTACGGGCGCGCGGGGTTGACAGTACGCGAAACCGATTCCTCACGTCGGGTGTTGAGCATGGGGCGGCGCAAGGTGGCCGCCGCGGTGCGGTACGCGGAGAGGGGCGGTGGATGGACAGCGTCAACGGTGACGAGGCCCGGACCGGACAGACGGCAGAGGCGGACGACGAGGCGGTTCCGGCCGGGGTGTGGGAGCGGGAGCCCCATCCGTCGGACAGCCTGCGCACCTTCGGCGCGGTCGTCCAGGCATTGCGCGAACATGCGGGACTCAGCCGCGCCGAGCTCGCCGTGCTGGTCCAGTACTCCAAACACACCGTGGCCTCGGTGGAGTTGGGCCGCCGGATGCCGGACCAGGCGTTCATCGAGCGCGCGGAGGAAGCGCTCGGCAACACCGGTGCGCTGCGCAAGGCCGCCCGCCATCTGACACGGGGCGAGGCGGGCCTCGCGGCGTGGTTCCGGCGGTGGGCACGGCTGGAGCGGGAGGCGGTGAGCCTGTGCACGTATGAATGCCGGCTGCTGCCAGGGTTGTTGCAGTCGGAGGCGTACGCGCGGGCGGTGTTCGACAACAGCATCCCGCTGCTGACCGATGAACAGACGGAAGCGCAGCTCACTGCCCGAATGGGACGCCAGGCGATGCTGCGGGAGCGGCCGACCGTGCCGTTCAGCTTCATCGTGGAGGAGTCGGTCTTCCGGCGCGGGCTGGGCGGGCCACAGGTGCAGGCGAGCATGCTGGACCATGTGCTTGAACTGACCGCGCCGCGCAACGTGACGTTCCAAGTGGTGCCGCTGGAGCTGGAGTTCCACGGGTGCCTCGACGGCCCCGTGCGAATCTTGGAGACCCAGGAGGGGAGGCGGCTCGGGTACTCGGAGGGGCAGCAGAACGGGCGGCTGATCTCCGACCCGAAAGAGATGAGCCTGCTCTGCCGACGCTATGACACACTGCGCTCGCAGGCCCTCAACCCGAGAGAATCCCGGGACCTGCTGGAGCGACTCCGAGGAGAGCCATGAGCAGCGGTACGACGGAACTCGCCTGGTTCAAGTCCAGCTACAGCGGTACCCAGGGCGACGACTGCGTTGAGGTCGCGATCGCCGAACAGGCCGTGCACATACGGGACTCCAAGGACGTGACCCGCCCGGCGTTCGCGGTGAGCCGTGAGCGCTGGGGGCAGTTCGTGCGGTTCGCGTCGGGGGACTGAGCTTGAGGTTGTGCCGGTGTGAACCGGCAGGGCGACCTGGAGGAGCCCGGTGGCGACCGGCGGGCAGTCCGCCGGTCGCATCGCGGTGCTCAGCTCACGACGGGTGCCGGGGCGGCGCCGAACGGTACCGACGCGCGTGAGACGACCGGGGCCGGGTGGCGCCACAGGCCCCGGCGCGTGAGTTCGGGCAGCACGCCCTCGCCGAACCAATAGGCCTCCTCGAGGTGGGGATAGCCCGAGAGCACGAACTCGCTGATCCCGACCGAGCGGTACTCCTCGATCAGGTCGGCGATCTCGGTGAACGAGCCCACCAGAGCGGTCCCGGCGCCGCCCCGCACCAGCCCGACGCCGGCCCAGAGGTTGGGGTAGATCTCCAGGTCGTCCTTCGAGCCGCCGTTGAGTTCGAGCATGCGGCGCTGTCCCTCGCCGCCCGAGCGGCGCAGTCCCGCCTGGATGCGGTCGATGTCGGCCTGGTCGATCTGGTCGAGCAGCCGTCCCGCCTCCGCCCACGCGGCCCCGGATGTGTCCCTGGCGATGGTGTGCAGCCGGATGCCGTACCGGAGCGTCCGGCCGTGCTTCGCAGCCGCGGCGCGGACCCGGTCGAGCTTCTCGGCCACGGCGGCCGGCGGCTCACCCCAGGTGAGGTAGACGTCGGCGTGCCTGGCGGCCACCTCGATGCCCTCGGGTGAGGAGCCGCCGAAGTAGATCTCGGGCTGTGTGTCGGGGAGGTTGTTGAGGCGCGAGTTCTCCACCGACAGGTAGCGGCCCTGGAAGTCGACCGTCTCGCCGGCCCACAGCGCCTTGGCGATGGTCAGGAACTCGTCGCAGCGCGCGTAGCGCTCGGCCTTGTTGAGGAAGTCGCCGTACATCCGCTGTTCGTGGTCCTCGCCGCCGGTCACGATGTTGAGCAGCAGGCGGCCGCCCGAGAGGTTGACGAAGGTGCTCGCCATCTGGGCCGCGAGGTAGGGACCGACCGAGTCGGGGCGCAGCGCGACGAGGAACTTCAGCCGTTCCGAGAGGGAGTTGACCATCGCCGTGGTCACCCAGGCGTCCTGGCACCACGCGCCCGTGGGCGTCAGCGCGGCTTCAAAGCCGAGCTGCTCGGCCGATCGCGCGATCTGCCCCAGGTAGGGCACGGACGCGGGCCGGCCGGCGGTCTCCGCGGCGAGTCCATGGCCGCCTCCGATGATGTGGCGGCCGTCACCGCCGTTGGTGGGGAGGAACCAGTGGAACTTCAGGTCGTTCACGAGTACATCTTTCGTTGTCGGGTCGGGTCGACGTTCGGGGGCAGGCGCGTCGTCAGAGCTGGCCGTGCCGGGGCGGCAGGTGCCGCTCGACCGCCCAGCGGCCGAGGTGCTGCAGCTTCCACGCCGCCGGGTCGTGCAAGCTGTGGGTGCGGGCGTTGCGCCAGTGCCGGTCGAGCCCCTCGACGCTCAGCGCCGCCCGGGTTCCGGCGACTTCGAGAAGGCGCGAGCCCACCTCGACCGACACCCGTGTCGAGGAGGCGCGCGCGGCGGCGACGGCGAGGCTGGCCGCTGCGGCCGACTCCGCCGAGAGGTCGCCGTCGGCCGCATCGACGGCACGCCCCGCCTCGGCCAGGAGCGCCTCCGTGCCGCGCACCGCCAGTTCCATCTCGCCGAAGGCGTGGACGACCACCGGGTCCTGCGCGGCGCGCTCGATGCCGTGGATCGCCACCGCGTCGGGGTAGGGACGCGACTTCGTCATGACGAAGGCGGCGGCGTCGTCGAGCGCCGCCCGCGCGATGCCGGTGTCGATGGCGGCGTGGATCAGCTGGGCGAAAGAGCCGTACGTCGTGGGGCCGTCGAAGACCTCGGCGTAGTCGGTGATCCACTCCTCGCCCACCAGGACGTCCGTGAAGGTGGCCGTCCCCGAGGCGGTGGTGCGCTGGCCGACGGCGTCCCAGTCGTCGACGACCGAGACCCCGTCGGCGTCGCGGCGCACCCAGGCGACGTGCATCGGCCCGTCGGGCCCGAGGTGGGCCAGCACGGGGATCCAGTCGGCGAAGAGCGCGCCGGTGCAGTAGAACTTCGTGCCGTTGAGCCGCCACCCGTCACGGTGGGAGTCGCGGGTGAGGGTGGTGCGGAAGTCCCGTACGTGCTTCGTGCCCAGCTCGGACTGGGCGTTGCCGAACCACCGGCCCGCCAGGACCTCGCCGAAGAGCCGCTGCTGCTGCGCCCGGCTGCCCTGCAGCCGCAGCTGGTTGACGTAGATGAAGTGGCTGAGCGGGATCTGGCCGAGGTTCGGGTCGCCCCGGCTGATCCGCCGCACCACCTCCGCCACGACCGATGCGGGAAGACCGGGACCGCCGAACGCGCGCGGGACGGTGATGGCCAGCAGGCCGCTGCCTGCCAGCCGGCGGAGCTGTTCGAACGGCAGGATCCGCTCCCGGTCGCGCGAGGCGGCCCCGGTGGCGAACTCCTCGGCGAGCCGGGCGGCCGCGGCGAGCGCGCCCGCGGCGTCGAGCACCTCCACCCGCGCGGTCTCCCCGCCGGGCCGGCGCGAATCGGCCGGCCCGCCGAGGAGTTCGGCCGGCGCCTCGCCCGCCGCCCCGCCCTCTGCGGTCGCCGGAAGCCGGTCCTCCTGCAACGTCATGAGATGTGCACCCTTTCCCGGATCAGTGACTGGGCGTCAGCGCGGCCTGTTCCGCAGCCTGTTCCGCTTCGGCCCAGCTGCGCGGGCCGTTCGTGAAGGCTCCGCGGTAACGGGCCGCCGGATGACGCTCGGAGAGCCGGTCCTGGCCGAACAGCTTGCGGCGCAGCGTGCCCTCGCCGTACTCGCTCTGGGCGAGGCCCCGCTCGCGCAGCACCGGCAGGACCTTGTCGGCGAACTCCTGGAAGGACCCGGGGATCACCCAGTTGATGACGTTGATGCCGTCGACGCCGGCGGCCTGCCACAGCTCGACGGCGTCGGCGATCTGCTCGGGCGTGCCCACGACCACGGTGTCCTCGAGCCGCTGGATGGCCAGGTCGCCGACGGTCGGCTCGCGGTCGGTGATGTGCTTGCGCAGGTGCTCCAGGAAGCCCTTGACCGTGTTGGTGTCGACCTGGCTCAGCGGCGTGTCGGCGGGGTAGACCCGGCCGGCCTTGTCGACGATCGCGGAGTGCGCGGCGTAGCCGTCGGAGCTGACGTACTGCTGGTACCACGCGAACTTCTCGCGGGCCTCCTCCTCGGTGTCGCCGATGACGAAGGAGAGCCCCTGGTGGAAGGTGATGTCGTGCGGGTCACGGCCGTACGACACGGCGAGCGCGCGGGTCTCCTCGATCTGCTGGCGGGCGATCTCCGGCGTCGGGGCGATGAGGAAGACGGCCTCGGCGTTGCGGGCGGCGAAGTCGCGGCCCGGGCCCGACGAGCCGGCCTGGAAGAGCAGCGGCGTCCGCTGCGGCGAGGGGGCCGGGAGGAACGGGCCCTCGACGCGGTAGCGCGGCGAGGAGTGGAAGATCTTGTGGATCTTGCTCGGGTCGGCGTGCCGGCTGCCCGCCTTGTCCTGGACCAGCGCGCCGTCGTCCCAGGAGCCCTCCCACAGCTTGTAGGTCACGTCGACGAATTCGTCTGCCCAGCGGTAGCGCTCGGAGTGGTCCTCCAGCGCCTCGTAGCCGAAGTTGCGGTAGCCGTTGTCCTGGGTGCCGGTGACGATGTTCCACGCGATGCGGCCCTTGGAGATGTGGTCCAGGGTGGTCAGCTGGCGGGCGAAGTTGGTCGGGTGCTGCTGGAAGACGTTGCTGGTGACGGCCAGGCCGATGTGCTTGGTGTGCGCGGCCAGAGCCCCGACGAGCACGGCCGGGTCGTTGCTGGGGATCTGCAGGCCCTCGTTGACGTAGACCGAGTAGTCGGCCTCGGCGTCGCCGTAGAGGCCCACGACGTCGGCGAAGAACATCGAGTCGAACTTCGCCTCCTCCAGGATCTTGGCGAGGCTGATCCATGTCTCGACGTCGTTGAAGTTGTGCTGCTGGGCGTCCGGGCGGCGCCACTGGCCGTGGTGGATGTGGCTCGTCGTGTTCATCACGAAGGCGTTGAGGAACAGGCGCTTGCGCTTGGCGGGGGTGGTGCTGAGGGTCATGAGGCACTCCTGTGCGCGGTGATGTGTGCGGTGTCGTGGGTGTGGGCGGTGGCACTGTCGCTGAGGCTGCTCGTCCGGTTCGCCTGTACGGCCTGCCAGGTGCGGGTGATCCACTCGCTCGGCGAGGTGCCGTTGAGCGCCGCGTCGCCCACGATCGTCTGGCGGTAGATCAGCGGGTTGTGCGAGGCCAGGGTGCGGGCGTTGCGCCAGTGCCGGTCGAGCCGGAAGCGCTCGGTCACCGCCGACGCGCCGCCGACCTCGAAGATCTCCGTCGTCAGGTCGAGCACGAGCTCGATGACCGCCGTCTGGGCCGCGAACACCGCGAGGTCCGCGGCGTCGAAGAGCTCGGGGGTGGCCTCCTGCCCGAGCTGGGCCCGGTGCACCCGGTCGAGCTCGTCGACGGCCGCCAGTGTCGTCGCACAGGCGCCGAAGGACTTCGACCGGACGCGTCCGACGACCTGCTGGATCTGCGGGTCGAGCCGCGGCTGGGGGTACAGCGGGTTGGCGAGGTTGCGCCCACGCTGCTGGACGAAGGCGGTGATGTCGCGGACGGCCGCCCGCGCGATGCCCGACAGCGTGGCGAGGTGGATGAGCTGGAAGACCGCGAACAGCGTCGTCCCGCGGAAGGCGCCGTTGGGGTAGACCTCGACGTCCTCGGGCGCGATCCGGACGTCGTCGAAGACCGTCGTGCCCGACCCGGTCAGGCGCTGGCCGAAACCGTCCCAGTCGTCGATCCGGCTCACACCCGGGGCGCCGGCCGGGACCAGGACGTTGGCGCTGTGCTCGGCGTCGAGCGTCGCGGTCGTCTGGATCCAGTCGGCGAACAGGCTCCCGGTGGAGTAGAACTTCCTGCCGCTCAGCGACCAGCCGGCGGCGTCGCCGGAGCCGGCCGCGCGGACCGTGGTGGCGTTCTCCCAGAAGGAGCCGTTGCCCTGCTCCGACTGGGCGTTGCCCACGATGGCGCCCGCCGAGACCCGCCGCAGCCAGCGCTCCCGGAGTTCCGGGTCGTGGTGCACCAGCAGCGACTCGACGAAGCCGATGTGGCCCCGCCACAGCTGCGGCAGGTTGGAGTCCGCCTCCGCCAGCGCGATGAGCAGGCGGAAGAACTGCGGCAGGCTCGCACCCAGCCCTCCGAACTCCACGGGCACCCGGACCCGGCCGAAGCCGGCCGTCCGCAGCGCCTCCACCTCGTCGTACGGCAGTCCGCGGTCGGCCTCGCGGTCGATCGCGCCGCGGGCGATCTCCTCGAAGACCGGCTCGAACCGCTCGCTCAGCTCCGCGTCGGTGATCCCTCCGCCGAGGGTGTCGCCGCTCATGCCTGCGAGATCCGGGGCAGGGCGGTGAGGAGCCGCCGGGTGTAGTCGTGCCGAGGGCGTTCGAAGACGTCGTCCGCGGTGCCCGACTCGACGGCCTTGCCGTCCTTCATGACGAGAATCCGGTCGCTCATGTGGTGGATCACGCCCAGGTCGTGGGAGATGAAGAGGTAGGAGACGCCGAGCTCGTCCTGGAGGTCGGTGAGCAGGTCGAGCACCTGCGCCTGGATCGAGACGTCGAGGGCCGACACCGGCTCGTCGCAGACGATGACGCCTGGCTCGGGGGCCAGCGCCCGCGCGATGGCGACGCGCTGGCGCTGGCCACCCGACAGGCGCAGCGGGGCCGAGTCGAAGTGCTCCTCGCGGAGCCCGACCTGCTCCAGGAGCCTGACGGCCCTGCCGCGCGCCTCCGCCCGCGAGGAGGGCGGGGTGGGCCCGGTGGCCAACGCGTCCGTGAGGATGCGCCCGACCGGCCACCGGGGGTCGAAGGAGCTCAGCGGGTCCTGGTAGACCACGCCGATCCGGTGGCGCAGCGGGCGGCGCTGCGCCTGGGTGAGGCTGGACCAGGCCTGGCCGTGCAGCAGCACCTCGCCGGCGGTCGGACTGATCAGCGACAGCGCGATCCGGGCGGTGGTGGTCTTGCCGGAGCCGGACTCGCCGACGATGCCGAGCGTCTCCCCCTGGAAGAGCTCGAAGGAGACGTCGTCGACGACGGTGCGGTCGATCTTGTCCGGGCCGGTGTAGACCTTGGTGAGGTGGCGGGCGTCGATGACCGGGCGGTCCCGCTCGACCGCCTTGCGGGTGCGGACGGATGGCGAGCCGGCGGCGTCGCCGTCGTCGGCCGGCTTCACCAGCCGCTGGCCGCGGGTGTGCTCCGACGGCACCGCGTCGAGCAGCGCCTGGGTGTAGGGGTGTCGCGCGTCGCGCAGGATCTCGTGCGCGGGACCCTGCTCGACGATCTCGCCGTCCTTCATCACCGCGATGTCGTCGGCGAGGCGGGCCACGACGGACAGGTCGTGGCTGATCAGGATGATCGCCCGGCCGCGCTCCTTGGCCTCGATGAGCAGGTCGAGGATCTGGGCCTGGATGGTGACGTCGAGGGCCGTCGTCGGCTCGTCGGCGATGAGCAGCGGCGGGTCCAGGGCGATCGCGCCGGCGATGAGCGTGCGCTGGCGCAGGCCGCCGGACAGCTCGTAGGGCCGCTGGCGCACCTTCACCTCGGGCTCGGGCACGCCGACCGAGTCGAGGAGCTCGATCGCCTTGGCCTTGCGCGACGCCCTGGTGCCGACGCCGTGGAGCTTGAGCGGCTCCGCGACCTCGTCACCGACCTTGCGGAGCTGGTCGAGGGAGACGAGCGCGTCCTGGAGGACGAAGCCGACCTCCTTGCCCCGGATCCGGCGCCAGGCGCGTTCGCTCTGGCGGGTGAGGTCCAGGCCGTCGAGTGTCATCCGGTCCGCACTCACCCGTGAGTCGCCGCCGGTGAGGCCGACGAGCGTACGGGCGGTGACGGACTTGCCGGAGCCGGACTCGCCCACGATCGCCAGGCAGCGGCCCGGGTGGGCGGCGAAGGAGATGCCGTGGACGACCTCGCGATCGCCGAACCGGACGCGGAGCCCCTCGACGCTGAGCAGCGGCGCGTCGGGGGCCGCTTCGTCGGGACGGGCGGACTGTCGGGTCACGGCCTCGTCGGTGATGGTGTCGCCGGCTGCGGTTTCGGTGGTGGGCGGCGAGACGGTCATCGGGCCGCTCCTTCCAGTCGCTGTCGGATCGCCCGGCCGAGGGTGGTGACCGAGATGGCGAAGAGGACGATCACGAGGCCCGGGAGGACCTCGAGCCACCACTGGGTGGTGATGTAGTTGCGCCCGGAGTCGAGGAGTGCGCCCCACTCGGGGCTCGGCGGCGGGACGCCCAGGCCGAGGAAGGCCAGGGACGAGGCCCACACGATGGACTGTCCGACGCCGAGGGTGACGACCGCGACCAGCGGGCGCATGGCGTTGGGGAAGAGGTGGTGGCGCAGGACCGTCCACCTGCTGTGCCCCAGGGCGTGGGCCGACTCGATGTAGCCGGCCTGGCGCACGTTGAGGACCTGGCCGCGCACCATGCGGGCGTAACCCGGCATGGAGCTGATCCCGACCGCGATGATCGACGTCTTGACCGACGGCCCGAAGACGGAGATCACGAGCAGTGCCGCCAGCAGCGACGGGAAGGCGAACAGGACTTCGAGGACGCGGGTGATGACCGTGTCCACCACGCCGCCGGCGAGTGCCGAGACGAAGCCGAGCACGATGGCCAGGCCCATGGCGATCGCGGTGGCGCCGAGGCCGATCCCGAGGGAGAGCCGGGTGCCGTGGACGACTCGGCTGAAGACGTCGCGGCCGGCCTCGTCGGTGCCGAAGAGGTGGTGCCACGACGGCGCGGCGAGGGCGTCGGTCAGGTCGACGTGGGTCGGCGTCGTGGTGGCGAGGACGCCGGGCGCGATCGCGGCCAGCACGACGAGCGCTGTGAACACGGCCGAGAGGGTCGCGCCGAGACCGAGGCCGAGGCTCCGGCGGACGGCCCGCCGGGGCTCGGCCGCCTCCGCGCTGACCGGGTCGGGGCTGAGCGAGACGGTGGTCATTAGGCACGCAACCTTGGGTCGATGGCGGTGTAGGCGAGGTCGACGAGGAGGTTGGCGACGACGTAGATCGCGGCGACGACCACGACGACTCCGGCGACGGTCGGGACGTCGCGCGTGCTGACCGCGGTGTTGAGGACCATGCCGATGCCGGGCCGCCCGTAGATGTTCTCCACGATGACCGCGCCCGAGACGAGCGCGCCGAGCGCCCAGCCCGACAGGGTGACCGCCGGCAGCACCGCGTGCCGCAGCGCGTGCCGGAGGCGTACGGCGGTGTCGCTCATGCCCCGGGTACGGGCGGTGGTGACGAACGGCTGGTCGAGGACCTTGTCGAGCTCGTCACGGATGACCTGCCCGAGGAATCCGCTGAGCGGGATCGCCAGGGTGAGCACCGGGAGGACGAGGCCCGAGGCGCCCGAGCCGCTGATGACGGGGAAGAGCGGGATCTTCACCGCGAGGACCACCAGCAGGATGACGCCCACCCAGTAGTGCGGCAGGCTCGCGGTGAACGCCTCGAAGACCGAGCCGAGTCCTTCCAGGGCCCGTCCGCGCTTCACGGTGAGCAGCGAGACCGCGAGCGCGATCACCCAGGCCACGACGAGCGCCGAGACGGTCAGTACGAGGCTCGGCACGATCTGGGCGCCGATCACCTGCGTGACCGGCTGGTACTGCGTGTAGGACGTGCCCAGGTCGCCCTTGAAGAAGCCGCCGAGGTAGTGCAGCCACTGGGAGACCAGCGGGTGGTCGAAGCCGAACTCGTGCCGCACCGGCGCCAGTTGGGCCGCGGAGTAGTTCTGCTGCTTGCCGTTGCGCATGTTGAGGATCGCCGTCGCGCGGTCGCCCGGGATCAGGATCTGGGCGAACCAGGCCAGGGAGGCCGCCGCGAGGAGCACGCCGACCGCCGAGGCGATCTTGACGGCGGCCCTGCGGGCGGCCCGCGCGGTCGCCCACGCGGGCCGCCTCGGCGTCGCGAGCGACGCCGGGTCAGGGGTGATGGCAGTCATGACAGACCTCGAATCACTGCTTGCCGGTGAAGTACGCGTCGGAGAACACCGGCTCGCCCTGGCTCTTCTCGACCCAGAAGTCGTGCAGCTTGTTCGAGACGGCGATCAGCGTGTTCTGGGTGTAGAGCCCGACGCCTGCCGCGTCGTCGTTGATGATCTTCTGGGCCTGCTTGTACTGGCCGAACCCGGCGGCGGTGTCGGTGTTGGTGTTGGCCTTGTCGATCAGCTTCGTGAGCGTGGAGTTGTTGTAGAACGACTGGTTGTTGCCGTTCGGGTTGTCCTTGGTGGACTCACGCCAGACGATCCAGAGGATCGCCGGGCTGGGGCTGGTCCAGTACGACGCCTGCGCGTCGTAGCCGTCCGGGCCGCTGTACTTGCCGCCCCATGCCTCGGCCTGCGTGGCGGGGACGAGGGTGACGCCGAAACCGTTCTGCTTCCACTGCTCCTGGAGCGCCTGCAGGACGGTCGCGCCCTCGCTGGTGAAGATGTATCCCGCTCCGTAGACGAGCCGGACCTTCAGCTTCTGGCCGCCCTTGGCGTAGATGCCGTCGGCGCCCTTCTTCCAGCCGGCCTGCTTCAGCAGCTGGGCGGCCTTGCCGGGGTTGTAGGGGTACGGGTCGGTGCCGAGGTAGCCGGGGGTCGACTGCGAGACCGCGGGGTTGGGCTCGTAGGGGATCACGTCGTGGAAGCCCGCCTTGACCGCGGCCTTGCGGTCGGCGGCGTAGGCGAAGGCCTGCCGGACGAGCTTGTCCCTGAACGGCCCCTTCGCGGTGTTGAGGTAGAACGAGACCGGGTGACCCGGGGTGATGTAGCGGATCGTGTTCTTGAACTTGGCCTGGGCGTCCTTCCAGTTGACGGTCGGGACCTCGTAGACCACGTCGGACTGGCCGGTGGTCAGCGAGGCGTAGCGCGAGGTGCCGTCGGCGACGAACTTCCAGTCGATCTTGTCGACGTACGCCGGGCCGTGGTGCTTCGCGGTCGCGGGCCACGAGGTGTAGTGGGGGTTCCGCTTGAAGACGACGTTCTGGCCCTTGTTCCACTTCTCGACCGTGAAGGCGCCGGAGCCGATCGGCTGCTCGCAGTTCTGCTCCTTCGTCCGGGTCTTGAGCGCGTGCTCGGACTGGATGCCGAAGTAGCCCTGCGTGATCAGGCGGAGGAACTCGGGGTAGGGCTTGGTGAGGTGAATGGCGACGTGGGTCGCGTCGATCGCCTCGGCGTTCTTGAAGTAGGGGTCGATCGACACCTTGGCGGTGCCGTTGAGGTCGCTCTTCTCGAACTGGTTGAAGTTGTAGGCGACGGCCTCGGCGTCGACCGGGGTGCCGTCGGTGAACTTTACGCCGTCCTTGAGGGTGAAGGTGTAGGTCAGGCCGTCGGCCGAGGTCTTCCACGAGGTGGCCAGCCACGGCTTGACGCTGCCGTCCTCGGCCTCGGTCACCAGGCCGTCGAGGACCTGGCGGGAGATGTAGGCCTGCTGGATCCAGCCGCCGAAGATGCAGGGCGGCTCCTGGACGTGCGTGTAGGTGATCGTGCCGCCCTGGACGGGCTTACCGCCGGTGCTGCCGGCGGAGCCGCTGCCGCCGCCGCAGGCTGCCAGCGTGAGACTCGTGAGTACGGCGCCGACGGAGGTGACGGCGAGACGGGGTCTGGTGAAGTGGGTCATCAGCTGGCTTTCTCTGCAAGGGGGTTGGGCGTGGGGAGCGGGTCCGAGATGCCCTCGGGGCGGGGGAGGTTCCTGCCGCCGCGGTAGCGGGTGGCGGGGTGGTTGGGAGGGAGCCGGTCGCCGCGGCCGAAGATCCGGTCGCGGAGCGACTCTGACTCGTCGTACGACGTGCGCAGCCGGCCCCGGGCCCGCAGGACGGGCACGACGAGTTCGATGAAGTCCTTCGCCGTGTCGAAGGTGTGGTACTGGAGCAGGTTGATGCCGTCGAGGCCGAGGTCGTCGAGCCAGTGCTCGATCGCGTCGGCGGCCTGCTCGGGGGTGCCGACGACCGAGAGCGGGTGGCGGGAGATGTCGCCGAAGCCGGCCAGGAACTCACCGACGGTGCCGTCGGACTTGATCTGCCGCCAGCGGCCGGCCCGGCCGTCCTCGACGGCGATGTCGGCGAGCGGGGTCTCGGGCGGGAGCGCGGTCGGGTCCCACGCCAGTCCGGTGTGGGCGAGGTAGCCCTCGGGGTCGGACAGTTCCTGGAAGCGGGCGGCCTTGGCGCGCGCCTCCTCCTCGGTCGGCGCGACGATGACGCCGGCCGTCGTGATCACCTTGAGGTCGTCGCTGGTCCGGCCGGCGTCGACGGCGGCCTGCTTGAGCTCGGCGACGAGCTCCTTGATCGCCTCGGGGGAGCCGCCGCCGGTGAAGACGACCTCGGAGTGCTTGCCTGCGAAGGCGATGCCGTCGGCCGACTGCGTCGCGGTGAAGAGCACCGGGGTGCGTTGGCGGCTCGGGCTGGGCAGGTGCGGGCCCTCGACCTTGAAGTGCTTGCCGACGTGGTCGATCGGGCGGATCTTCGCCGGATCGGCGAACACGTTGTGCTCCCGGTCGGCGATGATCGCGTCGTCGTCCCAGCTGCCCTCCCAGAGCTTGTAGAGCACGTCGAGGTACTCGTCGGCGATCTCGAACCGCGTGCTGTGCTCGACCTCGTCCGGCAGCCCGTGGTTGCGGGCGGCGTTGGGCAGGTAGGACGTGACGATGTTCCAGCCGACGCGGCCCTTGGTGAGGTGGTCGAGCGTGCTCGCCCGGCGGGCCCAGGCGAACGGCGGCTCGTACGTCGTGGAGAAGGTGATCCCGAAGCCGAGGTGCTTCGTCACGGCGGCCATGGCCGGCACGACGACGGCCGGGTCGTTGTTGGGGATCTGCAGACCCTGCTTGATCGCGGTCTCCGCGGAGCCGCGGAAGGTGTCGTAGGTGCCGACGACGTCGGCGAGGAAGACGGCGTCGAAGCCGCCCTTCTCCAGCAGCTGGGCCAACTCGGTCCAGTAATCGATGTCGTTGAACCGCTCGCGGTTGTTGTCCGGCAGCCGCCACAGGCCGTGGGTGATGTGGCTGACGCAGTTCATCTCGAAGAGGTTGAGGATGAGCCGCTTCTTCCCTGGGGAGCGCGGTGGTCGAGCGGATGGCTGGGTGCGGGACATGGGGGTCCTTCGGGGGTGTTGCTGGGTGGTCCGGAGTCCGGCCCGGGGAATCAGGCAGCGGCGAGGACGTGGTGCCGGGCGGTGAGCGCGGACGAGAAGGCGTCGGCGACCCGGTAGACCTCGCGGGCGGTGTCCTCCTGGACGGTGACCGCGCCGTCCGGGGCGACCGTGATGTGCTTGTCGACCACGAACCAGCCGGGCAGTACATGGTCGGCGCCCATGGAGGTGAGCACCGGCCTCAACGCGTAGTCCACGGCCAGGACATGGGCCGGGCTGCCGCCGGTGGCCAGGGGGAGCACCGCCTTGCCCGCGAGGGCGTACTGGGGCAGCAGGTCCAAGAGGGTCTTGAGCAGACCGGAGTAGGCGGCCTTGTAGACGGGTGTCCCTATCACCACACCGTCGGCCTGCTCGAACAGCCGGGCCGCGGCCTGGATCGCGGGGTGGCCGAAATCCGCCCCCAGCAGCGCCTCGGGGGGCAGCGTGCGCACGTCGAGCGGGATCACATGGTGTCCCTGCCCGGCCAGACGCGTGTCGAGGTGGCGCAGCAGGCGACCGGTGCGGGAGGTCGGGGACGGGCTTCCCGAGACGGAGAGCACGGTGGGCATGAGAGGGCTCCTTCACAGAGGGCAGGGCGGCGGCGCACACGGGAACGCCGGCCGTGGGCTGCCGTTCCGCACCGACCGAGGCGGTGGAAACGGGCAGGTCACGGCTGCGTGAGGGGATGAAGAAGGGAGGCGCCGGACCGGCGGAAGGTCAGGAAGGACGCCGCCCGGCTGCGGGCAGGCGACACCTGGGGGTCACGGCGGGAAAGCGCGAGAGGAGGCCCGCTCAGCGGGCGGCGCGAGGCGAACAGAGGCCGCTGGACACACGCACGAGGTCGACATGACGTCGACGCGTGAGGTCCTTGGGCTGGTTCATGTGAAGGATTTAAGCAGACAATGTGCCGATCGGTCGAGAGAGTCCGTGTTAAGGATCCATGATGCCTTGATAGGGTTCACCTTCCATGCGGATCGAACAGCTCGAGTACCTCCAGACCGTCGCCCGGCTCGGCTCCCTGCGCCGCGCCGCCGAGGCGCTGCACCTGTCACAGCCCGCGCTCAGCGAGACCGTGCGCAATCTCGAACGCGAACTCGGCGTCGACCTGCTGGACCGCCACCGTTCGGGAACCCGCACCAGCGATGCCGGCCGCGAGCTGCTGCCGCACATCGCCGCGGTCCTGGAGGCCGTGGACCGGCTGCGCCAGGCCGCCGACCACCAGCACCAGGTCAGCCGGATGGTCAGGCTGGGCACGGTGCATGCCGCGACCGTCCCGCTGCTCGTCCCCGCCGTCCAGGACTTCCGCGCCGCACACCCGCAGACCCAGGTCGAAGTCGTCACCGCCCAGCAGGTCGACATCCACCGGATGCTCGCCGAGGGCAGCCTCGACCTGGGCCTCGTCAACTACCTCACCGGCGACGACCTGCCGCCCGACCTGGACTCCACCCAACTGCTGCGCGGTCGCCCCGTCGTCTGCCTGCACCCCGGCAGCCCGCTGGCCGCACACTCCGCCGTCAGCACCGACGCCCTGCTGCGCGAGCCCCTGATCGTCATGCGGGCCGGTTATGTGATGCACCGTTACATCCACCGGCTGCTGCGCGGCCGCACCCCGGTCTTCTCCTACTCCACCGACGGCGCCGAGATGGGCAAGCTCATGGTCGCCGAGGGCCTGGGCGCGACCGTACTGCCCGACTTCAGCGTCATCGGCGACCCGCTGGAACGCCACGGCGTGATCACCTGGCGTCCGCTCGCCGACGCGGAGAAGGACACGGAGGTGGTGATGGCCGCGGAGCGCCGCCGCTCCGGTTCGTCCGCGCGGGCCGTCCACGATCTGCATGACATCCTGCTGGACCGGGCCCGGCTGTACCGGCGCTGACGCCCCCGCCCTCCTGGGTTTCCCCACTGCGGTCCTCGTGCAGTGGCCGCGCGCGGCGGTGCGGCCGCCGGGCCGCGGACGGCGGTGTTGGTGGGGGCGCCGGGCCGCGGTGATCCCGCGTTGTGGCGTGGGTCACCTCGGTTTACGGTGGAAGATGCTTGGAGGGCTTCGCCGGTGCGGGCCGAGAGGCGGCGCGTGACCGGGCCGGCTCCAGGTGAGGGAAGTGATCCGGTTGTCCGTCTCCTGGGACGACATAGGCGGACTCGTCGATGCCCACGAACGTTTCTTGAGCGGCGCGCCCGTCGAGGCGGACGTGCGCGGCCCGGTGCTCGAGTCCTGGAAGCGCTGCCGGTTCTCCGGGGTGCGACCGCATCAGCCGCTCATCCCCTACACGCCGGACCTGGCGATGGACGACCGATTCCTGCGGGCGGCGGACCCGGTGCTCCGGGAACTGGCGGCCTCGCTGACGGACGTCGGCATGACGATCGCACTGTGCGACGCGCACGGCCGGATGACCCGGCGGCTCGGCGGGGACCGGCGGCTGCGCGACCGCCTCGACCGGGCCTGGTTCGCGCCCGGGTACGACGCCTCCGAGACGGTGGCCGGCACCAACGGCATCGGCACCGCGCTCGCCGAGCGCAGCCCCGTCTACGTCGCCGGCCGCGAGCACTTCGCCGACTGGCTGCAGCCCTTCGCCTGCGCCGGCGCCCCGGTCCGTGATCCGCTCAGCGGACGCATCGAGGCCGCCCTCGACCTCACCTGCCTACGCGACCGTGGCGACCCGGTGATGCTGCGGCTGGTCCGTGCCGCAGCACAGCACATCGAGTCCCGGCTGCTGGAGCAGGCCACGCAGAGGGAGCGTGCGCTGCTGGCCGCGTACCGACGGGCCGGTGCGCAGCCGGGCGGGTGGCCGGGACAGCCGGAAGTGCCGGGCGGCGAGGGCCGGCTGAGCCGGCTCGACCTGGCGGTGCTGCGGGAACGCGCCGAGGAGCTGATCGCGTCGCCGCATCGCACCCTCGACGACGTCACACTGCCCGACGGGCGCGTCGCCGCCCTGCTGCGCCGGCCGGTCCAGGGCCCCTCGGGGGAGACGGGCGTCGCCGTCGAGGCCCGCGTCCTCGGCGGCCCCCGCGCGACCACCCTCGACGTCACGCCGCCGCCTCCCCTCGTCGGGCCGACGGCGGAGCCGGCCCGGGCCGCCGTCGTCGTACGGGCCGTCGTCCCGCCGCTCCCTGCCGGACCGCCGGAGGCGCCCGAGCCGCCCGAGCCGTCGGAGCCGCCCGAGAACGTCGCGGACCGGGTGGGCGCGGGCGACGACGGGCGACTGGTGCTGGTCGGGGAGCCATGCGTGGGGCGGCTGGCCGTTCTGGCGCGCCGGCGGCTGGAGCTGCTGCACGAGGCCGGGGGGCGGATCGGCACCACCCTCGACGTCACGCGCACCGCCGAGGAGCTGACCGAGGTGGCCGTACCCCGGTTCGCCGACGTCGTCACCGTCGACCTGCCGGACACGGTGCTGCGTGGCGAGGAACCGGGACCGCTCGGCGCGGGCACGCGGCTGCGCCGGGTCGCCGTGGCCGCGGGGGGCGAGGCGCCGCACCCGTACGGCGTCGGCGAGCAGGTCGTGTACGAGGCCGCCGCCCCACAGGCACGCAGCCTGGAGGGCACGCATGCGGTGCTGGAGCCCGGGACGGGCGGCCGGACCGGCCGGGAGCCGCCGCCCGCATGCGCGCCCCCGGCCGGCGCCCACTCCCTGATCGCCGTGCCGCTGTCGGCGCGCGGCGTGATCCTCGGCGTGGTGAGCCTCTACCGCTGCGCGCAGCCCGCTCCCTTCGAGGACGACGACCTGTCGCTCGCCGAGGAACTCGCCGGCCGCGCCGCGATCTGCGTCGACAACGCCCGCCGCTACACCCGCGAGCATCACATTTCCCTCGCCCTGCAGCGCAGCCTGCTGCCGAAGGGACGGCCCGAGCAGAGCGCGGTCGAGGCCGCCTGCCGCTACCTGCCCGCGCGGGCCGGCGTCGGCGGCGACTGGTTCGACGTCATACCCCTCTCCGGCGCCCGCGTCGCGCTGGTCGTCGGCGACGTCGTCGGCCACGGGCTGTACGCCACCGCCACCATGGGCCGGCTGCGCACTGCCGTGCAGAACTTCTGCTCCCTTGACCTGCCGCCCGAGGACCTCCTCACGCACCTCGACGACCTGGTCGGGCAGCTCGACCAGGGCGACGGCTGGGCGGCGGGCAGCGCAGCGGAGGAGCCCTGGATCGTCGGGGCGACCTGCCTGTACGCCGTGTACGACCCGGTGTCCCGGCGCTGCTGCCTCACCCGCGCAGGACACGTGCCGCCCGCGATCGTGGGACCCGACGGGACCGTCGAGCTCCTCGACCTGCCCTCCGGGCCGCCGCTCGGGCTCGGCGGCGTGCCCTTCGAGACGGTCGAGCTGGAGCTGGCCGAGGGCAGCCAGCTGGTGCTCTACACCGACGGGCTGGTGGAGGACCGGGTGCACGACATCGACGTCGGCCTGCGGCGGCTGCGCGAGGTGCTGGCGGTGCCCGGCCGGGCGCCCGAGGACACCTGCGAGGCGGTGCTGGACGCGCTGCTGCCGGTCAGGCCGAGCGACGACGTGGCCCTGGTCGTCGCCCGCACCCGCGCCCTGGGGCCGGAGCAGGTCGCCCAGTGGGAGCTGCCCTGCGACCCGGCGGTCGTCTCCCGTTCCCGCGCCGCGGTGATCCGGCAACTCGCCGTCTGGGGCCTGGACGACCTCGCCTTCACCACCGAACTGGTCGTCAGCGAACTGGTCACCAACGCCATCCGTCACGCCACCGGCCCCGTCCAGCTCCGCCTCCTCCGTGACCGCGCGCTGATCTGCGAGGTCGCCGACGGCAGCAGCACCGCACCCCGCCTGCGCCGCGCCCGCACCGAGGACGAGGGCGGCCGCGGCCTGTTCCTGGTCGCCCGGCTGACCGAGCGGTGGGGGACGCGGTACACCGCCGACGGCAAGGTGATCTGGACGGAGCAGCGGCTGCCCTGACGCCTGTTCAGGCACGTGTCTGTCTTCACCTGCCTGTGGTCACCAGCCGGTCAGCAGGAGGTGGTTGACCAGCAGGGCGAGTGAGGCCTGGGCCGCGAGCCAGCCGCGCCGTCCGGGCAGGAACGCGCAGGCCGGCAACAGCCACCAGGCGAACGGCAGCCAGATGCGTTCCGTCTCCGCCTTGCTCATCCCGGACAGGTCGGCGACCAGGAGGGCGAGCAACGCGGCGGCGACCAGCAGCCCCAGCCGGACGGCGCCGGCTCCCGCCGTGCCGGGCTGGGTCGCGGCCCTGGCGGGCTGGGTCGCGGCCCTGGTGGGCTCGGTCGCGGCCCCGGTGGGCTCAGGAGTGGTCCCGCCGTGGCGCGCCTCGGCGGCCTTCGTCCGGCCGGACGTGACAGCCGCCCTTGTGCGCCACAGTCTCGGCTCCGTGCGCCGCAGCCTCGCCCCCGTGCGCCGCAGTCCCGCCGCGGTCGCCGGGCCCACGACGAACACCGTGCAGGCCAGGTTCGCCCACACCCAGTAGCCGTACGGCCGTACTCCGCCCGCTCCTTGGTGGTAGCGGATGACCAACAGGCGGTACGCCGCCCACCAGTCGAAACCCAGCGCGGTGAACACGGCCGGGAAGACGGCGAGTCCGGCCGGCAGGAAGGCGAGCAGGGAGAGCGGCGGGCGGGTGCGGCGGGAGCCGAGGAGCAGTACGGCCGCGGCGATCACGGCGAAGAGGGTGAGGCCGTAGGAGAGGTAGGCGGTGAGCCCGAACAGCAGGCCCGACGCGAATCCGGTCGCGCCCGGCCGGTGCCCCGTGACCGCCAGGGCCAGCAGTGCCACCGCCCAGGCGGCGACCGCCGCGAAGTAACCGTCGGCCGAGGTGCCCACCCACACCGCGCCCGGGGCCAGTGCGAGGAAGGGCGCGGCACGGCGGGCCGGCCGCTCCGCGATCAGCGCCCGTACGGCGACCAGGACCGCGGCCGGCGCGGTCGTGCCGACGGTGATGACGAAGACGCCCGCCCAGCCGCCACCCCCAAGGCCGATCCGGTCGAGCAGCACGAAGGTGACCGTGGCCGCGGGCGGGTGCCCGGCGACGTGCGCGGGCCAGTTGCCGGGCGCGTCGATGAGGATGTGGTGGGTGAAGTCCCGCAGGGCGGCAGGGATGTCGTGGAAGCGCCCGACGGCCCGCAGGTACTCGTTGCGCGTCGTGAGCTGCTCGGCGACCCCTCGGTACCAGCCGTCGACCAGGGCGAGGGACCACGTCCAGGCCGCCGCCGCCCCCCACACCGCGAACAGCAGCCGCCGCCACGGCAGTCGGGCGGCGAGCGGTACGCCGTACGCGATCACCGCGACCGCCACGGCGACCGCGGCCGGAGTACCCGGGCCGACGTGCGGCTCCCAGGTCGCGAGGAGCGGTGGCCGGCCGACCCGGAGCGAGCCGGTCCGGTCCTCCAGGGCGTTGCCGACCAGGACGGCGGCCACGACCAGCAGCGCGGCGGCCCCGGCGGCGTACAGGTCACGGCGGAGAGCCGGACCGTGGCCACGGCGGGCGTCGTCACCGGGGAGAACGTCATTGGGGAGAACGTCGTCGAGGGCGTCGTCGGGGAGGGCGTCGTCGGGGAGGGCGCGGTTCACGCCGTGAACGCTAGGGCCGGGGGCCGGGACCGGCTCGCTGACATGGGCTGACGTCAGAGTTTCGTCATGGATCGGCCGCCCTGCGCGGGGGTGCCGCGGACCTACGGTCGGGGCATGAGACGGACTCCCTTCTCGCCCGACTTCTGGCGCAGCCCTGTGCGCGGTCCCTGGTTCACCTCGGTGCTCGGCCTCGTGCTGCTCGGTGGTGTCACGGTGCTGTTCGTGACGGGCCTGCTGTCGTACGCCGCGTACAACCCGGACCTGTCCCCGGTCAACGACAAGACCCCGGACAAGGGCATCCTCGGCTTCTACCTCTTCTCCTGGCCGACCCACCCGCACTGGCTGTACCGGCTCACCCAGGGCGTCCACGTCACCCTCGGCGTCGTGCTCATCCCCGTGCTGCTGGCCAAGCTGTGGTCGGTCGTGCCCCGGCTGTTCGCGCTGCCGCCCGCCCGGTCCCTCGCGCACGCGCTGGAGCGGATCTCGCTGCTGCTCCTGGTCGGCGGCGGCCTGTTCGAGTTCACCACCGGCGTGCTCAACGTCCAGCTGGACTACGTCTTCCCCGGCTCCTTCTACCCCCTGCACTTCTACGGTGCCTGGGTGTTCTTCGCCGCGTTCCTCGCGCACGCCGTGCTGAAGACCCCGGCCGCGGTGCGGGGGGTGCGGCAACTGCGCTCGGAGAGAGGTGAGTTGACGTCTCCACGACCCGCCGAGCCGACGGTGTCCCGGCGGGGTGCGCTCGGGCTGGTCGGGGGCGGCTCGCTGGTGCTGTTCGCCACGACCGCCGGGCAGACCTCCGACGGGCTGCGGTGGACCGCCCTCCTCGCGCCGCACGGCGGTGGTGAACCGGCCGCGGGACCCGGCGGTTTCCAGATCAACAAGACGGCCGCGCGTGCGGGCATCCGGGCGGCCGAGACCCGCGAGGACGCCTGGCGGCTGGTGCTGACCGGACGCGCGGGGACGGTCCGGCTCGCCCGGGCGGAACTGCTGCGGCTCCCGCTGCACAGCGCGGCGCTGCCCATCGCCTGCGTGGAGGGCTGGTCCACCTCCGACCAGTGGTGGCGCGGGGTGCGGCTGCGCGACCTCGCCGCCCTCGTCGGACACGACGACCCCGCCGACGTTCTCGTGGAGTCGTTGCAGCGGCACGGCGCCTTCCGCCGGGCCGCCCTGCGCGCGAACCAGGTCGCCGACCCCCGCTCCCTGCTCGCCCTGTTCGTCAACGGCGAGGAACTGACCCCCGACCACGGCCACCCGGCGCGGATCATCGTGCCCGCGGCACCCGGTGTGCTCAACACCAAGTGGGTGGCCGGGATGACCTTCGGAGACCTGTGATGCGGAGACCTGTGATGCGGAGACCTGTGATGCGGGAACCTGTGATGCGGGAACCTGTGATGCGGGGACCTGTGATGCGCCGCCTCGGGAACGCCATCGGCAGTCCGCTGCGACTCCTGCTGCTCGGCGGCTCGTTCGGCCTCGCCGGCTATGCGGGCCTGCGGCTGGTCGGGTCCGCGGGGGACCGGTCCGGCGTCGTGCTGTGGGTGGTGGGGGCGGCGCTGCTGCACGACCTGGTGCTGCTGCCGCTGTACGCGGCGGCGGACCGGGCCCTGGTGCGGGCGGTGGGCCGCAGGCGGACGTGGGCCGGGTACGTCCGGGTGCCGGCGGCCCTCTCCCTGATGTTGCTGCTGGTGTGGTTCCCGCTGATCAGCGGGCGGGTCGCGGGGCGTTACGCCTCCGCCACCGGCCTGTCCCCGGACGGCTTCCTCGCCCGCTGGCTGCTGGTGACGGCCGTGCTGTTCGGCGGCTCGGCGCTGCTGTTCGCGCTGCGGCTGCGCAGGGTGACGAAGCAGCGGCCGCCCGCCGTCCACTGAGCGTCGGCACGCCAGCCCGCCCGGCCCGCGAGCCGCAGCAGGGCGGGCGTGCCGAGCCGCGCCCACGGGAAGGGCCGGCCGGCTCTCCCGCGGGCGTCGGCGACGTGCACTCTCACCCGCTCGTCGACGTCCGGCCCGGGCACCGTCTCGGCGATCAACAGGCCGCCGGGGGACAGGAGTCGGGCCACACGGTCGAGGAGTGCGCGCGGGTCGCCGCCGATGCCGACGTTGCCGTCGATCAGCAGGGCGGTGCCCCAGCGGCCCTCGCCGGGCAGCGGATCGAAGACGGAGCGGCGTAGCGCCTGGCCGCCGAGGGCCACCGTGCGGGCGACGGCGGCCTCGCTCACGTCGATGCCCAGCACCGGTCGGCCCCGTGCGCCCAGCGCCGCGACCAGGCGGCCCGGCCCGCAGCCGACGTCCAGTACCGCGCCCTCGCAGTGCCGCAGCACCTCCAGGTCGGCCGGGTCCGCGTCCGCGCACCAGCGCTCCACCTCCAGGGGGAGCAGCCAGCCGTCGGCCCGGCGCAGGAAGAGGGGGCCCCGGCCGCTGCGCAGGGCGTCGGAGTACGGGTCGGCGGACCAGGGCCCGTGCTCGTCCGCCCACCCGCCCGGCTCCGGGCCCGCTTCCCCGGCCGTTCCCAGCACGGTGGCGGCGGCGACGGTTCCCAGCACGGTGGCGGCGGTGACGGTTCCCGACGCGGCAGCCGGCCTCGTTCCGGCCGCGGTGGCCGGGACCGCACCCGTTGCGGTGGCCGGGACCGCACCCGTTGCGGTGGCCGGGACCGCACCCGTTGCGGTGGCCGGGACCGCCGCCCCTCTTGCGGTGGCCGGGACCGCCGCACCCGCTGTGGTGGCCGGGAGGGTCCCTGCCTGCCGCCCGATTCGTGGCGTGGCCTGCGCGGTGCCGCGTGCGGCCGATCCCGCCGCTGTTCCCGGCGCGGCGTCCGGGGCTGCCCCCGCCGCAGTGGCGGGGACCGCAGCCCCCGCCGTGGCGGCCGGGAGCGTTCCTGGCTGCGGTGCGACGAGTGCCGCCGTCTGTCCGGTGCCGTGTGCGGCCGGGTGTGCGGCCGTTCCCGGCGCCGCAGCCTGCACCGCCCCGGCTGCGGCGGCCAGGGCCACTGCCCCCGCCGTGGCTACCGGGGCCGTCCCTGATCGCCGCCCGACGAGTGCCGTCGGCCGGCCGGTGCCGCCGCTTGTGGTGGGGGACGCCGTGTCACCGGCGTCGTCGGCGTCTCTCCCCCTGGCACCGTTCACCCGGACACCGCCCCGAGACGCGCTCGTACCGCGGCGAAGCGGCTGCCGGGTGCCGACTCGGCCACGGCGTCCGCGTCCCGCACGGTGTCCACGTCACGCAGCCGTGGCAGCTCCCGCACCCGCAGTCCCGCGAGCCGGGCGCGCTGCGCGGCGCCGGTGTGCGGCGTCGACATGGGCACGCCGCGCAGCAGCGCCGGATCGGGGTCCGCCAGGCCCAGCGCCCAGAAGCCGCCGTCCTCGGCGGGGCCGAAGCAGGCGTCGCAGTCGGTGAAGTCGACGGAGACGGCGAGGAGTTCCGGGGTCACCTGGGGTGTGTCCATGCCGATCAGCAGCGCCGGGCCGTCGCAGCCCGCGAAGGCCGCGGCGAGCCGTTCGTCGAGGCCGCCCGCGCACTGCGGCACCACCTCGAAGCCGGCCGGCAGCCAGGCGCCGGGCTCTCCGTCCAGCACCAGCACCCGGCGCCTGGCGGGCGTCCGCGCGACCGCGTCCAGGGTGTCCGCGAGCGCCGCCTCCGCGAGGCTCGCGGCCTCGTGCGGGGTGAACGGCGGCGTCAGCCGGGTCTTCACCCGCCCCGGCCGGGGTTCCTTGGCGATGACCAGGAGCGTGGTCACGCGGCGCCTCCTTCACCGGCCGGCCCGCCGAAGGGGTCGGCGGCCGGATCGGTGAGCACCCGGCTCATGTCGCGCACCGCCTGCCAGGTGCCGCGCCAGGTCCCGGTCACCTTGGAGGAGCCGGTGCGCGGGCGGTACGGGACGTCGTACTCGGCGATCCGCCAGCCCGCGTCGGCGGCGCGGACCACCATCTGCAGGGGGTAGCCGCTGCGCCGATCGGACAGGCCGAGGGCGAGCAGCGGCTCGCGGCGGGCGGCGCGCAGGGGGCCGATGTCGTGCAGGCGCAGACCGGTGCGGCGGCGCAGCAGGCGGGCGAGGGCGAGGTTGCCGGCCCGGGCGTGCGGAGGCCAGGCGCCGCGCGTCTGCGGGCGCCGCCTGCCCAGCACCAGGTCGGCCTCGCCGGCCAGGATCCGCCGGACGAACGGCACCAGGCCGGCCGGATCGAGGGAGGCGTCGCAGTCGCAGAAGCACACGATGTCGGCCGTCGCGGCCGTCAGGCCCGCGTGGCACGCGGCGCCGAAGCCGCGCCGCTCCTCGTGCACGACGTGCGCGCCGAGGTCGCGGGCGACGCGGGCGGAACCGTCGGTGGAACCGTTGTCCACGACGAGCGCGCGCCAGCCGGGCGGGATGCGGCGCAGCACCCAGGGCAGGGCCGCGGCCTCGTCGAGACAGGGCAGGACGACGTCCACGGACGCCGTGACCGGTACTGGGGCGGAAGAGGTCGTCACCCCTCTCACCCTACGAACGCGAAACGGGCGAATCGGGCGCTTGCTCCTTACGGAAAAAGGACGTCGCGGCCCGGCGGCGGCATCGCCCCGCGTGCGGTGCGAGGCTGGCGTCATGGAGCAGCAGCCGAACACACCCGGCGGGGCCCGGGTCCTCGTCGTGGACGACGACCCCACCGTCGCCGAGGTCGTCACCGGATACCTCGACCGGGCCGGATACGTCGTCGACCGGGCCGGCGACGGCCCCGACGCCCTCACGCGGGCCGCAGCGCACTGGCCCGACCTCGTCGTCCTCGACCTGATGCTGCCCGGCATGGACGGCCTGGAAGTCTGCCGGCGGATGCGGGGCCGCGGTCCGGTACCGGTCATCATGCTCACCGCGCGCGGCGACGAGGACGACCGCATCCTCGGCCTGGAGGTGGGCGCCGACGACTACGTCACCAAGCCCTTCAGCCCGCGCGAACTCGTGCTGCGCGTCGAGTCCGTGCTGCGCCGCACGCGGCCCGTGCGGCCCTCCGGCGTCCTGCGCGCGGCCGGCCTGAGCGTCGACCCGGCGGCCCGCCGCGCCGTCAAGGACGGTGTCGAACTCGCCCTGACTGTGCGGGAGTTCGACCTGCTCGCGTTCTTCCTGCGGCACCCCGGCCGGGTCTACGGCCGCCAGGACCTGATGCGCGAGGTGTGGGGCTGGGACTTCGGCGACCTGTCGACCGTCACCGTCCACGTCCGCCGGCTCCGCGGCAAGGTCGAGGACGACCCGGCACGCCCCCGCCTGATCCATACGGTATGGGGCGTCGGCTACCGCTTCGACGGCCCCCCGACGCCGGACGCCTCCGGCGCGTCGAGGGTGTCCGGAGCTTCCGGAGCGTCCGACGGATCCCGGGCATCCGCGGCTTCCGGAGCGTCCGGAGCGTCCGGGACACCCGAAGTGTCGGAGGTGTCCGACGCCTCCGGCGCGTCGGGGGTGTCCGGCGTCCCCGGAGCGTCCATCGGATCCGGGGCGTTCGACGCATCCGGGGCTTCCAAGGCGTCCTGGGTCTCCGACGCATCAGACGCCTCCGGCGCGTCTGGGGTGTCCGGAGCTTTCGGAGCGTCCGACGGATCCGGGGCCTCCAGGGAGTCGAAGGCGTCCGCGGCCACTGACGAATCCAAGGCATCCGAGACCTCCGGGATATCCGAGGCGTCCGGAGCGTCCGACGGATCCCGGGCATCCGCGGCCTCCGGAGCCTCCGGAGCGTCCGGGGGGTCCGGTGGGTCCGACGGATCCGGGGCGTTCGACGCGTTCGACGCGTTCGACGCGTTCGACGGGGCCGAGGCGTCCGGAGTGGTGGGAGCGTCCGGGGCTTCCGAAGTGTCCGCGGCGTCCGATGCATCCGGGGCGTCCAGGGCGCCCGACGGATCCGAGGTGTCCGCGGCGTCCAACGGATCCGGGGCGTCCAACGGATCCGGGGCGTCCGACGGATCCGGGGCGTTCGACGGATCCGGGGCGTTCGACGCGTCCGACGCGTCCGACGCGTTCGACGGGGCCGAGGCGTCCGGAGCGGTGGGAGCGTCCGCGGCTTCCGAAGCGTCCGCGGCGTCCGATGCATCCGGGGCGTCCAGGGCGCCCGACGGATCCGAGGTGTCCGCGGCGTCCAACGGATCCGAGACGTCCCACGGATCCGAGACGTCCGCGGTGTCCGACGCGTTCGACGGATCGGAGGCGTCCGGGGCGTCCGAGGCATCCGGCGTATCCCGAACCCCCGACGCACCCCATGCGGAGGCGTGACCGTGCGGGACACTCTGCTCATCGCCCTGTTCGCCTTTCTCGGGGCCGGCGCGGCCGGGCTCCTCGGGGCCTGGGTGCTGCTGATGATCCGACGGCGCTCGCTCGTCGCGCACCTCGCCGTGGTCGCCGGTGTCGCCGTCACCGCGATGCTCGCGGGCACGCTCGCGGTCGCGCAGGCGATGTTCCTGTCCGGGCACGACCTGCGCGTCGTCACGACCGTCGTCGCGATGGCCGCCGTGGTCTCCCTCGCCACCGCCCTGTTGCTCGGCCGCTGGGTCGCCGCCCGCAGCCGGGCCCTCGCGCTCGCCGCCCGTTCCTTCGGTGACGGCGGCGATTTCACCTCGCCCGACGGTCCTGCGGCCGCCGAACTCGCCGCACTGAGCCGGGAGTTGGAGGCCACCAGCGCCAGGCTCGCCGAGTCCCGCGAACGCGAGCGCGCCCTGGAGTCCTCCCGCCGCGAGCTCGTCGCCTGGATCTCCCACGACCTGCGCACCCCGCTCGCCGGACTGCGCGCGATGTCCGAGGCCCTGGAGGACGGCGTCGCCGCCGACCCCGCCCGCTACCTGAGGCAGATGCGCACCGAGGTAGAACGCCTCAACGACATGGTGGGCGACCTCTTCGAACTCTCCCGCATCCACGCCGGCGCCCTGACCCTGTCCGTCTCCCGGATGTCCCTGTACGACCTCGTCGGCGACGCCCTCTCCGGAGCGGACGCCCTCGCCCGCGAGCACGGCGTACGGCTCGTCGGCGACCGCATCGAGCCGGTGCCGGTCGAGGTGGACGGCAAGGAGATGAGCCGCGTACTCGGCAACCTGCTGGTCAACGCGATCCGCCGCACCCCGGCAGACGGCACGGTCGCCGTCGCCGCGCAGCGCTCGGCCGACGGTGTGGTGGTGTCCGTCACCGACGGCTGCGGCGGCATCCCCGAGGAGGACCTGCCCCGCGTGTTCGACACCGGCTGGCGCGGCACCCACGCCCGGACGCCGCCCGCCGGGGCGGGACTCGGCCTCGCCATCGTCCGCGGCATCGTCGAGGCCCACCAGGGCCGGGCCGGCGTGCGCAACATCCCCGGCGGCTGCCGTTTCGAGGTGACCCTGCCCGCGGCCCCGACCTGAGCGCACGCGCCCCGGACGTGAGCGCACGCGCCTCCGACCTGAGCGCGCATCCCCGACACGAGCGCGCACCCCGACGCTCACCCGGCCGCCGCGAACTCCCGCATCCCCTCAGCGAACCCCACCCGCGCCGTCCACCCCAACTCCCCGCGCAGCCGCGCCGAGTCGGCGGTGACGTGCCGCACGTCGCCGAGCCGGTACGCGCCGGTGACGACCGGTTCGGGGCCGCCGTACGCCGCCGCGAGCGCCCGCGCCATCTCGCCGACCGTGCGCACCTCGCCGCTGCCGGTGTTGTACGCCGTCAGCGCGCCCTCCGGCGAACCGGCCTCCAGCGCCGCCACGTTGGCGGCGGCCACGTCCCGTACGTGGACGAAGTCCCGCCGCTGGCAGCCGTCCTCGTAGACCTGCGGCGCGACGCCGCGCGCCAGCGCCGAGCGGAAGAAGGAGGCCACGCCGGCGTACGGGGTGTCGCGGGGCATGCCCGGCCCGTACACGTTGTGGTAGCGCAGCGACACCGCCGAGCCGCCCGTGGCCCGCGCCCACGCCGCCGCCAGGTGCTCCTGGGCGAGCTTGGTCGTGGCGTACACGTTCCGCGGATCGGCGGGAGCGTCCTCCCCGACCAGCCCGGGGGCGAGGTCCGCCCCGCACACCGGGCAGGGCGGTTCGAAGCGGCCCGCGTCCAGGTCGGCCACGGTCCGCGGCCCCGGCCGCACGGTCCCGTGCCGGCCGCAGGTGTACCGGCCCTCGCCGTACACCACCATCGACCCGGCGAGCACGAGCCGCCGTACGCCCGCCTCCGCCATCGCGGTCAGCAGTACGGCGGTGCCGAGGTCGTTGCGGGAGACGTACTCCGCCGCGTCCGCGAAGCCGGCGCCGAGCCCCACCATCGCCGCCTGGTGGCACACGGCGTCCACACCGGTGAGGGCGCGGCGGACCGATTCCGCGTCCCGTACGTCGGACGGGGGATCGGCCCGGACGTCGAGGACGACGGTTTCGTGGCCCCGCGCCCGCAGCGCCCGCACGACATGGGACCCGATGAACCCGGCACCGCCGGTGACCAGTACACGCATGGCCCAACGCTAGGCCGCCGAACCGCCGCCGGGGCCGGACCCGACCCGGCACGTCACCGGTCCGTAAGACCTGCGCACCGTCAGATCCGCGCCCCCGTCAGGCCTCCGGCGTGACCGGACCGCGCCGTGATCTCGACGAGAGGACGCGACACGAGAGGTCTAGACTCTCCACCCAGCGGCCCGCGTGACCGTGGCCGGGAGCGGGCAGCACGAGCGGGCAGCACCTGCTGCCAGACCCGAAGGGGTATTCGGCGCTTTGATACGGATAGATTCAGTCACCAAGCGGTACCCGGACGGGACGGTCGCGGTCGACGATCTCTCGCTGGAGATACCCGACCGCTCCATCACCGTGCTCGTCGGTCCGTCGGGCTGCGGTAAGACCACGACCCTGCGCATGATCAACCGGATGATCGAGCCGAGCGCGGGCACCATCCGCCTCGACGGCAAGGACATCCAGCAGCAGCCCGTCAACACCCTTCGCCGGTCCATGGGTTACGTCATCCAGAACGCCGGCCTCTTCCAGCACCGTACGATCCTCGACAACATCGCCACCGTCCCCCGGCTGCTCGGCTGGAGCAAGCAGGACGCGCGGGCGCGGGCCCGGGAGCTGATGCAGCGGGTGGGGCTCGACGAATCACTCGCCCGGCGGTACCCTTACCAGCTCTCCGGCGGCCAGCAGCAGCGCGTCGGCGTGGCGCGCGCCCTCGCCGCGGACCCGCCGGTGCTGCTGATGGACGAGCCGTTCTCGGCCGTCGACCCGGTCGTGCGCAAGGGGCTGCAGGACGAACTGCTGCGCATCCAGGGCGAGCTGGGCAAGACCATCGTCTTCGTCACGCACGACATCGACGAGGCCGTCAAGATCGGCACGATGGTCGCCGTGATGCGCACCGGCGGCCGGCTCGCCCAGTTCGCGCCGCCCGCCGAACTGCTGTCCAGCCCCGCGGACGACTTCGTCGAGGACTTCCTCGGCGCGGACCGGGGCATCCGGCGGCTGTCCTTCTTCTCCTCCGCCGGCCTCGACCTGCTCACCACCCCGATCGTCGCCCTGGACTCCACCGCCGAGCAGATCGCCGCCCGCGACACCGGGGACGCGCCCTGCCTCCTCGTGACCGACCTGGACGGCCGGCCGCTCGGCTGGAGCGAGCCGCGCGACCTGGTCGCCGGGCAGATCGACCCCGGCCGGCTCATCGCGCACGGGCGGCCCTTCGTGGCCGGCGCCGACTCGCTGCGCGCCGCGCTCGACTGCGCCGTGCTCTCGCCCACCGGCTGGGCGGTCGCGGTGGACGCCGAAGGCCGGGCGGCCGGCGTCGTCTCGCAGCAGGCGATCGCCGAGGCCATCCGCGGGGCGCACGAGGAGAGCGCGAAGGTCGCCGGATGAACGGCTTCTTCGACGTCCCGAGCGACCTGCAGAACACCTACTGGGGCCTGGTCGGCCTGCACCTGCGCGAGGCGCTGATCCCGGTGCTGGCCGGACTGCTGGTGGCACTGCCGATCGCCCAGGCCTGCGTGCGGCTGCGCTGGCTGTACCCGCCGGTGCTCGGGGCGGCGACCGTGCTGTACGCGATCCCGTCGCTCGCCTTCTTCGTCGTCCTCATCGACTACACCGGCCAGAGCGAGACCACGGTGATGATCCCCCTGGGCGTCTACAGCCTGGTGGTGTTCATCCCGGCGATCGTGGAAGGGGTCCGCTCGGTGCCCCAGGAGACCCTGGACGCCGCGACCGCCATGGGCTTCGGCCCCGTGCGCCGCTACCTCCAGGTGCAGCTGCCGATCGCGGCGCCCGCGATCATCGCCGGACTGCGGGTGGCGACGGTGTCGAGCATCTCCCTGGTCAGCATCGGCATGCTGATCGGCAACCAGGGCGGACTCGGCAACCTCCTCAACGACGGCATGATCTACCACCAGCCGCGCCTGGTGTGGCTGTCGGTGAACGGCACCGCCGTCCTCGCCATCGTCGCGGACGCCCTGCTGGTCCTGCTGCGCGTGCTGGTGACGCCGTGGATGCCGCGCGGCGGCACCGGCAGGACCCGCCCCGCCGACGAGCCCGACGCCCGGCCCGAACCGGCCGCGGCCGCACGGGAGAAGGCCGCCCGGTGAACATCCTCCACTTCGTCAACGCCTTCTTCAGCGACGGCGCCCACTGGCACGGCTACGACGGCATCCCCACCCGGCTGCGCGAGCACGTCCAGTACTCGCTGATCGCGCTCGGCGTCGCCGCCGCCATCGGGCTGCCGGTCGGCCTGGTCACCGGGCACACCGGCCGCGGCGGCAACGCCCTCGCGTTCGTCGCCACGGCCGCCCGCGCGCTGCCCAGCTTCGGCCTGCTGGTGCTGATGTTCGTGCTGCTCGGCCTCGGCCTGCTGCCCGTGATGATCCCCCTCGTCGTCCTCGCCGTCCCGCCGATCCTGGTCACCACCTACGAGGCGGTGCGCTCGGTCGACCCCTCACCGGTGGACGCGGCGCGGGGCATGGGCATGACCGAGCCGCGGGTCCTGTTCCAGGTCGAGCTGCCGGTCGCGCTCCCGCTGATCCTCAGCGGCCTGCTCTCGGCGGCCGTCCAGATCGTCTCCACGGCCACCATCGCCGCCTACGTCAGCCTCGGCGGCCTCGGCCGCTACATCGTCGACGGCCTCTACCAGCGCGACTACGAGAAGGTCGTGGGCGGCGCCACCCTGGTCGCGCTGCTGGCCCTGGTGACGCTCGGCGCGTTCTGGGCGGTGACCCGGCTCGTCGTGTCGCCCGGGGTGCGCCGCGGCCGCTGACGCCCGGGGTGCGTCGCGGCGGCCGACGGTCGGGGTGCGTCGCGGCGGCCGACGGCTGGGGTGCGTCGCGGCGGCCGACGGCCGGAAGGACCGCGGGCCCGGGGCGGAACCTCCATCCGCCCCGGGCCCGCTTGCTCGCGCACTCGGCCCGTGCCCGGCCTCTCCTCGTGCCCCCGGCCGGCCCGTTCTCAGCCCTCCGCGCGGGCCAGCGCCAGCTCCAGGACGACGAGCAGCGCGTCACGCACCGAGCCGCGCTCACGGGCGTCGAACACCACGACCGGGACGCGGTCGGCGACGTCCAGCGCCCAGCGGATCTCCTCCAGCGTGTACGGGACCTTCCCGTCGAAGGCGTTCACCGCCACCGCGAAGGGGATCCGCCGGTGCTCGAAGTAGTCGACGGCCGTGTAGCAGTCGTCGAGGCGGCGCGGGTCGACGACGACCAGGCCGCCGATGGCGCCCTCGACGATGTCGTCCCACATGAAGCCGAAGCGCTCCTGGCCGGGCGTGCCGAACAGGTACAGCTTGAGCGTCGGGTCGATGGTGATGCAGCCGAAGTCCATCGCGACCGTGGTCGTGGTCTTGCCCGGGGTGCCGGTCAGGTCGTCCACGCCCGCCGCGACCTCGGTGATGGCGGCCTCGGTGGTCAGCGGCTCGATCTCGGAGATGGCGCCGACGGCGGTGGTCTTGCCCACGCCGAAGCCGCCCGCGATCACCATCTTGACCGGCAGCGGCGGTCGTACGGCGGCCGCACGGGCGGCTGAAGGGCGCGTGGCCGGTTCAGTCGGTGTCACGGACTACCCCTCGGGAGTCGGGGATGGCACGCAGGGCGTCGATCACCCTGCGCAGGACGGTGGCGTCGTGGACGTCGCCGGAGACGGGGATGTGCACCGTCAGGTGGCCGGCGGCGCGCAGGTCCTCGGCCAGGATGCGCACGACGTTGAGGTGGAGCCGCAGCCGGGCCGCGATCTCCGCGATGGACTGCGGCAGCCGGCAGGCGGCGACGATGTCGTGCTGCTCGAAGGAGAGCCCGTCGAGCCCCGCGAGGCCCTCGGCGGTCGCCACCACCTGGGTCTCCACGGGTACCGGCCGGCCCGGCGCGGTGGGCGCCACCCGGCCGGCGGTGACGAGGAACGGCCGTACGGCGGGGGCGGGGCCGACCGGCTCCCGGCCCGGGTGCGGGGAGCCGTCCGCCATGGATTGTCTTCCTCCTCGGCCGGGCCCGGCCCGGTCAGCGCATCGACGCGGAGCCGACGCTGTTCTTCAGCTCGAGCACCAGCTGTGGGCTGAGCGCGCTGCCCGCCCGGTTGGCGAACAGCGTCATCTCGTAGGCGATGTTGCCCAGCTTGGCCTCCTTGTCGGTGACCACGCCGAGGACGGCGCCGCTGCCGATCGCGGAGACCAGCACATGGCCGCCCTCGAGGTCGATGATGACCTTGTTGAGGCCGCCCAGACCGTAGTTGCCGGAGGCGCCGGCGGCCAGGCTGGTGATGCCGGAGACGATCGCCGCCAGCCGCTCGGAGTCGGCGTGCTCGCGCAGCGCCGACACGGCGATGAGCAGGCCGTCGGAGGACACCGCGATGGCGTCGACGACGCCCGCGGTCTCGGTGGCGAACCGGTTGAGCAGCCACGTGAAGTCGGCTGCGGCGGCCTGAAGGTCGGTCGGCGTGGTGCCTCCCGTCGGGGTGTCACCTGACGGCGTGCTCACTGCTCAGCTCCTTCCGGGAGGTCCTTCTGATGGTGCCGGCCAGAGGTGGTCGGGTGGGTGCCGCTGTCGCGGTTCGCGCGCTCCACGGCCGCCTCGAACTCGTCGAGCGCGGCGCGGACCGCTTCCGCGTCGGCGGGCCGGGGGGCCTGCCGTGCCGCCTGCCGGTCGGCGTCGGCGGTGGTCCGGAGGGTGGCACCGCGCACGCGGCGGCGCAGGGGACGGGCGGTGCCGTCGCCGGACGGAGCGGGGGACCGCGTCGTCTCCGGAGACGTCGTCCCGGTACGGGCCCTGGGGATGAACGGAATTCCACCCGACGGGGTTCCGGCGGTTCCGGCCGTGTCGGCCGTTCCGGCCGTCCCGGCCGTGTCGGCCGTGTCGGCCGTGTCGGCCGTGTCGGCCGTGTCGGCCGTGTCGGCCGTGTCGGCCGTGTCGGCCGTGTCGGCCGTGTCGGCC
>NZ_JBFADM010000072.1:0-39703 GCF_040641355.1 Streptomyces sp. NPDC020996
GGCCGGTGATCACCGGCCACCCGGGGAGGTACAGGGCAGGGCGGGCGGCATACGCGGTGGCGAGGGCGACGCCGGGGTGGTGGCTTGGCGCCCCTGCCGACGCTGGGTCAGGGTGCTTCTGTGACCCGGGTGAAGAGCCGGCCGGCGAGGTCGACGCCGGTGACCGCGCCAGCTGCGTCGCGGGAGAAGTGGCCGCGCTGCCCTGTGAGTCCGCCTTCGGTGACGATGTACTCGTCGCCGTCGCCGGGAAGGAAGCCGATGCCCGCGGCCGGGTGGTCCGGGGGCATTTCCTCGTCCGATGCCTCGCGGATCTCCGGCTTGATGCCGGCCGCCAGGGTGAGCCGGGTGCCGTCGGTGGCGATGTCGAGGTTCATGGCGTCGATCTCGTAGCGGCCGACGACCTGCTGGGCCCGCTCCTCGTCGTAGGGGACCGGCTCGGCCGTCTTGGCGGTGACGCCGAGGCAGTGCTCGAGCGCCCACCGCACGACGGACTGGTTGAGGGGGTAGCCGTCTGGGCCGGCGTTGGCCAGGCAGACCACCGCGAAGTCGAGCTCGGGCACGATGAGCAGCTCGGCGAACTGGCCGTTGCCCGAGCCGCCGTGGCCGATTGCGTGCAGGCCGTCCAGGTCGTGCAGGAACCAGCAGATGCCGAAGCCGACGCCGAGCGTGCTGGCGCGCAGCGCGACCGTCTGCTCCCGCATGCGGTGCAGCTCCGCGGTGGGCAGCACGCCCTCGCCGTCACCGAGGTGGAACCGTGCCCAGCGAAGCAGATCGCTCACCGAGGAGGCGAGGCCGCCGCCGGGGTTGTCGCCGCGCGCGCCCTCCCTGAACGCCGCCCAGGGCCGGGCGGGGCGCAGTTCGCCGTCGTCGCCGCGGTTGTGGCCCACGGCGAACTTGCGGACCATCACCTCGGACAGGCCGTACACGGTGTCCGTGAGGCCCACCGGCTGAAGGACGAGCGAGGTCATGGCCTGTTCGAAGGGCAGTCCCGTGACCTTTTCGATGATCCGCCCTGCCAGGTTGTACCCGGCCTGGCTGTAGGATGCGCGGGCCCCGGGCGGTGCGATCAGCGGCAGACGGGACAGCTTCGCCACGAGCCCGGTCAGGGAGCGGTCGCCCTCGCCGTCGTCGATCAGGTTCCAGTCCAGGCCCGCGGTGTGGTTGAGCAGGTTCAGGACGGTGATCTGCGCCGCGGCCCGCTCGTCAGCGAGCTTCAGCTCGGGCACGTAGCTCCGTACCGGCGCGTCCAGGTCCACCCTGCCCTCGGCGACCAGGCGCATCAGCGCGGTCGCCGTGAAGGTCTTGGACACCGACGCCACAGGGAACAGCGTCTTCTCGTCGACCGGCAGCGGGTTGCTCAGGCTCGTCACGCCGTGCGAGGCGCAGATCTCCCGGCCGTCCAGGAGCACCCCGGCAGCGACACCGGGCACGCCGAGCTCCGTGGCCTGCGCCGTGACGAACTCCGACAGCTTGTCCTGCAGCATCTCTCCCCCTTCACGCACTTGAACTAAGTACGAGACGCAGCGTAGCGGGTGACTTGAACAAAGTGCAAGGCGTCATGAACTAAGTTCAAGTAAGATGTGGCCATGGCGCGAGACACCCTGACCGCAGACCTGATCGTCCGTGCGGCCGTCGAACTGCTCGACAACGTGGGACTGGACGGCCTCACCATGCGTGGCCTGGCAGAACGGCTCGGCTCGGCTGCCACGGCCGTCTACTGGCACATCAAGACCAAGGACGACCTGGTTCGGCTCGCCGGTGACGCGGTCTGGCACGAGATCGAACTGCCCGACCTCGCCGCCACCGACTGGCGCCCGGCCGCCACCGCCCACGCCGGCGGCATGCACACGATGCTCACCCGGCACCCCTGGCTCGTCCAGGCGTTCGGCAGCCACCTCCTGCACGGACCCGGCCAGGCCCGCTACAACGACCTCGGCCTGGCCATCTACGAAAAGGCTGGTTTCACCGCCGACGGCGCGGACCGCGCGGCCGCCGCCGTGTTCACCTTCGTGCTCGGCAACGCCCTCGGCCCTGCCGCACAGGTCTCTCTGAACCGTCGGCTGAGCAAGAACGGCGCAGACGCCGGGCAACTGATGGCCGACGCCATGACACGCGCCACCGAGACCGCCATGCAATTCCCGCGTCTGCGTGAACGCCTCGACACCACGGCCGCCGCGGAGTACGCCGCAGCGCCCGACAGCACCTTCGAGTTCGGCCTTCAGTCCCTCCTCGACGGCTTCGAGGCCCGCCTCGCTGCCGAAGGCGCCGGCCGGCGGAAGTGACCCGCGCCCGGCCCACGACGCCGGCCTGCTGCGGGGACGGTCACCACGGACTCCACCCCGTCCCGCAGCATCCGCAAGCCCCGGGCCGACAGCCGCCCGGGGCGGCGGGAGTCGGAGCCGTCCAAGACCGTGGTCCCGTCGGCCTTCAGGTGCCCGGCCCGCACTGGATGCACGGACCGCACGCCGCGGTAGCGCAGCAGTGGAGCATGAACTCCTCGCACAGCAGCCGGGTTTCGGGCCACGCGCTGCCGGTGGCCGTATGGAGGACTGCGGTGCGCCCCAGGCCGATGCCGTGCGCGGCGGAGCCGGTGAGCATCCGCGCGAGGCGGGCGGTCAAGTACGCGCCGCGCTCCCCGTCGATGACGGTGTCCGGCTCTCGCCGGCGGCGAGGCCGGGCGGCGACGGCATGAACGGTGGCGTGGGGCATGGCGGTGCGTCACTCCTCCGCGGCCGGGTCGGGCAGTGGGCTGGGCGGGGATGATGAGGGTCCGGGCGTCGGCGGACCACGGGGCGCGGGCCGGCCGGGGACGGCCCTTGGACAGCACCACGACCGGGCCGGGTTCGAGGGTGAGGTGGCAGCACACGCCTCACTGGCGGGCCGGATCGTAGAGTCCGGGCGGCCGGTGTACCAATCGTTGAAGCGGTCGGTGCCGCGGAAGGGAGACGGCGGCCGGGATCCGGTCCTCTTGACGATGTCGCCGGCGCGGGCCACGCCTGCGTGGACGGGTACCGGCGCGCGCTTCGAGAACGGCCCGTTGGCGGTCGTCGACGTGGCCGCGGACGGGCAGGTGCTGGCGTACTGCACGGGCGGTCTGGTCCTGGACGTGCCCGCCAAGTCCCTCCCGGCCCTGGTGGACTGGACGTTGCGTGAGGCGCGGCTGGGGCACCGAAGTTGTCCGGTCCGGGCAATGAGAGCCCATAGGACGTCGAACCGACGGCCAGCGAGGGCGAGGACCGCCTGTTTGTGGCTCTTCCCCTCGCTTCTCCTGCGGTCGTAGAACGTCCTCGACGTGGGACAGAAGCGCGCGGCGACCTGGGCGGAGGGCAGAACACGCGCAGGAGCCGGCCGCGGACCGGCTGGAGGCGTATCAGCGCGGAACGCCTCGCGCGCGGCGGCCGGCGCGCCGCGGGACGCCACGGCACGCGACGGGCCGGCCGTACGGACCCGCTGGACACAGGGGCTTGAGGTGCGGCCATGACGTAGCGCCCCAAGGGCGGCCGATGGGAAAGCTGTCCGGACGTGCTGACGCGAATGACCGGCCCGTTCGGCCGGGGCGGCACGAGCCAGAGGTTCGCGGGTCGGAGGAAGAAACGGGGCGCTTCCGGAAGGTCGCGACGGCACTCGGGGGCTTCCTGTGCTTCGGGCGGAGGCCGTGCCGGCCCGTTCGGCGGATGCCGAGTGCCCGGACCTGTCTGTCTGCCCCAGTGCTGACGTGCCGGTGACGTCGGTCGCCGATGAGTGGCGAGAAGTGACCTATGGAGGGGCCGTGTGCATGCCATCTCATATTGCCCCTCGACACGCACGCCGCTCGGCAGGAGCAGCCCGTATGAAATCCCAGGACAACCACCTTCAGGAGCCGTACGGTCTCCCCGCCTTCACGTTTCCCCTCTGACGTCGTGGAAGTGTCCTTCCGCCCCGTCTCGGCTCACAGCGCTCTCGTGGAGTGGGCGGGGGAGGATTCCTGACAGCTCGGCCTGGTGGAGACCGACTACCGGGTGCGTTACTGCGCCAAGGGCATGGACGAGGCACGCCGACAGGACACCCGGTCGAGCGATGAACCGGAACTGGACTGCTATTTGCTGCAGTTCTGGCCCGCCCCGGCCGCACCGGACCGCGTCCTGAAGCAGACCTCGGCGATCGCCGCGTACTGGCACGACTACGCCCGCCGGCTGCCCAGCCAGGCCCTGCGCGACGTCGTCGGCAACGTGCGCGGCCTGCTCCCCTTCGACCCAGCCCTCGTCCACGCCATCGACGCCGCCGCCCCCGAGACCCAGCGGGCCATAGCCCTGCCGGCCGCGCGCCGCGCCTGCGAGGCGGCCGGTCTCACCGTGCGCGAGGACGACCAGCCCGGCCCCGGCCAGAGTCCGGGTGCGCACCGGTAACCGCGTCCGGTGCACACCCGACGCGCGCCGACCACCGCGCGATATGCCTCGGGCCGTCCCCAGCCCGACGCGAGGCGCATGGGCCAGTGGTGCTGCCTCATGTGTCAGACCCAGGTGGAAGGCTTGGTGGGATTCCGGGTCCGTGGAGAGGCGGCTGTCGTGTGGAGCGAGGGGGATGTCTGGCAGCTACGCCGGGGAGAGCAGGTGGTCGGAGAGATCCTCATCGAGGAGGGCGACTTCCCCTGGCTGTCCGGGCGTTTCGTGCCGGCTGAGGGCTTTGCCGAAGTGAAGCCGCTGTTCGAGCGTGAACTGGAGCTGGTCGAAGAAGAGGACCTCGATGAGTGGGACGAGGTGGTCCGTGAGATCGGTGAGCAGCTCCAGCTGGTCGCTCCCGCGGGTCCGGTTGCGGAGTTCTTGCTGCATATCGACGGTGAGCGGGCCTGGTTCCGATGGAGCGACGAGCCGTTCGTCTGAGTGGCGGCCCTGCCGTCGTGGAGTCCGCCGCAGGGGAACGACGGCATGGTGGGCGGGGCGGCTTCCGGCGTGGCCGACAGCGCGACGAGGGTGACCGGCTGCTGGCAGTGCGGGCAGTTGCCCCGACGTTCCGGCCCGCCGGGACCGGGGCGGCGGCAGCCCCTGACTGCCCCCACCCGGTCGGGTGAAGACACGGCGGGGGCGGAGGTCTCCCAGGCCACGACCCGGCGGGAGAACGCGTCGCGGATCGCGGACAGCCAGAGTGGTCCCTCCCTGGTGGGGATCATGGTCAGGTCGGTGACCCACAGCCGGTTCGGCCCGTTCGCGGTGAAGTCGCGTTGCACCAGGTCAGGGGCGAGATCGGCGTCCGGGTCACGTCGGGTGAAGCCCTTGCCCCGGCGGGTGCTGATTCCGGCGAGGCCGGCCTGGCGCATGAGCCGTTCGACCCGCTTGCGGCCGACGTGGACGCCCTCACGCTTGAGGACGGCGTGCACGCGGGGTGAGCCGTAGATCCCGCCGGACTCGTCGTGGACCTGCCGGATCCTGCCCGTCAGCTCGGCATCCCTGCGGCGCCGTTCGCACGGCTCGGTCTCGGCCTGGCGCCACCGGTAGTAGCTGGGGGAGGGGATGTTCAGTTCCCGGAGTACGGGCTCGACCCCCAGATGCGGGTGCTCGTCGATGAGCGCCGTCACCTGGGCAGGGTCGGGTCGAGCTGGGCCGCGAAAAATGCCGACGCCGTCCGCAGGACTTCATTCGCCCGCTTGAGCTGGGCATTCTCCTTGCGGAGGGCGGCAAGCTCCTCACGCTCGGCGGTGGTGAGCAGGTCGCCTCGCTCGCCGGCATCGGCCTCGGCCTGGCGAATCCAGTTGCGCAGGGCCTCGTGATGCACGCCGAGTTCCTCGGCCATGCGGCGGATCACGGGCTTCGGCTCGGAAGCGCGGTACATCCGCACCGCACGCTCACGCAACTCCAGCGGGTACTTCCTCGGGGCAGGCATCGTCAGAGCTCCTCTCCTGAGCCTCATCTGACTGGCTGTCACCTCTTGCCGCATCTTGGGGAAACCTCAGGCGGCGTGCGTGCGGCTGCTGTGCCGGGTGACGCGGTCGGGTGATCAGAAGTCGTGCGGTTGCGTGCCGGGGGGCGTGCCCGGCGTCCCGGTGCTGCTGGGCCTGGTCGCCGCCGCGGGAAGGCGGCGGACGCTGTCCGGGTGGGTGCCAGTCCGGGTTTGGCGTGCTGGTGGGCGGGGCGCGGCGCTGGGGCGGCCGGACGCAAGGGTGTCTTTAGCCAACTCGCGGACTCTTTCCGCGCCGGTGGGGTTCGTGAGGGGGCGGTCGGATGTCTGTGCGGGTGTGTGTCATCGGGGCGGGGGTGTGCGGGCTGGCGGCCGCGCAGGTCCTCAGCGAGCGGGGTATCCCGTTCGACGTGTTCGAGAAGGGCTCCGACATAGGGGGCCAGTGGCGTTTTGGCAACGACAGCGGCACTTCCGCCGTCTACGACTCCATCGAGCTGAACAGCTCGCGGGACATGAGCGGGTTCCCCAAGTTCCCGATGCCGGAGGACTATCCCCTCTTCCCCGGGCATCCGCAGATGCTCGACTACCTCACGCGTTACACCGAGCATTTCGGCCTGCGCCCGTACATCCGCTTCAGGACCTCGGTGACCGGTGTGGTCAAGGACGGGGCCGGTTACGTGGTCACGCTGGACGACGGACGGATGCACCGCTACACCCACGTGGTGGTCGCCAACGGCTTCCACTGGGACCCGAAGTGGCCCAAGCCCGCCTACCAGGGCCAGGGCGAGTTCACCGGCATCCAACTGCACAGCAAGGACTACAAGAGCGCCGATACGCTGCGCGGCCGGCGGGTGCTGGTCGTCGGATTCGGCAACACCGCCTGCGACCTTGCCACCGAACTGTCCGCCGTGGCCGACCGGGTGGTCTCCAGTGCCCGGCGCGGTTTCTGGATCACTCCGAAGCGCCTGTTCGGCAGGCCCGCCGACAAGGTCAACCGTCCGCTCGCCACCATCGTGCCGCCGTTGGTGCAGAGCCTGTTGCTGACCGCGATGCTCTGGGTGACGCAGGGCAGGATCAGCCGGTACGGCCTGGCGGCCCCGGGGCACCTCGCACTGCGTACCCACCCCGCCACCTGCGAGGGGTATCTGCCGGCGGTCAAGGCCGGGCGGATCGTGGTGCGGCCGGGCATCGAGCGCTTCGACGGCGGCAATCGGGTGCGGTTCACCGACGGCTCGGCCGAGGAGTTCGACGCGATCGTCTGGTGCACCGGTTTCAGGTTCAGCTTCCCCTTCCTGCCCGAGGAGCTGACTCCGGTGATGGTCGGCCCGATGCGGCTCTTCCGCCGGATCGTGATGCCGGATCACGAGGGGCTGTTCTTCCTCGGCTTCGCCAAGACGCTGAGCGCCATCACCCCCGTCGCCGAGGCGCAGGCCGAATGGATTGCCGATCTGATCGAGGGACGTACCCGGCTGCCCGGCCGGGAGGCGATGCTGGCCGAGATCGCCGCCGACGAGCGCAGGGTGCGCCGGCGCTACTGTGCGACGCCCCGGCTCACCGTCGAAGTGGACGTCTACCGCTACCTGCGCCAACTGCTGCGCGACCGCCGCCGCCACCTCGCCGCCGGCCCTCCGCTTGCTGTCCACCGCAACCGTGACACCACCGGTGACACCTCCGGCCTCACCCCCGGCCCCGGCCCCGCCCGCAGGCCGGCCCGGCCGGATCCCGCCTGAACACCCAGGAGTCTCCATGACGATCGACCCCGCCCCGGCCGAGGCGCACCGCATCTGGGAGAAGTGGATCGCCCTGTGGAACGGCGACCTCTCCCTCGGCAAGGAACTGCTCGCCGAGCGGCTCACCGTCCACTCGCCGAAGCTGTCGGACAGCATCGACCCGAGCCTGATCGGCGACCGCGACGGCGCCCTCGCCCTGATCGGCGCTGTCCAGGGCATCGCGGACCTGACCTACACCACCGAGGTGGGCCCGATCGCCGAAGGGGCCTGTGTCACCGGCGGCTGGCGGCTGACCGGCACCTACCGCGGGGGGCTGCCCGAGGCCGCCGCCGCGCCCGGCACGCCGGTCACCAACCGGGGCATCGACATCCTGCGGATCCACCAGGGCCGGGTCGCCGAATGGTGGAGCGCAGCCGAGAACCTCCGGCTGCTCGCCGCTCTGGGACTGCTCCGTGCGGGCTGAGCGAAGGTGCGGCGCGCTCGCCGCGCGCCTGGCGAGCCGGCTGATGCGGCTGCCGCCGGCCGTCACCCCCAGCGTCCGGGTCACCAGGGGCATACGGGTGCCGATGCGGGACGGCGTCGACCTGCTCGCCGACCACTACACGCCGGCCGGCGCCGCCCGCCCGCCGACCCTATTGGTGCGCAACCTGTATGGCTGGGACCTGCCCATCGGCCTGCTCTACGGCCGGCTGTACGCCGAGCGCGGATACCAGGTGCTGGTGCAGCGCTGCCGGGGAACCTTCGGCTCGGGCGGAACGCTCGACCCGTGGGTCCAGGAGGCCGCCGACGGCCAGGACACCGCCGCCTGGATGAGCAGACAGGACTGGTTCTCGGGCGAGTTCGCCACCATCGGGGCCAGCTACCTGGGCTACGTGCAGTGGGCCCTGCTGGACGATCCGCCGCCCCAACTGCGCGGCATGGTGGTCCAGATGGGTCCGCACGAGTATGCGCCCGTCGCCTGGCCGGGCGGCGCGTTCGCCCTGGACACGATGGCCGGCTGGGCGTCGATGCTCAGCCACCCCAAGCGCGGACCGGTCAGGGACACCGTGCGCCAAATGCGGGAGAAGCGGAGACTGCAGCGGATCGCCTACCGGGAGCTGCCGCTCGGACCGGCGCTCGCGCGGGCGCTGGGCCGCGGCGACCCGCACCTGGACGCCTGGCTGGCGCACGAGGCCGCCGACGATCCGTACTGGTCCGCCTCCGACCACAGCGCCGGGCTCTTACGGGGCCCCGGCGTTCCCGTGCTGCTGCAGGGCAACTGGTACGACGCCTTCCTGCCGCAGACGCTCCGGCAGTACGCGCTGCTGCGGGCCGGCGGCGCGGCACCCCGGCTGACCATCGGACCGTGGACGCACACGGCGGTCGGCCGCTGGTGGCCGGCCTTCATGGCAGACTCCCTCAGCTGGCTCGCCGGAGTCTTCCCCGACCACCAGGCCGCCGGCGGCCACGAGGTCCTCTCCGGCCGAGAGCCCGTGCCCGGCCGAGGCCCCGTATCCGGCTCCGGCCGCAGCGCCGCCGACCGCCCCGCCGGGCCGGACCCTGTGCGCCTGTTCCTGCTCGGCGCCGGGGAGTGGCGCGGCTTCGGCGCCTGGCCGCCGCCGCAGGCGCTCTCCCGACGCTGGTACCTGCATCCGGGCGGCCGGCTCGATTCCGCCCCGCCGCCGCCGAGCGGCCCCGACCGCTACCGCTACGACCCGGCCGACCCCACCCCGGCCGTCGGCGGCGCGTGGACGGGCGCGGGCGCCGGGCCGCGCGACAACCGCGCACTGGAGGCCCGTGCGGACGTACTGACCTTCACCACCGACCCGTTGGAGGCAGACCTCGATGTCGTCGGCGAGGTCTCGGCCGAGCTGTACGTACGCTCCAGCCTCGCGCACACCGACTTCTTCGCCCGGCTCTGCGACGTGCACCCGGACGGCCGGTCGGTGGACATCACCGACCGTCTGATCCGTGTGCGGCCCGGGTCTACGGCTGCCGGCCGGACCGATGCGGACGGAGTGCTCGCGCTCGCCCTCGACCTCGCACCGACCGCCTGCCGGTTCCGGGCCGGCCACCGCATCCGGCTCCAGGTCTCCAGCGGGGCCCACCCCCGCTTCGCCCGCAACCCCGGCAGCGGCGAGCCGACGGCGAGCGCCGTCCGCCTGCTGGCGGCGGACCAGGAGATCCACCACGACCGGCAGCGGCCCTCCGCGATCCGGCTCAGCGTCCTTCCGCCCGGCAACTGATGCCCCGGGACGACCCCGGCGAGACCGCTGGCCCCCACCGGCTCGACTGCCGATCGAGGTAGTCTCCGCGGGGGTGCCCCTATGTCTTTGGTGAAGGGAAACGGGGGTGCGTTGGGTCGGCGAGCCGGGCGGCATGGCGGGGTGGCCGACCTGCTGTGGGATGACGTCAAGTGCTTCTTCGATACGGACTTGATGATGTGTTCTGCAGGCTTCCTGCGGGAGATCGGGCGGCGGCTGGGCAAGCCGGTGCTGATGGACCCGGAAGGTGACTGTGGCCATCCGGTGCTCGGCCTCGACGTCGAGGCCGATCGAGTCGTCCTCCTTGCAGACTCGCAGGTCAGGTGACTGAGGCCGATGCGTGCGGTTCGTGGAGAATTCCGTCACGGAGCGTCGGCCGTGGGTTCAGCGTGACTGAGGGACTTTCACCGGGAACCCAGGGTGTCCGCTGCAGGCGTGCTCGGAAGTGCGGTGGGTTCGTCGTCACTGAGTTCAGGAAACATCCTTCCGCAACGACGCGATGAGGAGGTCAAGGTCCCCGCGTGCCGTGTACGTACGGATCGGGTCGATGTAGTCGCGTGACTCGATGATCTGACCGTCCCGCACACGCATGACGAAGACGCAGGGCACCTTGGCCATGGAGTCGTCCGGCAACGTGAACTCGTAGGCGAACTCGGCGACGATCACTTCGGGATCGGCGGTCTCGTGAACGACGACATCGACGACACTTCTCTTCGGCAAGGACTCCCGAACTTCCGGCGGCACCGTGAAGTGCTCCCGGAGCGCACGCCGACTCGTCAACGGCTCGGACTCCGGCGTCGCCATCGGATGCCGGACATCGGTGACCTCGCCATACAGGTCAGGCAACTCGCTTGAGTTCCCGTCGGCGACTCCATGAACAAGCCGGAGAAACACCTCGCGCGGACTCAGACTCACAAGACCCCCCAAGTGATACGCACAGACAGCTAACGATCATTATCGCCTGATGCGGGCCGGTACTGCGGACTGTCTCGACCAGCAGCATCCCACCCGTCCGGCCTCACGCGTGGCGCTGGACGCGGACATGCGGACATAGGTCAGTGCTCCTCACCTGGAAGTGCTCCTTCAACAGCAACGGCCGGGACCCTCCACAGGTCTCATCGTTGCAGGTCAGCAGCACTTCTCGCGTCCCTGAGCAAGCGGTAGACGGCACCGCTGTTGAAAGCCTGAGGTCTGGTGAGCGGACAGGTGCCTGCGGCAGTTGCCGCTAATCGATGCTGAGCGATCGCGCGGTCGCCCGATTCGGCAGGACTCTTCGCACAGATGCAAATCCCGTGGGCAGCATGACAGTTGACGCCGTAGTCTCCCCGGATGACTACCGTTTCCGTCGAAGATCTCGCACGTGCATGCACCGCTGTCGGCGACCTGCTCGCCGAGGTCCGTCCCGAGCAGTGGAAGGAGCCGACACCGTGCACGGAATGGAACGTGCGCGAGGTGGTGGCCCACCTGGTCGGCATGAACCTGGTGTTCGCAGCCATGATCGAGGGCGGCCCGATGCCCGAACGCGGAGCAGACCGCCTCGGTGACGACCCGGTCGCCGCCTACCGGTCCTCCAGCGCTTCGCTGCTGGCAGCTTTCTCCGACCCTGGGGTGCTCGAGCGGAGTTATCGCGGACCCTTGGGGAGTGCCACGGGCGCCGAGCGCTTGCAGATCCGTCTGTACGATCTGCTCGCTCACGGATGGGACCTCGCTCAGGCCACCGGAATCCCTGCCCGGCTGCCCGAAGACCTTGCCGAGCAGGCTCTGGCGTTCGCTCAGGCCCAACTCTCCCCCCAGTCCCGAGCGGGACGATTCGCCGAGCCGCGACCCGTCGAGGAGACTGCTCCGGCCATCGATCGCCTTGCCGCGTTCCTTGGCCGGCCGGTCTCACCGCAGCTGTGAGACCGATCGAGTGCAACTGACAGCCCCAACGGCGCGGTGATTTCGGCCGACGACGGTTGAGCCGCCTTCTGGCCGACCAGGGCGCCCGTATCGGGCACCGGCACTGGCGGGGGCAGTTATTGGTCCTGGCTTACCTGCGCGAGGCGTACCTCCTCTGCATCGAGTTGTTCCTGCACTCGCAGCAGAACGGCGTCGTCGATGCGGTGCCCATCGCGCAGGGCGATGACGGCGGAGCGCTTGTGTTCCAGGAGCGCCAGGCGCAGGGAAGTCTCCTGACGTCGGCGTCGCAGGAGAGGTTCGGACTCAGGGTCGCTCGCGGCGTCGGCGGCGTGCACTGTACTCAGGTGCGTTTCGTACTCGGTCTTCAGCCTCTCGACGGTCTCGGCGTCGATACCGAGGTCGGCCGCTGTCGCGGGGAGTGCGTCCAGAACGGCCCGGGAGGCAGCGGTCCGGGCGAGGGCAAGCTCCTGCTCGGAGTCCGTGTCCTGAGGCAGCCGTGCCCAGCGGGCGACGGCCGGAAGCACCAGGCCCTGCACCACGAGGGTGGCGACGACGACACCGGCGGCGACGAAGACGATCGCGTCACGGTCGGGGAACGGCGCGCCGGAGTCGAGCGTGTAGGGCACAGACAGGGCCAGGGCCAGGGAGACGGCTCCGCGGAAGCCGGCCAGAGCGCTGACAGCCCGGGCACGGTGACCCATCCGGCGTCCGCGCTGCTGCGGACGCCGGTCCAGCGCCCTGATGGTGTACACCGCGACGAACAGGAACAGGAAGCGGACGATGACCAGCGCACACGCCACCGCCACCACCATCACCACGGCCTCGGTCAGGGCGGTACCGGACAGGGCGCGGACCGCCGCTTGCGCTTCGAGCCCGACCAGAACGAACAGGGCGCCGTTCAGGAGGTACATCGCCAGCGACCAGAAAGCTTCTGTCTGCCGCCGGGCCGCAGCCCGGCCCAGGCTCGGCCCGGCCTGGCTCATGATCAGCCCGCACACCACCACTGCGAGCACGCCTGATGCCTCGATCTGCTCGGCCACCAGGTAGGCGCTGAACGGGATCAGGATGATCGTCAGGTTGTCCAGCAGCGGGTCGCCGAGTTGGCGCACCCGACGCCGCAGCTGGATGCCGAGCCATGCCACCACCGCTCCGGCGGCGAGGCCGCCACCGTAGGACAGCGTCACCAGGCCGCTCACATGGGCCGCGCTGAGGTGCTCGGAGCCGACGGTGACGCCGACCGCGAGGCTGTAGACGACCAGCGCGGTGCCGTCGTTGATGAGAGATTCGGCGCGCAGCAGTGTGACGTTGCGCTGGGGCAGCAGCCGGGACGCGACGCCGACGGCGGTGGCGTCCGTCGGCGCCACGGCGGCGCCGAGCACCCAGGCCGGGCCCCACGGCAGACCGAGCATGTGGGCGAGCGCGGCCACGGCCCAGGCGGTGACGGCGACCAGAAGCGTGCCGGTCAGCACGATGCCGCGCAGGTCCCGCCGGATCGCACGTAGCGAAGTGGTCACGCTCTCCCAGTACAGCAGCACCGGCAGGAAGACGAGCAGCAGCACATCCGGCGGCAGTTCTGTCTCACGCAGGGCGGGCACGAAGCCGAGGGCGACGCCGGCGGCCAGTTGCAGGACGGGTACGGCCACCCGGAGCCGGTGGGCGAGGGCCCCGCTGACGAGCAGGGCGCACCCGAGGATCACGATGAACTCGAGCGCGGCCATGGGTCTTCCTCCGAGGGATGGGTCGGGCGAGCGGTGTGAGGGGGACGGGCAGCCGGCGTGCCTGCAGCGCGCCCCTTTGTGGTACTCCGGAGCGTCATGCTCACACGTGGTCCGGCCCGCGCCGTTCGTCGGCGTCGCACGCCGATGTCGGGCGGCTGTAGCGGCGCGCACCAGATCCGAGCCGGCGGCCGAGTTCACCAGGTGGTGGCGACGGTCCGTTGGGCGACCCATACGTCGTCGTGACGGGCGTAGTCGGTGGCCAGGCGCAGACGCCAGCCTGCGCGGGTGCCGTACACGGTGGCGTCGGTCACGGTCCGAACCGTCAGGCAGGCCGTGCCGTCGTCACCGACGTCATAAGCGGTGTCCTTCTCCTTGATGGAGTGGTAGAGGAACCGTCCCTGCCGCATCTGCGTCAGCCACTCGGCCTTCGGCTGCACGTATCCCGTCATGTGGGTGAGAGTGAAACTCTCCGCGAGCAGGTCGTCGAGAGTTGCGGTGTCCCCTTCGAGCATGGCGTCAAGGTAGGCGCGGTGGGCCTCCCGCAGGTCCGCGGTGGCCGTTGCGTCGGGGGCGGGCATGGTGACTCCTTGTCGGGGTTGTGAGTTGGGTCCGGCCCCCTGGGATTGATCGGGTCGCTCACCGAACTTGGACGGCGCCCTCTGGGGCGATGGCTTCTGCCACGACGTGCCATCCGATACGTGGTGGCTGCTGGTGCGGCACGTCGACTGCCCCTGTGGTTGTGACGCCGCACCTGCTGGGCGGCACCGCCAGCAGCCAGTGGTGCGCCACTTCGACGGCCCGCTCATGCCAACCCCGTAGTGAGGACCTGTCCCGGCGACTGTGGGAACCGGCTGTGCTGGTCGCCCCATCGGACCGGTGTAGGGGGCCGGGCTTACGGCTGGCTGACCGTGAGGAGTGACTTGATCGCGCGGCGTTCGTCCATGGCGGCGTAGGCGTCGGCGATGTGGTCGAGGTCGGTGGAGTAGTCGAAGACGAGTCCGGGGTTGATCGTTCCGTCCAGGACGTGCTGCAGCAGCTCGGGGATGTAGTGGTGGGCGGGGGCGACGCCGCCCTTGATGCCGATGTTCTTCCAGAAGAGGGTCTTGTGGTCGAACTTCTCGTAGAGCGGGACGCCCACGGCGCCGATCATGCCGCCGGCGCGGACGATGCCTGCGGCGGTCTGGATGGATTGGTCGGTGCCGACGCATTCGAGCGCGGCGTCGACGCCGGCGCCGTCGGTGAGGCCGAGTACGGCCGTGACGGCGTCGTCGCCGCGTTCGGCGACGATGTCGGTGGCGCCGAACTCCTTCGCGAGAGCCTGCCGGTCGGCGTGACGGCTCAGCGCGATGATCCGGCCGGCGCCGAGGAGTTGGGCGGCCAGCACGGCCGAGAGGCCGACTGCGCCGTCACCGACGACGGCGACGGTGTCGCCCTGCTTCACGCCCGCGCTCACGGCGGCGTGGTAGCCGGTGCACATGACGTCGGAGAGCGCGGTGAAGGAGGCGAGCTGAGCGTCGGTGAACCCGTCGGCCGGCGCGGGGACCTTCACCAGGGTCGCATCTGCGTAGGGTGCGCGGACCTTCTCGCCCTGGCCGCCGTCGCTCTCGCCGTCGCCGAAGGCTCCTCCGCGCTCGCAGTTGGACTCGAACCCGGCCCGGCAGGCGGGGCAGGTGCCGTCGTTGTAGGTGAAGGGGGCGATGACGAAGTCGCCGACCGCCAGGGTCTGCACGTCCTCGCCCACCGCCTCGACGACGCCGACGTACTCGTGGCCGATGCTGCCCACCTTGTGGGGGTTGATGCCGCGGTAGTACCAGAGGTCGGAGCCGCACACGCAGCCCCGCACGACGCGGACGACGGCGTCGGTCGCCTCCTGGATGATGGGGTCAGGGCGCTGGCCGAGCTCGATGTGCTTCTCGCCTCGGAAGACGGCTGCCTTCATGACTGTCTCCTCGAATGTGGGGTGTCAGGGGGTGTGGGCGTGACGTCGCAGGTCGGCGCGGACACGCTCGGGTTCTGCCTCCGGTCGCGGTCCGGGCCGGTCGCGGGCACCGTCGAGGTCGCCCGGCCGGTCGGGTTCGGTTGCGAGGAACGCGGCCGGCCAGTCGGTGATGGCCGGGCCGTCGGCCGAGAAGACCTCCACGGTCCTGCCCCTCGCCGACGGGGTCAGCAGGGCCTGGACGATCGTCTCGGCGACGTGGTCGCGGCGGACGGGCCCGTACTCGGTCAGGTCGCCCTGGCGCAGGTCCACCTGCTGGTCGGAGCTGCTGCCCGCGTCGAACCAGCCGGGCCGGACGATCGTGTACGGCAGGCCGCTGACCCGCAGGAGTCGCTCACCGCGCCGCTTCCACTCCAGCAGCTCCCGCGACTGCCCGCCGGTCGCCGTGACCCCGATCGAACTCATCAACACCATGGGCACGCGATGTCCGTCCAGTGCGTCGAGCACCGCGGGGACGGCGCCGTAGTCGACCGCGGCGTAGTCGCCGGATCCGTAGGGCGCACCGTGGGTCATCACGACGGCGTCGACGCCGGTGACGGCGGCGCGCACGGCCGTCGGGTCGGCCAGCTCGCCTGCCGCCACCTCGGCGCCGCTGGGCAGCGACCGTCGGGCGCGGTCGGGGTCGCGGGTGAGTACACGCGGCAGGCGACCCAGCTCGAGCAGGCGGGCGGCGACGAGGCGTCCGATACTGCCCGTCCCGCCGATGATCAGGATGCGATGCATGTCTGAACGAGCTGGCTGCGTCATGCCGTCAACCCCTTGAAGGTCGAGCCGTCGATCACGAACCGGTAACGGACGTCGGAGGCGTTGATCCGCTCGTAGGCCGTGTTGATGTCCTGCGCGCCGATCAGCTCGATGTCGGCGGTGACCTGGTGCTCGGCGGCGAATTGGAGCATCTCCTGCGTCTCGGCGATACCGCCGAACAGGGAACCGGCGTAGGAGCGCCCGTTCTGCAGCAGGGGGAAGACGTCCAGTGGCATCGGCTGCGTGGTGACACCCACGCTGATCATGGTGCCGTGCAGACGCAGCAGGCCGAGGTAGTCCGCCAGTGAGATCGGCGCGCTGACGGTGTTGAGGATGATGTCGAAGGTGTTGGCCAGCTCGGTGAAGGCGGTGCCGTCACCGGTCGCGGCGTAGTGGTCGGCGCCGAGGGTCGCGGCGGCTTCGCGCTTGCTTTCCGACCGGGACAGCACGGTGACGTCGGCGCCCATGGCCTTGGCCATCTTCACGCCGAGGTGACCGAGACCGCCGAGGCCGACGACCGCGACCTTGGTGCCGGGAGCGGCGGCGAAGCGCTTGAGCGGGGCGTAGACGGTGATGCCCGCGCACAGCAGCGGCGCGGCGGCGGCCGGGTCGAGGGTCTCGGGGACGCGGACGACGAAGTCCTCGGGGGCGACGATCGCCTCGGAGTAGCCGCCCTGGGTGTGGGCGCCGGGCTCGGCGGGGTCGGGGCTGCCGAAGACGAGGGTGTGGCCCTTGAGGCAGTACTGTTCCTGCCCGGCCCGGCAGTTCTCGCACTCGCGGCAGGAGTTGGCCATGCAGCCGATGCCGACCAGGTCGCCGACCTGGTGGCGGGTGACGGCGGAGCCGGTTTCGCTGACGCGGCCGACGATCTCGTGCCCGGGCACGAGCGGGCTGACCGGGAGCGGGCCGAAGGAGCCGTCCACGAAGTTCATGTCGGAGTGGCAGATCCCGCAGTACAGGATGTCGAGCCTGACGTCGTGGGGGCCGACGTCGCGGCGCTCGATGGTGACGGGGGCGAGCGGCCGGCCGGCCTCGTGGGCGCCGAACGCGCTGACGGTGGTGGGCACTGTGGTTCCTTCTTGCAGGTCGTACGGGGTTAAGGTCAGGCTTCGGGGATGGCGCGGCCGTAGGCGGCGAGGGTGATGTTCTCGGGCTCGGGACCGCCGCGCCGGCCGGTCTCCAACGCGTCCAGGGCGGCCATCTCGGCGGCGGTGAGGTCGAAGTCGAAGACGTCGATGTTCTCGGCGATGCGGTGCCGCTTGGTGGACTTGGGGATGACGGAGCGGCCCTGCTGGAGGCCCCAGCGCAGGAGTACCTGCGCGGGGCTCTTGCCGTGCGCGTCGGCGATCCGGGTGACGGCCGGGTCCTGAAGGACGCTTCGGCGGTCCTCGCCGTAGCCGCGGTAGAAGGTGATGCCCCCGATGGGGGACCACGCCTGGTTGAGGATGCCGTGGGCGTCGTCGAAGTCGAGGACGGCGCGCTGCTGGAAGTAGGGGTGGATCTCCAGCTGGTTGACGGCGGGCACGACATCGGTGGCGTCGAGCAGGGCGGTCAGGTGGTCGACCATGAAGTTGCTGACGCCGATCGCGCGGACCTTGCCGTCGGCCAGGAGCTTCTCCAGCGCCCGGTAGGCGGCGACGGTCTTGTCGAAGTCCGACGGCAGGGCTTGGTGCAGGATGAGCAGGTCGATGCGGTCCAGGCCCAGCTTGGCGGCGCTCTTGTCGAAGCCGTGCAGGGTCTCGTCGTAGCCGTAGTCGCTGATCCAGATCTTGGTCTCGACGAAGACCTCGTCGCGCGGGACGCCGGAGTTCCGCAGGGCCTGGCCGACCTCGCGTTCGTTGCCGTAGGCGGCGGCGGTGTCGATGTGCCGGTAGCCGAGCTCCAGCGCGGCCGTGACCGCGGCGATCGTCTCGTCGGGCGGGGTCTGGAAGACGCCGAGGCCGAGGGCGGGCATCTCGACGCCGTTGTTGAGGGTGAGGGTCTGCATCACGTAGTCCTTTGCTTGCGGGACGCCCGTGCGGGCACGATCAGGGTGAAGACAGCGGCGACGGCCAGGGTGAGCAGGACGGCGGAGCCCGTCAGCGCGGCGGCGGAGCGGGCCGCGATGTCGGCGGCCGCGTGACCGGTGGAGACGGTGGCAGCCACGGCCGTCAGGATGCTCAAGGCCAGTGCGCTGCCGATCTGGTGCACGGTGTTGACCAGGCCCGAGCCGGCCCCTGCGTCCTCGGGTGCGACGCCGTCGACGCCGCTGGAGGTCATCGGGGCCAGCGCCAGGCCCTGGCCCGCGCCGATGACCACCATCGGCAGGGCCACACCGGTCAGGTAGGGGGTGTGCAGGTCCAGGCGGCTCAGCCAGGCCATGCCCACCGTCGTCAGCACGACCCCCGCGGCCAGGACCCGGGGCCTGCCGAACCGCTCCAGCAGCCGGGGTACGCGGACCGCGAAGAAGAAGTTGACCAGCGTCATCGGCAGAAAGGCCAGGCCGGCCTGCAGCGGCGTCCAGACGTAGACGCTCTGCACGAATTGCGCGGTGAAGAAGAAGAACCCGATCATCGCGCCCATGTAGAGCATCCGGGTGACGTAGGCGCCGGCACGCTCCCGGCTCGCGAACAGCCGCAGCGGCACGATCGGCTGCGCGGCCCGCCGCTCCACTCCGACGAACCAGACCAGCATCACCGCGCCCGACGCGAGGGGGAGCCAAGTGGCCGGTGCCGTCCAGCCGTGGTCTGCGGCGTTCACGATGCCCCAGACCAGCGCGGTCGAGCCCACGGTTGCCAGCAGCGCACCTGCGATGTCGAAACGGCCCCGCCGGCGGGCGGTCTCGGGCAGGAAGCGCACCGCCAGCACCATCATCACGATGCCGATGGGGACGTTCAGGAAGAACCCGGCCCGCCACGAGATCAAGTCCGCGACCAGACCTCCGACGACCAGCCCGAACGCCGCGCCGAGGCCGGCCACTGCGCTGTAGGCGGCCATGGCCCGGTTGCGGGCCTTGCCCTCCGCGAAGCTGCGCGTGAGCAGGGAGAGCGCGGACGGAGCCAGAACGGCCGCGCCGACGCCCTGCAGCGCACGCGCGGCGATCAGCCACCAGGCGCTCTGGGCGGCGCCTACCAGGAGCGAGGCCAGCGAGAAGACCACCAGCGAGTACAGGAAGACCTTGCGGTGGCCGAAGAGATCACCGGCGCGCGCTCCCAGGAGCAGAAGCCCGCCGAAGACCAGCACGTAGGCGTTGGTGACCCATGACAGGCCCGTCTCGGAGAACCCCATGTCGGAGCGGATCTGCGGCAGCCCGGTGAACACGATCGAGTTGTCCAGGATGACCATGAAGTAGCTGACGCAGATGATCGCGAGGATCAGCGTCGAACGGGCCGGGCCCCCGGAGGAACGCCGTGCCTGGCGGCGCGGGGCGCTGGTCCTGTCGCCGCTCGGCCCGCCCGGACGGCTCGAGTCGGCGACCGGCCCGGCGGGGACATCGCCGGTGTCGTGGGTGGCTGCTGTGCGCACAATCTTCCTCGCGTCGATCGGGAGTGCGACCCGATCCCGGGCCGCCGGTCTGTGGCTTCTTCCAGGTAACGGCACCTTGACGGGGCAGTGGGAGTCACTGCTCTTCCAGGTACTGGCAGTACCTCGCACGCCCCTCCAGGCCGACCTACCGTGGATGAGCCGGCACACCGAGCAGACCGACAGAGAGGAGTCGCCGTGCCCCTCTGCCCGAGGTCGGGTCCGGCCCGGCGGCCGACGCGACCAGCCCGGTCAGAGCCGGGCACCCACACCAGGAAATGAGCATGACCGACCACACCAAGAAGGACGTGGCTGCCGAGGTGCGGGAGTTCCTCAGCACCCGGCGGGCCAGGATCACCCCCGAGCAAGCCGGGCTGCCGGTCTACGGCGGAAACCGCCGTGTCGCGGGGCTGCGGCGCGAAGAGGTCGCCCTGCTGGCGGGCATGAGCGTGGACTATTACGTCCGCCTGGAGCGCGGCAACCTCGCCGGCGCCTCCGACTCGGTCCTCGAAGCCCTCGCGCACGCCCTGCAGCTCAACGAGGCCGAACGCACCCACCTCTACGATCTGGCCCGCGCCGCCAGCCCGTCCGGCCGGCGGCCGGCGGTGACCTCCTCGCGCGTCCGGCCGACGATCCTGCGGCTGCTCGACTCGATGACCGGCGTGCCGGCGTTCGTACGCAACGCCCGCTTCGACATCATGGCCGCCAACGCCCTGGGCCGGGCGCTGTACGCGCCACTGTTCGACTCACCTCTGTTCGCCCAGCGCGGGCCGGTCAACAGCGCCCGCTTCCTGTTTCTCGACCCCGCCAGCCAGGACTTCTGGGTCGACTGGGACAAGGGCGCCGACGATGCCGTCGCCTTCCTGCGTACCGAGACGGGCCGCGCGCCGCACGACAAGGCCCTCACCGACCTGATCGGCGAACTGACCACTCGCAGCGGTGACTTCGCCCGCAGGTGGGCACGGCATGATGTGAAGTTCCACCGCTCCGGTGTGAAGAACCTCCACCATCCGCTCGTCGGCGATCTTGCCCTGCCCTACGAGGCGATGGAGCTGCCCTCCGACCCCGGCCTGCGCCTCAACTTCTACACACCCGAGCCGGACTCCCCGGAACAGCAGGCCCTGAACCTGCTCGCGAGCTGGACGACCACCGGAACGGTCGTGCCCTCCGGTAACGACTGACCCCCCGAAAGAGGAGAACCCCTCCACGCGGTATCGACCGCTGGGCCGTACCGGCGTCCAGGTCAGCCCGCTGTGCCTGGGCGCGATGATGTTCGGCCCCTGGGGCAACGAGGACGAGAGCGACTCGATCCGGATCATCCACCGTGCCCTCGACGAGGGCGTCAACTTCGTCGACACCGCGGACGTCTACTCCGCTGGCGTCTCGGAGGAGATCGTCGGCAAGGCGCTGAAGGGCCGCCGCGAGGACGTCTTCCTGGCCACCAAGTTCTTCATGCCGATGGACCCCGACCCCAACCAGCGGGGTGGTTCGCGCCGTTGGATCATCCGGGCGGTCGAGAACTCCCTGCGGCGGCTCGATACCGACCACATCGACCTCTACCAGGTCCACCGGCCCAGCCCCCCGACACAGACGCCTCGGAGACCCTCGGCGCCCTCACCGATCTCGTCCGCCAGGGCAAGGTCCGCTACATCGGCTCCTCGTCCTACTCCGGCTCGCAGATCGTCGAAGCCCAATGGGCCTCGCGCGAGCGGAACCTGGAGCGCTTCGTCAAGGAACTGGGCCGCCGCTGCCCAAGCACGTATGCTGCCGGGACGCCATGCAGCAGAGCCCTCGCTCGACTGCGAGGTGGATTTTGCTGGTCAGTCCGCCTCGGGATCGTTCGAGGCCGTGGTCGGCCGGCTCGACGAAGATTCCCCCGGGCGGTTCCTTCTGGAGGTCCCCCTTTTCGCCGCTCCAGCGGCGTGCTGGTGGGCCCGGCAGACGGTGGAGTCGACGCTGACGTCCCAGGTGATCAGGCCCTTCGTATCCGCCTCGGCCTGGAGCCCGGTGAGGATCCTTGCCCAGGTGGCAGAAGCTCTTGTCCGTCGTGATCACGGCCGGGCAGCGGGGCGACTCCCCACAGTTCGAAGCGGTCCTGCAAGCCATCCGGGTTCCGAGGCTGGGGCTCGGCAGGCCGCGCAAGCGGCCGGACCGGGTGCGGGCCGACAAGGCGTACGACTCGCACGGAAATCGCTCCTACCTGCGCAGACGTGCCACCATCCCGGTTCCGGCGGACCGGATCCGCAACCGGCTCAAGCGCGGATCGCGTGGCGGGCGGCCGCCGAAGTTCGACACGGACGACTACAAGCAGCGGCACGCGGTCGAGTGCGGGATCGACCGACTCAAGCGCCACCGGGCCGTCGCCACTCGGTACGACAAACTCGCCGTCCGCTACGAAGCGACCGTGCTGGTCGCAGCCATCAACGAGCGGCTGTGACAGCACTTTCACAACAGGCCCTCTATCCCTCCAGCTACTCCGGCACGCTCCAGGAGGCAGTGAAGAAGGTGAACGAGGCATCGGCGTGACGGGCCGTCGAAGCGCAGCCGGATGTCGCCGTCCCGGTCATCCAGCAGATTGGGACGCTGCTCCAGCAGACTGGCAGGGCCGTGGCGATCAGGCTCCCGAAGGCGGAGTGACCCGGACGTTCCAAGGCTGACGGACGGCGGCCGGACTCCCCACTCCGGGAGTCCGGCCGCCGCTGGCCGTGGGCGCGTCACGGGCCGGTGAAGATGCCGTGCTCGCCGATGCGGCGCCGCACGATGTGCTGCGCGCCCCGTCTCCGCTCCATCCGGTACGACCAGATTGCCCAGCCGCCTCCGGACCAGGTGAGCTCGTAGACACCCGGCGCACAGCGGACGTGCTTGATGCGCAGGCCGGCGCGAAAGCAGCCGGCGTGGCGGTCCGGGCACGAAGGCGCGGCGCTGTTCGTCGTCGGCGAGCCGGGACAGCAGGTTGCGCACCCACAGCACGCCCTCCGGGTCCAGGCCGTTGACCGGCTCGTCGAGCATGACGACCGCCGGGTCGCCGAGCAGGGCCGCCGCGATCCCGAGGCGCTGCCCCATGCCCAGTGAGAAGGCGCCCACCCGTTTGGTGGCCACGCCGGCCAGTCCGGCCAGCTCGATGACCTCCTCCACCCGTCGACGGGAGATGCCATGGGTGCGCGCGAGGGCCATCAGATGGTTGACCGCGCTGTGTCCCGGGTGGACGGACTTCGCTTCCAGCAGGGCGCCGATCTCGTGCAACGGCGCCGGGTGGCCGGCGTAGCGGCGTCCGTTGACCACGACCGAGCCCGCGGTGGGAGCGTCCAGACCGATGATCATGCGCATGGTCGTGGACTTGCCGGCGCCGTTGGGCCCCAGGAACCCGGTCACCTGGCCCGGCTGGACGGTGAAGCTCAGACGGTCGACCACCGTCTTGTCGCCGTATCGCTTCGTCAGTTCACGCACTTCGATCATGGGGTGGGACTTCCTCGCCTCGGAACTCGGCCACGGCTGGACCGCGGCGTTCGCCTCAGACGCTAGGGGCGAGGCGAGCCATGACTCTGGGACCACGGGAGACACTTCCGCGCTGAGTGGTACCGCGGTACCACTCAGCCCCGCCCCGGGCCGCCACCTCGGGGCCGCCGGCACAGAGGCGCGTAGGCCGCCGCGCGCCCGTGGGCGTTCCACCCGGGGCCGGTCCTGTGACCAGCCGGTGCGGACTGCTGCGCCAGGGGTCCGCACCGCAGTTCACCTTCCGGCCACCTTGCGGTCATCTGCAATTACCCCGCAATTCTCGGCGGTTTCCCACATGCCCCTGCTTTCGTGTCCGGCGCCAGCCACACGGAACGTACGACGAAGGAGGCACATGGTGGCACTGCCTTGGCCGACCGCATCACGCAGGGCTCGGGCGGACGAGACCGCTGCCGGTGAAGACGAGCAACCGCTCCAGGTGGCCAGCCGCCTGCACGCGTTCAACCGCTTCGAGCTCAAGTACCTCGTGCCGGTCGAGGAGGCCGCGGAGATCCGCGACGAGCTGGCCCAGCGCATGGACCGGGACCTCAACAGCCCGGTCGGCGGCTACGGGGTGTGGAGCCTGTACTACGACACCCCACAGCTGCGGTTCTACTGGGAGAAGATCGAGGGCCTGAAGTTCCGGCGCAAGCTGCGCGTCCGCCACTACGGGAACCTGGACGGCGTCACCGACGACTCCCCCGTGTGCGTGGAGATCAAGCAGCGGGTCAACCGGGTCACCCAGAAGCGCCGCATCACCCTCCCCTATGGGGTCGCCCGGCAGCTGTGCGACGGCCGGCAGATGATTGACCACTCCGCGAAGGAGAGCGCCTTCGTCCAAGAGGTGCTCGAACTCGTCGTCCGGTTGAACCTGCAGCCCACCGCGATCACCGGCTACCAGCGCGAGGCCCTGGTCGGGCGTGGCGCGGACACCGGTCTGCGGGTCACCTTCGACCGGCGGATCCGCGGCCGGGACCGTGACTTCCACTTCGGTACGCCGAACCCGGAGAACCGGTTCACCATCCCGCCGCACCTGTCCGTGATGGAGATCAAGGTCAACGAGCGTACCCCGTACTGGGTCACGGACCTCACGGCCCGCCGGAACCTCAGTCTCATCCGGGTCTCCAAGTACGTGCAGTCCATCGAAGCGTTCGGCCGTGCGCCCCGGTCCGTCTTCCACGTGAACGAGGCGGACCACCCGCCCGCCCCGTCCACCCCGATTTCCCCCACCCCCGTCCCTCAGCCGCTGCCGACGCAGCGGACGGCGCCCCACGCGCCTTGGAAAGCAGGAGCACAGTGAACTTCGATCTGCAGGAACTCAGCGGTACGTTCAGCGTGGCGGACGTGGTCGCGTCCATGGTGCTGTCGTTCGTGCTGAGCACGGTGATCGGCTACGTGTACCGGTACACGCACCGCAACGTGTCCTACAGCCAGTCCTACGTCCAGACCCTCGTCATCGTCGGCATGATCGTGGCACTGATCATGCTCGTCGTCGGGTCCAACCTCGCCCGGGCGTTCTCCCTGGTCGGCGCGTTGTCCGTGGTCCGTTTCCGTAACGCCGTCAAGGAGACCAGGGACGTCGGCTTCATCTTCCTGGCGATGGCGATCGGCATGGCCTGCGGAGCCCGCTTCTACACGCTGGCCGCGGTGGGCGGCGTCGTGATCTGCACGATCATCGTCGTGATGTTCAAGTTCAACTGGTTCGCCCTGAACGTGCAGCGCCAGGTCGTCAAGGTCCAGGTTCCGGCGGGAGAGGACTACTCGGCGGGCATCCGTGACGTCCTGATCCGTTACACCAGCGAGTTCGAGCTGGTGAGCACGGAGACGATCCGGGGCGGTGCGCTGACCGAGGTGTTCTACACCGTGCGCATGAAGAAGGGAACCGAACCCAGCGACCTGGTGACCGCGCTGCAGGAGCGCACGTCCGGGCAGCGGGTGACGGTCCTGACCGGTTACGACACGACCGACCTGTGATGTCCGGCGGCAAGAGGACACGCATGCGACGACGGCTGCGGGACCGCGTCCCCGTGAGGCTGCGGCACCACTGGAGGCCGGCCGCGTCCCTGTGCGCGGGCCTGGCGGTGATGCTCTACCTCTTCGGTGACGCGCGCATCTCGCCGTACGTCTCCTCCTCCTCCAGTGTGGAGGCCGACGCGATCACGGAGAACGTGCGGGGCTCGGTCGGCCTGTACGACACCTCCGTGGCCCACTCCATTCAACTGGAGTACGACCAGACCGAGTTCGACAAGATGATGAAGGAGTTCCGGGAGGAAGGCACCAAGGAGTACGTCGAGGCCGACCTCACCATCGACGGCGTGTATCTCGAGGACGTCGGGATCCGCCTGAAGGGCAACTCCACTCTGATGTCCCTGCGTGGCAACGGCCAGGGCATGGCCGGTGGCGGCCGGACCATGCCCGAGGGCGCCGGCGCCGGGCAGGGCGCCCCGGTCCCGCCGCAGAGCGGGACCGGGGGCCGGGACCGCGGCCAGGGCAACGGCGGCGGTCCCGGCGCGACCGGCGCGACCGGTGGAGCCGGTGGCATGGGCGGGATCACGCAGTACGACCTGTCCGAGAAGAAACCGGAGGAGCTTCCCTGGCTCATCAAGATCGACGAGTACGTCGAGGGCCGCGCCTACCAGGGCGAACGGGAGATCTCCCTGCGGCCCGGGAGCAACGCCCAGATCGGGGTGAACGAGGCGCTGTCCCTGACGCTGATGGGGGCCACCGGCCAGAAGAGCGAGCGCTACGCCTTCACCTCGGTCAAGGTCAACAACCGTCCGGCCGTGACCCGGTTGATGGTGGAGAACCCCGACATCGAGTACGCAGAGGCGATCGGGGACGGCAACGGCGTGCTGTACAAGTCCCGGGCCGGCAGCAGTTTCGAGTACCGGGGTGACGATCCGACCGACTACGAGTCGTCCTTCAGGCAGGTCAACAAAGTGGGCAGTCAGGACCTGGAACCGGTCATGAAGCTCATCAAGTGGCTGGACAAGGCTTCCGACAACGAGTTCGAGGAGGATCTCGACAAATACGTGGACGTCGACTCCCTCGCCGTGTACCTCGCCGCTCAGAACCTGCTGCTGAACTTCGACGACATGGCCGGCCCCGGCAAGAACTACCTGCTGTGGTACGACCTGGACACCAAGAAGTTCTCGGTGCTCGGATGGGACTACAACCTCACGTTCAGCGGAGACGCGGCGGCGGGCCCGGACGACTCGATCATGATGGGCGGTGGAGCCGGCGTCCCCGCCGGGACGGCGCAGGACGGCCAGGGCAAGGACCAGCGAGGGCAGGACCAGCAGGGCACGCCCTCGGGTATGCCTTCGGGTATGCCGGAGGGTGGTATGCCTTCGGGTATGCCTTCGGGTATGCCGGAGGGTGGTATGCCGTCCGGGATGCCGCAGGGGATGCCCGAGGGCGGTATCCCCGAGGGCCTCCCTGGCGGTGCGCAGGGCGGCGGCCAGGGTGAGCAAGGCGCGCGGCAGGGGCAGGACGGTCCAGGAGGCGGGGGCGCCGGCTTCATGAGCCACCCCCTCAAGGACCGCTTCCTGAAGTCGGATGCCTTCGACGACGTCTACAAGAAGGCTTACAGGAACCTGTACCAGAAGTTCTACGGCTCCGGCGCGGCGCTCGATCACCTGGACCGCCTCGCCGAGCAGGTCCGCGCGGCCGGAACGGATTCCAAGGCCCTGGACTCCGCCGTCGAGAAGCTGCGTAAGACGCTCACCGAGCGCACCGCGGCGCTCGCCAAGGACAAGGAGGTGACCGGCTGACTCCCGCAGGCCCGGACGGACTCCGCCCGAGGGGCGAGCCGTCCGGGCCTGCGGCGTACCACGTCACCTCGCCGTTGCGCACGCGGGAGACCGCGTACCCGTGGACGCACCAGGCCGACTCGACGCACCCCACTCCCAGTCCGCACTGCTGTGCCGGGTGCGGTCGGCAGCGGCGGAGGTGACATGCTGGACGGACTGTGCAGCGATGGGGGCACGCCGTCCGAGATCCGGCAGGGGGCAGCGGTCCAGGGTCGGCGTCCCGGCGCGTCCCGACGCCGACCCAGGCCGGGCCGCTCCGGCCCGTCGTCGCAGCACGGCGACGGTGCGACGGGATCCGGGCGGTGGCACACCCCGCTGCGGACCGTGCCGTCGGCAGACACCCGACCGAACGGATCACTTCACGTCATGACCCAGCAGCCCGCGGGAATGCTGCCGCGCCACCGCCTCCTCGTGGTCGAGGACGAGCCCAGCATCCGCTCGCTGCTGGAGTCCACCCTCCGGCTCACCGGATACCGGGTGAGCAGCGCGGAGACGGGACAACAGGCGCTGGTGGAGGTCGAGCGCCTGGCACCGCACCTGCTGCTGCTCGACGTGATGCTGCCCGACCTCGACGGCTACGAAGTCACCCGGAGGCTGCGGGCGGGCGGGAACGACACCCCGGTGCTGTTCCTGACCGCCCGCACCGGCCTCGACGACCGCATCACCGGCCTGAGCGCGGGCGCGGACGACTACGTCACGAAGCCCTTCAGCATCGAGGAGGTACTGCTGCGCATCGAGGCCATCCTGCGCCGCACCGCGCCGCCTGTCGACGCGCCGGCGCCGCAGGACGTGCTGCGCTACGCCGATCTGGAACTCGACAAGGGCGCCCACGAGGTCCACCGGGGCGGACACTACGTCCCGCTGTCCCCCACCGAGTTCAGACTCCTCGCCTACCTTCTGGAGAACGCGGGACACGTGGTGAGCAAGACCCAGATCCTCGAGCACGTCTGGAGTTACGACTTCTCAGGCGACGCCCGCATCGTCGAGACGTACGTGAAGTACCTGCGCCGGAAGATCGACCGCTTCGATCCGCCGCTCCTGCACACCGTCCGCGGCGTCGGCTACAGCCTGCGCCTGCCGCGCAACCACGACGGCCGAGGGAGCCACCTGTGACCGGCGGGTTTCTGCCCACGCACCCGAGGTCACTGCGCCGACGCCTCGTCCTCGGGGTCGCCGTTCTGGCCACCGCCGCCGTGGTGACCGCCCAGCTGATCGGCTTCGTGGTGCTGCGCTCATGGCTGCTGGACCGCGTCGACCAGCAACTGGCCGCCTTCCGGCTGCCACCCGTCGCCTTCCAGGACGCAGCCGGCGGCAGACTCCCGAACCCGTCGGAACGCCCGAGCGTGCTGCCCTCGGACTTCCACGTCTACTTCTACGACGCCGCCGGCCACCGCCTGTACGACACCCTCGGCTCCGAGGACAAGCCGGGCCCGCGGCTGTCCGCCACCGCACAGGACCTCGGCCTGCGCGACGGGCAGCCCGAGAGCGTGCCGGCGGTCAGCGGGGACGGCCACTGGCGGGTGCTCCTCGAGACCGGTCCGGGTGAGGTGTCGGCGGTCGTAGCCCTGCCGCTCGACACAGTCGACGGCGCGACCTCCAAGATCCTCTGGCTCGACGCCGTCCTGCTCACCGTCACCGTCGTGGCCCTGCTCGCACTGGGCCGCTGGGTCGTCCGCCTGGGACTGCTCCCGCTCACCCGCATGGAACGGACCGCCCAGGACATCACCGCCGGACATCTCGATCTGCGACTGGCCGACACGGACCCGCGCACCGAGATCGGACGCCTCGGCCGCGTTCTCAACTCCATGCTCGACCGCCTTCACACAGCACTGCAGGACCGGGAGGCGTCGGAGGCCCGGCTGCGCCGCTTCGTCGCCGACGCCGGTCACGAACTGCGCACGCCCCTCACTGCCATCCAGGGCTACGCCCAACTCGCACTGCGTCCCGAGCAGCGTTCCGCCGAGGAACGGCAGGAGGCCGACCGGCTCATCGCCCAGAACGCCGAACGCATGAGCCTGCTCGTCGCCGATCTGCAGCTTCTGGCCACCCTGGACCGTGAACCCACCTATGACAGGACGCCGGTGGACCTGCTGTCCCTCGCCGCGGACGCGGTGAGTTCCGCCGCGCCGCACAGCTCCAGCCACCCCGTGGACCTTGGCCCGCTGCGCACCGCCGCCGATCCGGAGGGCACGGCCGAACTCGACGTCGTCGAAACCGTCGGTGACCCGCACCGCCTGCGGCAGGTCGTCGAGAACCTGCTGGCCAACGCCCGCACCCACACCCCGCCCGGCACCCGGGTCCACGTCCGCGTGGGCGCGGCCCGGACCGGTGCCGCAACCGGTGGAACCGACCGCCCCGGCCGCACCAGCGCCTCCCCGCCCCTGCCGGCGAATCTGCCCGTCGGCGTCATCGAGGTGGCGGACGAAGGACCCGGCCTGACCTCCTCCGACGCGGAGCACGTCTTCGAACGGTTCTACCGGGTCGACCCCGCGCGCTCCCGGGCCCACGGCGGCAGCGGACTGGGACTCGCCATCGCCGCCGCGATCGCCGAGGGCCACGGAGGCCGCCTCGAACTGGACACCCGCCCCGGCCGCGGGTGCGTCTTCCGTCTCCTGGTGCCCAGGGCACGTCCCGAGGAGGACGTCGGCTGAGCGCCCCCCGCGCGAGGCTGGTTCCACCTCGAGACCCGCGGTGAACTCCTCGATACCGATCACCGCGTAGTGGTTGGGAGGCTGCTCACGCGACGGGTTCCCCACCAGGTCGGTGACGCGCGAACACCGTCCTCCCCGGGCGGTCCGACGGCGGCGCGGCCATCGAGGTGGACCGCCCGGGCGGGACCTCCATGAGGGCCACGGCACGGCCGGTGAACCGGTCGCGCATGGTGGGGCATCCGGCTGAGCTGGTCCGCGCGCGTCGATCAGGTCGTCCCCGAGCAGTACGGCGAACGGCCGGCCCCCGGCACACCGGCATGCGCACGGTACCGCGTGCCCGAGGCCGAGCGGCTCACCCTGCCGGACGTGGTGGACGTCGGCGAGACGAGCAGGGCCCCGCACCGCGTCCAGCCGCGCCGAGTGTGCGTGGTGGCTCGCCGTACGCGTCGGCAGCCGCCGCGTTCTTCGTGGCGAGGAAGGCGGCGGCTGCTCTCGATCTGACGGGCCGCGGTGGCTGATCGCGGCGTGGTGACCGTCCAAGGCGCTGCACCCCTCCTACTGCCACGCACGTCCGGCGGAGTGTGAAGGCCGTCGCCGTTCCTGTGAGCGATTCTCATCTGACGCTCCGTCATTTCTCGGTTTGCTCTCCGGGCTTTCCCGGTCGGGCAGGCCACAGTCGGGGGCGAGTTCGCTTCACGACTCACACGTCGCTGCCTGTGTCCTTCCCGACCCGAGGGAGCCATGAATCGCACCCCCCACGCCGTTGACGCCGACCCGGGCGTCGACTTTCAGCAGGCCGTCCCGTGCGCCGCGCCGCGGTCCGGCACGGCGACGGTTGACATCGTTGTTCCGGTCTACAACGAGGAGCGGGCCCTGCCCGGCTGTCTGCGCACGCTGCACAGCCGGCTGTCCAGAGACTTTCCCTTTGCCTGGCGGATCACCGTCGCCGACAATGCGAGCACCGACGGAACGCTGGCCGTCGCGCGCCGGCTGGCGGACGAACTGCCCGGCATAGCGGTGGTGCACCTGGACCGCAAGGGCCGCGGACTTGCGCTGCGCACGGTCTGGGGTGCGAGCGACGCGGACGTCGTGGCCTACATGGACGTGGACCTGTCCACCGGCTTGGGCGGGCTGCTGCCGCTCATCGCGCCGCTGGCCAGCGGCCACTCCGACCTCGCGATCGGCAGTCGGCTGGCGCCGGGCGCACGCACCGTACGGGGCCCGCGCCGGGAGTTCATATCCCGCTGCTACAACGGGATCATCCGCCTCACGCACGGCGTGCGGTTCACCGACGCCCAGTGCGGCTTCAAGGCGGCCCGTACCGAGGCGCTGCGCCCCCTGCTGTCGGTGACCCGTGACGAGGCGTGGTTCTTCGACACCGAACTGCTGCTGCTCGCCGAGCACAACGGGCTGCGCATCCACGAGGTGCCTGTGGACTGGGTGGAGGACGTCGACACCCGTGTCGACGTGATGGGCACCGCAGTCGACGATCTGCGCGGGTTGTGGCGGATGGCGCGGGCGAAGGCATCGGGCGAGGCCCGGGTGGATGTGCCGCGCCGCCCCGCGCCGGCGGCCGAGCATCCCGACGCGGTCCTGGCACCCGCTCCGCGGCGCGGGGTGCTGTCCTGGGAGGTCGGCTGCTTCGCGGTGATCGGTGTGGCCTCGACCCTGGGTCAGGCACTGCTGTACTGGGTCATGCGTGGCTGGTGGTCGCCCGCCGCCGCCAACCTGGCGTCGCTCCTGGTGCTCACCGTAGTCAACACGGAGGCCAACCGGCGCCTCACCTTCCGGCACACGGCCGCACGTCCGGGCCGGGCGCACGTCGGCGCCGGAGCCCTCTTCCTGCTCGGCTACCTGGTCACCTCCGGCGCGGTGCTGTGGTTCAGGCACGCCGACCCGAGTGCCACTCCGGCCGCGGAGACCGCCGTCCTGGCCGCGGCGTCGGTCGCCGTCACCGTCGTGCGGTTCGCCGTGTTGCGCCAGGCCGTCTTCCGCCGCCGTACCCCCTGACCCCTCGCCCCATCTCCTGAAGAGAGCGAACCCCCCATGGAACACTCCGATCCGACGCTGTCCGGCACCACAGTGCCCGGCCGCCCGGCGGACTCTACGCCGCGCTCCTGGCCCGCCTGGGCGGCCCCCGCGGCACTCGGTGCGATCCTCCTGCTCGCGACGGCCCTGTACGCCTGGTCCCTGGGTTCCCTCGGCTGGGGCAACACCTACTACTCCGCCGCCGTGAAGTCGATGGGCAGGAACGGGACCAACTTCCTGTTCGGCGCCTACGACCCCGCCGGGGTGATCACGGTCGACAAACCGCCGGCCGCCCTGTGGCCGCAGGTGATCAGCAGCGAGATCTTCGGGATGCACGGCTGGGCGCTGCTGCTGCCGCAAGTGGTCGAGGGTGTGGCCGCCGTGTTCGTCCTGCACCGCACCGTACGGCGCTGGGCGGGTGAGGACGCGGCGCTCCTCGCCGCCCTGATCCTGACGCTGACGCCGATCACGGTCGCCATCAACCGGGACAACAACCCGGACACGCTGCTCGTCCTGTCCCTGGTGACGGCGGCGTACGCGCTGACCCGTGCGCTCCAGTCGGAAGGCCGGCCGGCGACCTGGTGGCTGTGCGCGAGCGGCTTCCTGATCGGCTGCGGCTTCCTCACCAAGATGCTCGCCGCGTGGATGGTCGTTCCGGCGTTCGCGGCGGCCTGGCTGCCCGGCGCGGCCGGCCCGTGGGCGGCGCGGCTGTGGCGGCTGCTGGCAGCCGCTGCGGTGCTCTTCGCCTCGTCGCTGTGGTGGGTCGCCATGGTGGCCCTGTGGCCGGGGGATCACCCGTATGTCGGCGGCAGCAAGGACGGCTCGGCGTGGGACCTCGTGGTCGGCTACAACGGGCTGGGCCGGGTGCTCGGCCAGGACGGTATGGGCGGCCGCGGACTCCCGATGGGCGGCGGCGCCGGCTTCGGAGGCTCCCCCGGTGCCGGAAGGCTCTTCGGCGAGCAGGTCGCCGGGCAGATCAGCTGGCTGCTCCCCGGTTGCGCCGCGGCCATCGCCGTGGCGGTCGCCTGCGCGGTGCTCCGGCGGCGCGGCCGGCTGCCGGGCGACGCCGTGCTGCCCTCGTCCGGCTGGGTGCTGTGGGGCACCTGGCTGGTGGTGTGCGCCGCGGTCTTCTCGTCCCAGGAAGGCATCTTCCACCCCTACTACACGACCCAGCTCGCCCCCGCGATCGCCGGGCTCCTCGGCGGACTGCTGGCCGCCCTGGTCCGTCTGCACCGAGCGGGGAACGCCTGGGTCGCCCCCGTCGCGGCGACCGTGGTCGCGGTGACCACCGTCTGGGCCGTGGCGATCATCCGGCGGAACCCGGACTGGCACGGCTGGCTCATGTGGCCGGTCCTGCTGGCCGGTGCCGGCGCCGTCGTCCTGCTCGGGCTGTCCCGGAGCCGTGCGCGGCTGCTGATGACCGCAGGGGTCACCGCCGTGGTGGCGCTGCTGCTGGCCCCGGGGGCCTGGGCCGTGACGGTCTCCGCTTCCTCGACCACGGGCGCGAACCCGGTCGCCGGACCGAGCACCATGCCCTTCGGCCGGGGAGGCATGCCCGGCGGCGCCATGTTCGGTGGCGGCGCGGCGCAGCGAGGCAGGGGCGACGCGGGCGCGTCGACCATGCCGTCGGGGATGCCCACCGACATGCCGTCGGGGATGCCTTCCGGGATGCCCACGACCATGCCGTCGGGGATGCCCGGCTTCCCCGGCGGGTCCGGCACGGGAGGGCAGCCCGGGGGAGGCATGCCGTCGGGGATGCCCTCCGGAATTCCCGGCGGCGGGCAGCAGATGCCCAACCGGCAGGGCACACACACGATCCCCGGTGAGGGGTCGCGAAGCGGTGACATGCCTATGCCGTCGTTCGGCGGAGGATCCGGTGGCATGGGATCGGGCATCCCGACGGGCGCCGCGAACCTGACGAGCAACCAGCGGAAGATCCTCGCCTACACGGTCGAGCACGCTCCCCGGGCACGGATCAAGCTGGCCGTCGAGGGCGGCGCTATGTCGTCCGCCGCGTTCATCCTGGGCAGTGACGAGACGGTGATCGGCATGGGCGGCTTCACGAACACCGACAACGCTCCCTCGGTCGCGCAGCTGAGGAAGTGGACCAAGAGCGGGGAACTGCGCTACGTCCTCGGCTCTGACAACTCCAGCGGCTCGGCGGGAGCGGGCATGGCGATGCCCGGCATGTCGAAGGACAGCCCGGTCGTGCAGCGCTCCGACTGGATCTCGAAGAACTGCGCGAAGGTACCCGCCTCCGCCTACGGCGGGAGCTCCGGCACCTCGTCGCAGCGGGGCGCCGGCGCGCCGATGGGAATGGCAGGAGGCACCGTCCTGTACGACTGCGCCGCGAAGTGACTACGACAGAACGGACCGCACACCATCATGATCGAGCAGTCGGCCGGTGCACCCCGGCACCGCCTCCTCGTGGTGGAGGACGAACCCTCCATCCGCACGCTGCTGGAGTCCACCCTCCGCATGACCGGCTACGAGGTCGGCAGCGCCCGAAGCGGGCAGTCGGCCCTCCTGGAGGTCGAGCGGACGGAACCGCACCTGCTGCTGCTCGACGTGATGCTCCCCGATCTGGACGGCTTCGAGGTGACACGCCGGCTGCGGGCTGCGGGCAACGACGTGCCCGTGCTGTTCCTGACCGCCCGCACCGGCGTCGACGACCGCATCGCCGGCCTGAGCGCCGGCGGTGACGACTACCTCGCCAAGCCGTTCAGCATCGAGGAACTGCTCCTGCGTATCAGGGCCATCCTGCGCCGCACGGTCCGTGACGGAGAACCTCCCTTCACGGAAGGGGTGCTGCGCTACGCCGATCTGGAACTGGACGACAGGGCTCATGAGGTGCATCGGGCAGGGCAGTACGTTCCGCTGTCCCCGACCGAGTTCAAGCTGCTCGTGTACTTCCTCGAGAACGCCGGGCAGGTGCTGAGCAAGCCCCAGATCCTGCACCAGGTCTGGGGCTACGGCTTCCCCGGAGACTCCCGGATCGTCGAGACGTACGTCAAGTACCTGCGCAGGAAGATCGACCGGTTCGATCCTCCGCTCCTGCACACCGTGCGAGGTGTGGGCTACTGTCTGCGCCTGCCACGGGAACACGGGGCGGCCGAGCAGTGAGGGAGGCTGTCCACACTGCCCAGGTCCCCGGCGCGGAAGTCTGGCACTGGGGGGTGACGGTCCTGGCCGCCCATATCAGGCCCCCGGTCCTGACGCGGGAGCCCGGTCGGCACCGCCCGGGCGGTGCCCGCCGCCGCGGGGGCAGAGCGCCCGGGACCGGCCGCCGTCGACGCCGCACACGTCTTCGAGCGTTTCGACCGAGCCGATCCCTCCCGCTCCCGTGGACGCGACGGGAGCGGGAGGGGCCTGGTCGTCGCGGCGACGACGGACGAGGGACACGGCGGTCGCCTCGGACTCGGCAACGTGCCCGGCGCGGCATGTGCCTTCCGCGTCGTGCTGCCGCACCTGTCCCCGCCGGAAGATCGTTCTTGAGGCCGGAAGGGGTGCTCCACATGAGGCGTCGGAATTGAATCGTTCAATTCCGACGGGGGTGTGACTCCTCGGCGCGGGGCGCTCTGCCGGGCCTTCGTCGCCTTCCCGCCGTTCACTCCCCGTCAAAGTCGGTGCCAGAGGGTTGCCCGCGCGGTGTGGCCGACTCTAACTTTCTCTACACCTCACGGCTTTTAACGATTCAACGCAACTCGTTCATGGAAGGCCGCGCTTGTGAACCCGCACCCCTTCAAGCCATCTCCGGTCACTGACTCCGCGTACTCCCGTCGCACGGTTCTCCAACTCGCCCTGGCGGGAACGGCCGCTTTAGCGGTCCCCGCGGCGCTTGCGGCTCCCGCTCGGGCCGCCGCTGCAGGCCCCGCCCCCGGCGGTGACCCGTTCGATCCCCGCACCCGCTGGATGGGCACGGAATCGAGCGTCGCCAACCAGTGGACGGTCTACCGCCGGTCGGTCGTCCTGAGCGGCGCCCCTGCCTCCGCGCGCACGCGCATAGCCGCCGACACCAAGTACTGGCTGTGGGTCAACGGAACCCTGGTCGTGTTCGAAGGCGGCCTGAAGCGCGGCCCCAACCCGGACGACACCTACTGCGACGAGATCGACCTGGCCCCTCACCTGCGCGCGGGCACCAATCAACTCGCCATCCAGCTCTGGTATTTCGGAAAAGAGGGCTTCTCCCACAAGGACAGCGGCCGGGCCGGCGTTCTCTTCGAATCCGCCGTCGCCACCCAGGGCGATGACGTGCTCGTGACGAGCGGCACGGGATGGAAGGCGGCCGTCCACCCGGGATACGGAGCGAGCTCCAGCGGAGGCCAGCCCAACTACCGGCTCCCCGAGTCGAATGTGTACTACGACGCCCGTAAGGCCGCCGCCCTGGACGGCTGGACAGAAGCCGGCTACGACGACGCCGCATGGAGCGCGGCGACCGACCTGGGACCGGCCGGCGGCGCTCCGTGGAACGCTCTGGTGCCCCGCCCGATCCCGTTCTTCCGGCACGGCGGCCTGCACGCGTACGCGAACCAGTCCGATCTCCCCACGCAGGGAAGCGGAACCACTCCGATCGTGGCGGCACTACCCTCCAACCTCCAGGTCACGCCCTACCTCAAGGTCGATGCACCGGCGGGCGCGGTGATCGGGATCCAGACGGACCACTACAGGGACGGCGGCGCGGACAACGTCCGCTCCACCTACATCACTACGGGCGGAATCCAGGAGTTCGAATCTCTGGGGTGGATGAGCGGGACAAGCGTCCACTACACCGTCCCGGCGGACGTGAAGGTGCTGGACCTCAGGTACCGCGAGAGCGGCTACGACACCGACTTCGCCGGCTCCTTCAGCAGCGACGACGCCTTCTTCGACACGCTGTGGGGCAAGGCGGCGCGCACCATGTACCTCAACATGAGGGACACCTACTTCGACTGCCCCACGCGCGAACGCGCGCAGTGGTGGGGAGACGTCGTCAACCAGCTCAAAGAGGGCTTCTACACGTTCGACAGCCGCAGCCACGCGCTGGGCCGCAAAGCCATTCGGGAACTGGCCGCCTGGCAGAAACCGGACGGCGTCCTGTACTCGCCGGTGCCGGCCGGCAACTGGAACCAGGAACTGTCCACCCAGATGCTCGCCTCCATCTGGGGCTTCGAGACCTTCCACCTCTACACCGGTGACGAGAGGACCGTCGCCTCGGTCTACCCCCAGATCAAGAAGTACCTCAACCTCTGGTCCATGGACTCCGACGGGCTGGTGGCACACCGCCCCGGCGGCTGGGACTGGGAGGACTGGGGAACCAACATCGACAGCAGGCTCCTGGACAACGCCTGGTTCCACCTGGCGCTCGGCAGTGCCGTGACCCTCGCGGAGCTGTCCGGGAACACCGCCGACATCCCCACCTGGCAGGCCCTGCGGACCAGCGTCGAGCGGAACTTCGACCGGGTGCTGTGGAACGAGAACTCCCGGGCGTACCGCTCGCCGGGCTACCGGGGCGACACCGACGATCGCGGCAATGCTCTCGCGGTGGTGGCCGGGCTTGCCCCCTCGGCACGCCACGACGCCATCGTCGAAGTGCTGCGCAACCACACCAACGCCAGTCCCTACCTGGAGTTCTACGTCCTTGAAGCCCTCTACCTGATGCGGCGGCCGCGAGTCGCCGAGACCCGCATGCGCAGGAGGTACGCCCAGCAGGTGGCCGACCCCGGTTACACGCTGTGGGAGCTGTGGACCAAGGGTGGCGGGGGAACGGACAACCACGCATGGAACGGCGGACCGCTGTACGCGCTGTCGGCCTACGCCGCCGGAGTGCGTCCCACAGCGCCCGGCTACGACACCTATGAGGTCCTGCCCCAGCCCGGCGCCCTGACCCGGATCTCCGCAGTGGTGCCCACGGTGCGCGGCCGTGTCACCGTGGATCTGCGTCGCGAAGAGGACCGGGTGGAGCTGTCCGTCCTCACGCTGAAGGCGGCGACCGCCAGGATCGGGGTGCCGGTGTTCGGCGGCGCCGACCCGGCCGTCACCGTCCGCGGACGCACCGTCTTCAGCGGCGGAAAGGTGCGTGCCGGCGTTCCCGGTCTGCGCTGCACCGGCCACGATGCCGATTACGTCTACTTCGAGACCGACCGGCCGGGCAGCTGGCAGTTCACCTGCACCGGCGCAGGCCTGGACCCGGTCCCCGAAGGCGGCGGCAACCTCGCACTGGACCGTCCGGTCATCAGCAACGACTCCCTCGAAACCGGCGAGTGGTCCGCCTTCCGCCTCACCAACGGCTCTACCAGGAGCACCAGTGGCGACCGCGGCTACACGAGCCGCGAGCACACCTCACCCGACGTCTCCGCCGCCCCGGTCTGGGTGGAGATCGACCTCGGCGCGGACCGGGACCTGGGCGAGGTCGTGCTGTACCCCCGCACCGACACCACCACGGCCGACGGACTCACCCCGGGATACCCGGTGGACTTCACCCTCCGGACCAGACCGTCAGGATCCACGTCCACCACCGTCGCACGGACCGTCACGGGAGAACCCAACCCCGCAGGGGCCAAGCGCTCCTATACCTTCGACCGCGTCCGTGCCCGGTACGTCCGGCTGGAGGTGACACGCCTCGGTCCACCGGCCCGGGACGAGGCATCGGCCCTGTACCACCGTCTGCAGCTGGCGGAGATGGAGATACGCGACCCTCGGACCGAGCCGTAGCCGACGAGGAGCTGCGGCCCGTCCGAGACCGCTGCGAGGCATGGCGCGAAGTGCGCCTTGTTCCGGCCTCACTCGCTATCGCCTGTGAGGCCGCAGAGGCAAAGGCCTGATGACACCCTCATGGGCAGGGAGCCCTCCTCGGGACAGCCGCCCGGTCGGCGAGAGCATGTTCAACGTCCGCGTCGTCGGCACCATCCCGGCCAGCAGCCGCACGATCATCCATCTTCCAGTACCACTTCACCGACTTCGCCACCACCGGCACGACCGGCGCGGCCTCCATGCCGATCACCACCAAGGGGAACATCCCGCAAAGCTGGCCGTCGGGCGTGCGCTACACCCGCGGCGGCACCCTCCCCTTCCCGCGCTCGGTTGCCGCCGGCGGCGGAGCGAAAACGGCTGCGCCAGGCGCACGGCCTGACGGAGGCCGCCTTGGAGCGCTACGGCCTGCCCGTCGCGCTCACGGAGGAGGAGAAGCACGCCGGGCGGATCCCGGAGGGCCACAAGGTCATCAAGCAGCTGACCCGCGCCGACTGGGAAGCTGACCAAACGCGGGTTCGGGCCGTGGGCGCGGATCTACCGCCCGGCCAAGGGCTCGGACCGCCAGTGCGTGCAGCTGTGCATCCCGTCGTGGAACGCGCTGGACACCCGGCACTGGGGCCACGCCGCGCAGCTCCCGTCGGCCGAGCTCGCTCGCGTCCTGGGCGTGTACGCGTCCCGGGTGATGACGCCGCGCGGCTCCACCGCCGTCACCGGCCTGGAGCTGATGAAAGCGCTGCACCCGCCGACCTACGCCGTGCGCGATGAGGAGACCGGCGCCCTGCGGCAGGCCGACATAGCCCGCCAGCCGCAGACGGCGGTCCTCGGCGACCATCTCCGAGTACAGCCTGGGCGAGGCGGTGTACGTGGTGCGGCCGTCCGCGCCGGTGGGGTTCCGCGTGCCGTAATGGTGGGCGCCGTCGACCTCGATCACGATGCGGGAGCGGTCGGGGGCCAGCAGCAGGAAGTCCATGCGCTCGCGGTGCAGAGCACCGCCGTGTCCGCCGTTCTTGCGGGTGTAGGGGCCGTAGTGCAGGTAGACCTGCGGGATGAGGGCGGGCAGGTCGAACCCGTCGGGTGCGGCGTAGCGGGTGCAGTAGGTGCGCAGGACCGTCTGCTCCGGCAGGGAATCCAGTGAGCGATACAGCCGCCGGTACAGGGCATCGGCGGCGTGTGGTGGGAGTGTGATTCGGCTTGCGCGACGAATTCTGTGTCGAAGGAGGGTCCTCCGAAGAAGCTGCTTGATCCGAAGCACAGGGCGATGCTGTCGGTGCCGAGTCGGCCGAGGTGGT
>NZ_JBFADM010000073.1:0-39203 GCF_040641355.1 Streptomyces sp. NPDC020996
TGGGTCCCCCCGCCGGGCGCCCCCCGGCCCCGCTCCACGAGGACCGGCAGGAGCCGTCAGCTGACGAAGTACGTGGGGTTCGGCAGCTTGTACGTCCTGTCGGCGTAGCCGCCGTCGAGGTCGGAGTACTGGTCGCCGAAGTTGGCGATGATCTCGTACCCGAGGTCGTCCTCGATGTGCTTGCGGGTGCCGGACTTGTACTGGACGGTCGTGCAGGTCCAGGTGCCCGGGGTGGCGCAGGCGCTCAGGTAGGACGGCGGGTTGGCCTTGTCCTTGAGGAACACGTGCGCGGTGTCGAGGTTCACGTCCGCGCCGACCTTCTTCAGGTTCTCGACGGCGGCGGAGCGCTGGGCCTCGCTCAGACCCGAGTTGTAGAAGACCTCGACGCCCTTGGCCTCGGCGTACTGGACCAGCTCGGGGCTGCCGAAGACGGCCGGGCGGTCGGCCCGGTTGACGTAGTCGGCCCACGAGGCGGAGTTGTAGGTGTAGTTGTAGCGCTTCTCGTAGTCGAGGCTGAGCAGCAGCGTGTCGTCGATGTCGAAGACGACCGCGGGCTTCTCGTGCTGGTGGCGGGCCTTGCGGGCGGCCTGGTCGATGTACTTCCGGGCGGCCGCGTCGATGCGCGCCAGGTCCTCGGCGTACGGGCTGTCCGCGGATGCCTGGTAGACGCCGTTGGCGTCGAGGGCGGCGCCGTAGTAGGTGTCGATGTCCTTCACCAGGAGCCCGATGTTGTAGGGCTCGTGAGTGGAGTTGGCGGTGGACTGGCCGGCGGTGGCCGCACCGGCGCCGTAGAGGGCGGCGCCGGTCAGGGCGCACGCCGCGGCGACGGCCGCGATACGCAGTGGCTTATGCATGACAGGTTTTCTACGCGCGTCACCGCGGCGGGCGCGAGACCCGTTGCCCGATCGAGACTCTTCCACGGGCAAAAAACGGGTCAAGCGCCCCGGACGGCGTCCTTCCGGTGGGCGGCGGGATCAGTTCATCGTCGCGCCGATGGTGGTGCTGCCCGTGGTGAGGAAGGTGGTGGCGGGCAACGAGCCGTCCGACTGGCGGGAGTTGTACGTGGTCGAGGCGTCGGTCGACTTGAACGCCGGGGTGGCGATCCCGGAGTCCCAGTTGTTGCCGGCCGAGACCACCGAGGAGCCCTTGCTGACCAGACCGCTGCCGTTGCTCACGGCGAGGTTCTTGCCGAGCCGGGCCGAACTCGTCGCGAAGTAGTAGCCCCACTTGCCGTTGGCGTAGGCGGTGGTGCGGTTGATGACGATGGCGCCGGTGTTGGAGTTCTCGGTGAAGCCGTTGCCGGTGTTGCCCCAGGCGGCGGAGTTGTTGACGACGTGGGCGACCGTGACGCCGTTGCCGCCCAGCTTGTAGCCGTTGCCGTTGCCCTGGAAGGCGGAGTCGCCCCAGCGGTTGACGCCGTTGCCGAAGGACCAGGTGTGCTCGATGGTGACGGGCGAGGAGAAGGACCAGAGGTCGATGCCGTCGTCCGAGTTGTTGTAGAGGCGGGCGCCGGTGACCAGGTTGCCGGTGCCGGAGCCGAACTTGATGGCGACCCCGTCGGCGTTCTGGCCGTGGGTGGCGGCGTCGTAGTTGCCGTAACTGTCCAGGTTCTTCACGGTGTTGTTCACCGTGCCGTCGCCGGTGAGGGTGAAGCCGGAGTCGCCGCCGTTGATGGTCTTGATGTTGTTCCAGTTGGTGCCGGTGCAGGACTGGCAGACGACCGCGCTGTCCGGGGAGTTCTGGAAGGTGATGTTGGAGACGTTCCAGTAGTCCGCGGTCAGCTTGAAGATCCAGGAGCCGGAGGGGAGCGACGACCCGTCGATCTTCACGGTCTCCGAGCCGTACGCGGTCAGCGTGACCGGCGCGGAGGAGGTGCCGTTGGCGGTGGACTGCAGGGTGGCCGTCGGGTAGTAGGTGCCGCCGCGGACCTGGATGACCGTGCCGGCGGTGGCGTTCTTGATGGCGTTGGACAGGTCGGCGGAGTTGCTGACGACGACGGTCGCCGCCTGCGCCTGGGTGGGCAGGGCGGCGAGCGAGGCGCCCAGCGCCAGGGCGGACAGGGCGGTGAGAGCGGTACGACGAGACATGGAGTGCGGGTCCTTTCGTCGTGCGGGGACGGTGGGGGGAGAGCAGAGGACGCTCACCGGGCGGTCACAGGACGCGGTCCAGCCAGGCGAAGACCTCGTCCTGCATGCGGTCCACGAAGACGTGGCCGAGGTCGGACCAGGTCCTCAGGTGCAGCCGCTCCTCGGCGTGGCGGGAACGCCAGACGGTGCGCAGCCTGTCGTGGGCGGCGCGGACGCCGTCGGCGGGGAACAGCGGGTCCAGCCCGCCGTCGAAGAACAGCATCGGCCTGGGTGCGGCGATGCTCGCCACGTCGGGGAAGTCGAGGAACCGGGGAAGCCCGGGGTGCAGCATGTAGTAGGAGGACTGCCCGCGCAGGGTGTTGTTGCCGGGGACCATCATCTCCTTCAGGCCGGTCATCCAGCAGACGGCGGCCGCGGCGGCGACGTCGTCGCTGAGCGCGGCGGTCTGCCAGGCGCGGAAGGCGCCCATGGAGAATCCGACGGCCGCGATCCGCCGCCGGTCCACCCGCTCCAGGCTGGCGAGGAAGCCGGCGGCGCGGGCGTCCTCGCGGGCCATGAGACCGGCCAGCGAGGAGCCGAGGTTGAGGAAGTTGCTCGCCAGCGCCTGCTGCTGGTCGTAGCCGAGCGGTCCGCGGTCGCCCCAGCCGAGGGCGTCGGCGACGAGCACGACGTAGCCGCGCCGGGCCAGCTCGTCCCCGACGAACCGGCCGCTGAAGTACTTGTCGGCCCACCCCTGCGCGGACGCGAGCCGGGTGTCGTCGTACCAGGGCCGGACCAGTTTCTCCTTGCCGATGTCGAACTTCGCCCCGTGGTCGTGCAGCAGGAGGACGGCCGGGAAGGGGCCGGTGCCGTGCGGGGTGAGCAGGAGGGCGCGGACGCGCTCGTAGCGGGTGAGGGAGAGGGTGACCGACTCTCCGGTGTATCCGTCGTCCTCGCGGCGGTCGGCGAACCGCGGGGCGTACGGGATGTGTTCGTCCCGGCCGACGATCAGCAGTTCCTCGACCTTGGCGCGGGCGGCTTGGCGCCAGGCGCGGAAGTCGCGGACCGGTGAGGTGCCCCACGCGAGCGGGAAGGTCAGTTCCCGCTTCAGCAGGGGGTGGAAGTCGGGCAGTGGCCCGTCCACGACGGCCGCCTGCGCAGCGCCCTGGGCGCCCGCCGCGAGCAGCGCCGCGCCCGTCCCGGCCACGAACGCCCGCCGCCCCAGCGCGTCACGGCCGGTCATACGGCCTCCAGTCGCCGAGGTACGTCCGCCGGGTGTGCCCGGCGGCCTCCTCGTCGGTCAGCTGCGGCCGGTTCTCCGGCACGGAGACCACCGCGCCCGGACCGGAGTTCGCGTACTCGCGGAAGCGCATGGACTGCCAGGGGTAGGCGTCGCGCATGTTGGTGTACGGGGCGACGGCGTCGATCCCCGGCCCCAGCCAGGTGTCCCGCACGACCAGCGAGGGCCAGGCGGTGGTCTCGTACGACGGCACCCACGGCCGGGCGATCTTGTACGCGCCGTCCTCCGCGCCGGAGGTCACCCGCCCGCGCACGGCCAGGAAGCCGTGCGGGTTGGCGCGGGCGGTGGAGGGGGCGAAGACCATGCCCTTGGGGACGAAGTCCACGTCCCGCCGGAGCGTGTGGAAGCGGCACTCCTCGAACACGGCCGTCGCCCGGCCGAAGACGAAGTCGACGTCGCCCTCGATGTAGCAGTGACGGAAGTACATCCGGTCGAAGGCGTCGAGCGCGGTGGTGTCGGCGAAGAGGGTGTCCTGGTGGGCGAGCAGGCGGACGTTGTCGAAGTGGGTGCGGTCACCGGTGACGTACGCGGCGACGGCCTGCGTGCCGGTGACGTCGGGGTGGTCGGCGCGCAGCCAGTCGTTGGCCAGGGTGAGGTCGCGGACGGTCAGTCCGGCCGCCGCGGAGGTGAAGGTGGCGGAGCCGGCGGTGCCGTAGGTGGTGCCGTCGGGTTTCTTGGTGCCGTTTGCGCGGTCGAAGACGACGACCGTGTCGCGCGGGTCGCGGGTGGCGCCGCGGATCGTCAGCCCGGCCTTGTCGGCGGGGACCTGGACGACCTCGCGATAGGTCCCCGGGTGGACGACGATCGTCCGGCCCGGTCCGTCCACCGCGTCCACGGCCGCCTGCACCGAGTCACCGGGGCGGACGTGCAGGACACGGCGGTCACCGGCGAAGGCGGGACCGGCGGTGAGGGCGGGACCGGCGGCGAAGGCGGGACCGGCGGTGAGGGCGGCCGGCACGCCGGCCAGGGCCGCCAGCAGGGTGCGGCGGCGCACGTCAGCAGCCCTCCCGCCACGGCGTCCAGTCGCCGAGGTAGGCCGAGCGGGTCGCCGACTCGGCTTGTTCGTCGGTGAGCTGGGGGCGGTCGGCGGGGACGGTGATCTCGGCGCCGGGGCCGGTGTTGCGGTACTCGGCGAACCGCTGGTTCTGCCACGGGTAGGCGTCCGACATGTTGGTGTAGGGCGCGGCCGCGTCGATGCCGGCGCCGAGGAAGGTGTCCCGGACGGTGAGCATCGGGCGGGCGGTGGGGTCGGAGCCGGGCACCCAGGGGCGGGCCAGCTTGTAGAAGCCGTCCGGGGCCTCGCTGCTCACGCGGCTGCGGGTCACCAGGTAGCCGCGCGGGTTGGCGGCCGCCGTGGAGGGCGCGAAGACGAAGCCGTAGGGGGCGGCGGCCAGGTCGGTGCGGGTCAGGGTGCGGAAGTGGCAGTGGTCGTAGACGGCGGTGGCCCGGCCGAAGACGAAGTCGACGTCGCCCTCGACGTAGCAGTGCGCGTAGTACTGGCGGGCGAAGGCGCCGAGGGCCATGGAGTCCGCGTACAGGGTGTCCTGGTGGGCGAGGAACCGGCAGTGCGTGAACGCGCTGCGGTCGCCCTGCACCTTGACGGCCACCGCCTGGGTGCCGGTGATGTCCGGGTGGTCGGCGCGCAGCCAGTCGTTGGCGAAGGTGATCCAGCGGGCGGTGAAGCCGTCGGCCTGGAGGGTCGTGGTGGCCGAGCCGGTGGTGCCGTAGGTGCCGCCGCCGGGTTTGGGGGTGCCGTTGGCGCGGTCGAAGACGATCACGACGTCGCGGGGGTCCTCGGAGGCGCCGATCCAGGTGGCCCCGGTGCGGGTGGCGTCGAGCACGACCGTCTCGCGGTAGGTGCCGGGCGCGATGACCAGCGTCCGGCCGCTGCCGGTCGCGGCGGTCACCGCGGCCTGCACGGAGGTGAAGTCGCCGCGCCCGTGCGGGTCGACGTACAGGGTCAGGGGCGTCAGACGGCGGTCCGGGGAGCCGTAGCGGCCGAACGGGTGGGTCCCGCCCGCGGCCCGCGCGGGGGCAGACGCGAGACCGAGCGCGGCGGCCGCCCCGACGCTCGCGGCGAGGAAACGCCTTCTGGACGGCATGGACAGCGGGAGACGGACATGGGGCGAGGGCATGCGGCTGCTCCTTCGCGGTGCGGCTCAGGGGGAAGGGCGGGCCGGGGCCGCAAGCGGCCCCGGCCCGGATGCGGCGGGTCAGCCGAGACGGCCGGCGCCCGCGCAGTGGTCGACGATGCCCGGGACCGCCTTCGCCGGGTCGATCCTGGTGCGCAGGGTCGGCGTCCAGCCGGCGCCGGACTGGAGGGTCTCGGCGGGGATCTCGGCGTTGTGGACGGCGATCAGGTCGGTGAGCGTGCCGTTGACGTAGTTGTCGGCGGCGGTGACCGGCGCCTCCTTCCACTTCTTCAGCACCTTGGCCGCGCTGACCCCGGCGGGCAGCGTGAAGGCGTTGTGCTCGGCGACGAGCTGGGACTCCATGCCGATGCCGTAGCTGTAGGAGTAGTCGTCGCCCCCGACGAAGTGGTTGTTGTAGGAGTCGACCTGGCCGAAGCGGACCCGGGGGGCGCGCTCGACGAGGTTCGAGAACAGGTTGTGGTGGAGGGTGACCTTCAGGTGGCCGCGGTCGACGGCGGCCGTGGCGGCGCTGTCGCTGTTGCCGATCAGGATCGTCTTGTCGTGGTCGGCGAAGACGTTCCAGGAGGCGGTCACGTAGTCGGCGCCCTTGACGATGTCGAGTTCGCCGTCGTGCTGCTCGAAGATCCGGCCGTAGTAGTAGGGCAGGGTGCTGTCGGGGTGCTCGCCGTCGGTGAAGGTGTTGTGGTCCATCCACACGTGCGTGGAGCCGTAGACCACCGCGCTGTCGTACTCGGAGTTCCAGTTGCCGTCGGCGGTGTCGGTCGGGTCCCACTGCGGGAAGCAGTCGAGGGGGCTCTCGAAGGTGAGGTTGCGGACGATGACGTTGTCGACGCCCTTGATCTGCAGGCTGGCGCCCTTGAAGCCGGCGTTCCTGCCGAGGCCGACGATCGTGGTGTTCGCGGGCACGTTCGCCTTGATGTAGGCGTCCTGGTTGGCGGCGGAGGCGCGGCGCAGGCCCTCGGGGCTGTCGTCGGGCTCGGCGTCCAGGTTCTTGGCGCGGCCCCAGACGGCGGGGTCGTAGGTCTTCAGGTAGGTGTCGAAGTCGTAGCCGGGCGCCGCGAAGGAGGCGCAGTCCGGGCCGTCGGCGTCGATCGTCCCCTTCACCTTGATGATCTTCGGTGCGGTGCCGCCGTCGGCGAGGGCCGCCTTGAAGGCGTCCCAGGTGGTGACGGTGTAGACGTGGGCGGCGTCGGCGGCCGCGCCGCCCGTGGTGCCGGTGCCGTAGGCGGCCCAGCCGTCGTTCGCGCCCAGCGTCTGCCGGGCGACGTCGCGGCGCCCGGCCTCGGACTGGGCCTGGGCGGCGGACGTGCCGGTGACGGCGAGCACGAGGGCGGTGCAGCCCACCAGCGCTGCTATGGCACGTCCATGACATTTCTGTGTACGCACTGTGCGGCTCTCCTTGCTCATGCGACCGAGGCGTCCGTCGCCTCGGGCCAGGTGATCCAGGACGGGGGGATGTCGTCGTCCAGCCGGACGACGTCCCGCGGCGCGAGCACCCGCGTGCGCAGCAGCTCCCGCGCCACCAGGCGTGCCACGGCGATCGCGCCCGGCGGGTTGAAGTGCGTGTTGTCCTGCTCGGTCGCGGTCCAGTTGAAGTAGGTCTTGGTCGCCTCGACGCCGAGTTCCTGCCACAGCGCGAGCGACAGGGCCTGGATGTCGAGCAGCGGCACGCGCTCCTCGGCGGCGAGCGCGCGCATCGCCGCCGGATAGTCGCCGTGGGTCGGCACGGCGTTGCCGTCCGCGTCGAACCTGCGGCGCTCGACCGGGGTGGCGAGCACGGGCCGGGCCCCGCGGGCACGGGCGCCGTCCAGGTACCGGCGCAGGTAGTCCTGGTACGTGGTCCACGGCTCGGTGTAACGGGTGGGGTCGGCCGCCTTCTCGTCGTTGTGCGCGAACTGGACGAGGAGGAGGTCACCGGGCCGGATCACCGAGAGGATCGCGTCCAGCCGGCCCTCGTCGACGAAGCTCTTGGAACTGCGCCCGTTCACCGCGTGGTTGGCGACCGGGAGATCCTTGCGCAGGAAGAACGGCAGCGCCATGCCCCACCCGGTCTCGGGGGCGGCGTCGGCGTACTTCTGCGCCGCGGTGGAGTCACCGGCGATGTAGAGGGTGCGGGTGGAGCGGCCGGCCGCCCGTGCGGTTCCGTTCGCCGCCAGGGCGAGGGGAACGGCGGCCAGGGCGACCGCGGTGATCTGTCTGCGGGTAAGGGACACGGGGGTGCCTTTCGGACAGAGGTGAGTTGACCGACCAGGGGCGCGGGGAACCGCGCGACCGGCCACGACGAGCCGGCGGTTCCCCGCGACCGCGACCACCCGGGTGTCAGTGGTTCTTCTTCCAGTCCGCCTGCGCGGCGTTCAGCTGCTGCGCCAGCGTGTCCAGGAAGTCCTTCGCGCTCATCTTCCCGAGCAGCACCTTCTGGAAGTTGGGCTCGTTGTCGGCCTTGGAGATGGTGTTCCAGTCCGGCAGGTAGTACGGAAGCTGGACGATCTTCGTGCCGTTGCCGTTGAGCGCCTCGGCGGCCAGCTTCGTCGGCTCGGCCTTCTGGATCCACGCGTCCTGCGCGGCCTCGGTGTTCGCCGGGATCTGCCCCGCGGACTGGTTGAACTTGGAGTTCTCCTCGTGCGAGACGGCGAACTCGATGAACTTCCAGGCGGCCGCCTTGTTCTTGCTGGACTTGAACACGCTCAGTCCGTCGACCGGGTTGGAGATCTGCACCCGCGTGCCGTCGTCCTGCGTCGGGTTGGGCAGGCCCCGGAACTTGTCGGCGCCCAGCGCCTTCAGGTGGTCCTGGTAGGAGCCGAGGTTGTGGCTCAGCATGCCGATGCTGCCGCTGTCCCACTGGGCGACCATCTTGGTGAAGTCGTTGTTGACGTCGGCGGACGGGGTGTCCTTCTTGTACAGGGCGACGTACTTCTCCAGGGCCGCCACCATCTTGGGGTCGTTGACGGTGGTCTTGTCGCCGTTCCAGAACGAGGTGATGCCGGTCTGGCTGTACGCCGCGTCCAGGGCCGGCGCGATGGAGCCCTCGCCGCCGCGGATGGTGAACCCGAACTGGTTCTTGGCCTTGTCCGTGAGCTTGTCGGCGGCCTTGTAGAACTTCGACCAGGTGGTCGGCGCGTCCAGGCCCGCCTTCTCGAACAGGTCGGTGCGGTACCACAGGGTGCCGTTGTTGGACGAGGTCGGGATCTGGTAGAGCTTGTCGCCGCCGCCCGCGGCCCGGCTGCTGTCCAGCAGGTTCTGGCTCAGCTTGCCGTTCAGCGAGCTCTTCGCCAGCCGGCTGTCCAGCGGCTCCAGCGCGCCCTGCACCGCGACCTCGGCGAGCATCGCGGTGCCCACGCCGCCGACGTCGGGCAGGCCGCCGCCCTGGATGGCGGTGTCGTACTTGGACTGGGCGTTCGCGGCGGGGATGCCGACGTACTTGACCTCGATGTCCGGGTACTTCTTCTCGAAGTCGGCGATGATCTCCTTCCAGATGTCGGTCCGGACACCGCCGTTGTTGTCCCAGAAGGTGATCTCGCCCTTGCCCGAGCCCTCGTCGCCCTTGTCCCCGGCGGCGCCGCTGCCGTCGTCGCCGCAGGCGGTGGCGGTCAGCGCGAGCACGGATCCCAGGGCGACGGCGATGGCGGCGCGCCTGCTTCTGCGAATGCTGATCTTCATTGGTCGGCTCTCTTCTTCTGGATCCAACTGAGGGGTGAACGTGTGGGGGGACGGTCACCGGTCCGCGTCGCCCGCGGACCGGGTAAGCGCTTGCCGAACGGGTACGTCACGACCGCTCCCGGCCGGCTCACGGGTGCGGTGCCTTACCGGGGGGTGATGCGGAACCGGGTGAAACTCGCCGCGCCGGGGTGTCCCGCGCCGACGGGCGCGAGGGCGAACAGGCCGAGCAGGGCGCCCACCCAGCGCCAGGGGGTGGCGGCGAAGACCTGCCCGGAGGGGCGCAGACCGTCACCGGTGTCGTAGTGGAAGCGGCAGCGGGCGCCCGCGCCGGTCTCGATCCGCAGCCGCGCGCGTCCGTCGGGCGCGAGCCGCGGGTGGTCGGCGTCCCGTTCGGACTCGGCGACCGTCTCGGCGAACCGGTGCACGAGGTGGACGGTCCCGTCGCTCCCCCGCTGCAGCCCGATCCAGCTGAACGCGTCCCCGAGGACCGCCAGCCCGGCCCGCGCGCCCGGCTCCTCGCTGTGCAGCCTGAGCTCCACCTCGACCACCGCGGGGACGCCGGGCAGCCGCTGGGTGAGCACGTTCGGCACCTTGCGCAGGTCGTGCGCGTCGGCCGAGCGGACGCAGGTCAGCCGCAGCCCGTCACCGGAGTGCTGGGTGGCCCAGCCGGCATGGGGGTCCCCCCGCTCGAGCGAAGCCGAGAGTGGGGGCGGGTTGGCGGTCCACTGCCACTGGCGGCCGAACCGCCCGCCGGGGAAGTCGTCGTCGGTGGCGGGTGCGGCGGCCGGCTGCGGCGGCAGGGCGGGCCGCTCGTGCACGGCGACGGGGGCGCCGTCGTCCCCGATCACCGGCCAGCCTCCCCCGCTCCCGGCTCCGCCCGAACGCGAGGCGCCCCCGTCCGGCCAGCGCATGGGCTGCAGGTGCACGACCCTGCCGTAGGCGCCGCGCTGCTGGAAGTGCAGGAACCAGTCCTCGCCGGCACAGGTGCGCACCCAGCCGCCCTGGTGCGGCCCGTTGACGTCGGTGTCCTTCTGCTCCAGGACGACCCGCTCCTCGTACGGCCCGAAGAAGCCGCGCGAGCGGAACGCGCCCTGCCAGCCGGTCTCCACTCCCCCGGCGGGCGCGAAGATCCAGAACCAGCCGTCGTGCTTGTAGAGCTTGGGGCCCTCGATGGTGAACCAGCCAGGTATGCGGTCCCCGTCGACGATCACCTTGCCCGCGTCGAGGAGTCCGGTGCCCTCGGGGTGCATACGGTGCCCGGTGAGACGGTTCTTGACGCCCGCGCGGGACTTGGCCCAGGCGTGCACGAGATAGGCCTCGCCCGTCTCGTCGTCCCACAGGGGGCAGGGGTCGATCAGGCCCTTGCCCTCCTTGACCAGGTGCGGGCGGGTCCACGGGCCGCGGATCTCCGGGGCGTTGACCTGGAAGATGCCCTGGTCGGGGTCGCCCCAGAAGATCCAGAAGCGGTCGTCGTGGTACCGCAGGGACGGGGCCCAGACCCCGCAGTCGTGCCGCGGTACGGCGAACTCCCGGGCCGGCTCCAGCCGTTGCAGCGCATGGCCGACGAGGGTCCAGTTCACCAGGTCGCGCGAGTGCAGCAGGGGCAGTCCGGGGACCCGGCCGAAGCTGGAGGCGGTCAGGTAGAAGTCGTCGCCGACGCGGACGACGTCCGGGTCGGACCAGTCGGCGTTCAGGACCGGGTTGGTGTACGTCGTCACTGGTTGACCGCCTTCCGCGCCAGCGCCCCCGCCTCGTCGCGGCTCAGCCGGCCGTCGGCGACCACGGTCACGATGCGCCGTACGACGGTGTCGCCCGGCTCGATCGGCAGGCGCTCCTCGGACGCCAGCGACGAGCCAACGCCCGGGTACTCGGCGGCGCGCACGAACCACGGGTCCTGCCGGGTCCGGTCGGTGGCGCCCGCCAGCACGAGCGTCCAGCCTCCCCCTCCCCCGGCCCCGCCCGCGCGGGGAGACCCCCGTCCGGACAGCGCCACCCAGTCGGCGCGGGTGCCGTGGATCTCCGGCTCGCCGTCCCGGTCCGCGGTGAACACCTCCGGGGCCTCGGGCTCCTTGCGGGCCCGCCAGAAGAAGCCGCCGTAGGCCGCGCCGGGCCGCCCGTTGGTGGCCGGACTGCCGATCGACAGCATCCCCGCGGTGACGTTGGTGAGGGAGAAGGTGAAGTCCAGCGCCCAGGCCGTGTCGGACAGTTCGGTGGCCGCCACGGTGCGGCGCTCGCGCAGCAGCTCGGATCCCGCGGCCACCCAGCGCAGCTCCTCCACGAAGCCGTCCGGGTCGCGCAGCTGGAAGGCGACGTGGCGCTGCGCGCCGTGGTTGTCCAGCTCGGTGGGACCCTGGCCGCGCACGAAGGTGCGCCCGCCCCAGAAGTTGTGCCCCTCGACGTCGGGAACGGCGACACCGACGCCGAGGTGGTGCAGGTGGTCGGCCGGGGCGAGCTCGGTGACCGCGGTGCCGGCCAGGGTGGTGACGGGGTGCAGGTACGGGCGCGGGGCGTGCCGGGGCGGCAGCTGGGGCCGGGTGACGTAGCGGCCGACCGGGCGGCCCGCGACGCGCAGGACGGGGCATTCGTCGGTCGTCGTCATCGGGTGCTCACCTCTTTCGGAGGGGCCCAGGGGGCGCCCAGCTCGGAGTAGAGGGCGAGGGTGTCGGCGCAGGCCGCGACGAGTCCGTCGACGCCGGGCACGGCCCGGCGGTCCTCCCCGGGCAGCGTGTGCCAGACGCCGGCGGGCAGCGGGGCCGGGTCGGGTGCCTGCCGGATCGCCTCGACGACCTTCATGAAGGCGCCGGTCTCGTCCGGCGGGACCAGCAGGGGGGTGCCTTCGGTGAGGTGGTCGACGAGGTTCTCCAGCAGGTCCGTGCGGCCGAACTCGTACTCCTCCGGGCCGTGGTCGGCGCGCTGGAGCAGTACGCGGTCCTGCTTGTACCAGAAGGTGATCCGGCCCCGGGTGCCGTGCACCAGGACGTAGGGATCGTCGGGCCGCTCGGCGCACAGGGTCGCGGCGACGGTGACCCGGCGGCCGGCGGTCGTACTGACGCGGACGCAGGAGGTGTCGTCGGACTCGATGTCGTTGGCGCGCAGCAGCTCGGTCTCGATGCCGGTGACGTCCTCGGCGCGGGTGGTGCCGTTGAGCGCCAGGGCGGTGGCGACGGCGTGCGCGAGGGGGTTGGTCAGCGCGCCGTCGACGACGTCCACACCGTTCAGCCGCCGCCGGCCGGCCCACGGGGCGCGCCGGTAGTAGCTCTCCGGCCGCGCCCAGGCGCCGGCCCCGCCGACCCCGACGAGTTCGCCGATCGCGCCCTCGGCGACCATCTCCCGGATCGCCGGCACGGCGTGCGAGCCGAGCGACTGGAAGCCGATCTGGCAGGCCGTTCCGGCTGCGGCGACCCCGTCGGCCATCCGGCGGAACTCGGCGTACGACGGCGCGGGCGGCTTCTCCAGCAGCAGGTGCACGCCCTTGCCCGCGGCCGTGAGCGCGAGGTCGGTGTGGGTGGGGATCGGCGTGCACACCACGGCGATCCGGGCGCCGGTGGAGTCCAGGAGGGCGCCGAAGTCGGCGGACTGCTCGGGCGTGCCGAGGCCGTCCGGGATCTCGTCGGCGGTCAGCGGGGTCAGCTCGCAGATGCCCGCCAGGTGGACGATCCCCTTGTCCTGGAGCCGGCGGATGTTGTCCAGGTGCCAGCGGCCGTGGCCGCGCGCGCCCGCCAGGACGATCCTCATCCCTTCACCGCCCCCGCGCTGAAGCCGGTGATCAGCCACTTCTGGATGAACGCGAACACGACCACGACGGGCACGGCCGCGATGATGCCGCCCGCGGCGAGGGCGCCGAGGTCGACGCTGTCCGAGCTCATCAGGGTGTTGAGGCCGACGGGGATGGTCTGCTTGCCCTGGTCGGACAGGAACATCAGGGCGAACAGGAAGTGGTTCCAGGCGTGCACGAAGGCGAAGGAGCCGACGGCGATCAGTCCGGGCCGCAGCATCGGCAGGACGACGATGCGGAAGGCGGTCATACGGTTGCAGCCGTCGACCCAGGCGGCCTCCTCCAGGGAGTACGGCACGTTCCGGATGAAGCCGCTGATCAGGATGATCGACAGCGGCAGCTGGAAGACGGTCTCGGCGATGACCACGCTGGCCAGCGAGTTGATCATCCGCAGGTTGGCGAAGATCTCGAAGAGCGGCACCAGCAGCAGCGCGCCCGGGACGAACTGGGTGCACAGCAGGGCCAGCATGAAGCCCCGCTTGATCCTGAAGTCGAACCGGGCGAGGGCGTAGCCGCCGGCCAGCGCGACGACCGTGGTGAGCACCAGGGTGCAGACGCCGACGAGCACGCTGTTCTGGAAGTAGGTGCCGAAGGCCCGCTCGTTCCACACCTTCTCGAAGTGGTCGGTGGTCATCGGCCAGGGCACGAGGGAGGTCGAGCCGGCCGGGCGCAGCGCGAACAGCAGGATCCAGTAGAAGGGGATGAGGGTGAACAGCAGGTACAGCGACAGCGGGAGGTAGATGTGCCAGCGCGGGACCTCGTCCCAGGCGCGGCGCTTCTTCCCCGGCCGCGCGGGCGCGGATTCCACGCGCTGCGGCGCGGGCGCGATCTCGGTGATCACTTCTGGCCACCTCCGAACTTGCTCAGCCGCAGATAGACGATCGAGCAGAAGAGCAGGATCACGAACGCGACGGTGGTGAGGGCCGACGCGTAGCCGAAGTTGTGCGCGTCGACGCTGGTGTTGGCGACGTACAGCGGCAGCGTCGTGGTCTCGCCCGCCGGTCCGCCGCCGGTGAGGGTGTAGAGCAGGTCGACGTTGTTGAACTCCCACACCGCGCGCAGCAGCGTGGACAGCACGATGGCGTCCTTCAGGTGCGGCAGGGTGATGTGCCAGAACTGCTTCAGGCGGCTCGCGCCGTCGACCTCGGCGGCCTCGTACAGGTCCTTCGAGACGGACTGCAGGTCGGCGAGGATGAGGATGGCGAAGAAGGGGACCCCGCGCCACAGGTCGGCGACGATCGCCGCCGGGAAGACGGTGGAGGTGTCCGACAGCCAGCTGGTGCCGTAGGAGCCGATGCCCACGTCGGCGAGGTAACGGGTGATGCCGGTCTGGGAGTTGTAGAGCAGCACCCAGATCGCGGAGGTCAGCACGCCGGAGACGGCCCACGGCGAGAACACCAGCGCGCGGCCGAGTCCCCGGCCCACGAAGGTCTGGTTGACGATGAGCGCCAGCGCCAGCCCGAACAGCAGCTGCAGTCCGACCTCGACGACGACCCACTTGGCGCTGAAGGTCAGCGTGTCCCAGAACTGCGGGTCGTCGGTGAAGGCGTGGACGAAGTTGTCGAAGCCCGCGAAGCCGTTCCGCCACGGCTTGGTGGGGTTGTAGTTCTGCAGGCTGTAGTAGAAGACGCTGATGACCGGGTAGGCGATGAAGCCCAGCATCAGCAGGGCCGCCGGCGCGATCAGCAGGTACGGCAGCCTGCGGGGCGTGGCGGAGGCACGGCGCCGCCGGGGTGGCGCGGGCGGTTTCGCCACGGCTGCGGCTTGGGCCATGACTGTTCTCCGTTCTCGGTACGTCGTGCGTGGGTGGTGCGTGGGTGGTGCTCGGGGTGATGCGTGCGTCGTACAGGAAGCGCTTTCTGCGGGTATATGGCGCGCCCTTGGCCGCGCCGGAGGTGGTGGGGTGGTTCAGCCCGCGTACGGGTCGGCGACCCGGCCCGGACGGGCGAGGAACTCGAAGTCGCAGCCGGTGTCGGCCTGCGTGATCTGCTCGTTGTAGAGCGCGCCGTAGCCGCGCTCGTAGCGGGTGGGCGGCGGCGTCCACGCCGCCCGGCGCCGGGCCAGCTCCTCGTCGTCCACGTGGAGATGGAGGGTGCGGGCCTCGACGTCGAGGGTGATCGGGTCCCCGGTCCGCACCAGGGCCAGCGGCCCGCCGACGTACGACTCGGGTGCCACGTGCAGCACGCAGGCGCCGTAACTGGTGCCGCTCATGCGGGCGTCGGAGATCCGCACCATGTCCCGCACGCCCTGCTTCAGCAGGTGGTCCGGGATCGGCAGCATCCCGTACTCGGGCATGCCCGGGCCGCCCTTGGGGCCGGCGTTGCGCAGCACCAGCACGCTGTCGGCGGTGATGCCCAGCGACGGGTCGTCGATGGTGCGCTGCATCGTCCGGTAGTCGTCGAAGACGACCGCGGGACCGGTGTGCTTCAGCAGGTGCGGCTCGGCGGCGATGTGCTTGATGACGGCGCCGTCCGGGCAGAGGTTGCCGCGCAGCACGGCGACTCCGCCCTCGTTCGCGACGGGGTTGTCGCGGGGCCGGATGACGTCGTCGTCGTGGACCCGCGCCCCGGCGAGCTGCTCGCGCAGGGTGTCGTGCGACACCGTCGGCCGGTCCAGGTGGAGCAGGTCGGGGATGCGGGAGAGGAACCCGGGCAGGCCGCCGGCGAAGTGGAAGTCCTCCATGAGGTACTTCTGGCCGCCGGGCCGGACATCGGCCAGCACCGGCACGGTGCGCGCGATGCGGTCGAAGTCGTCCAGGGTGAGGCGCACTCCCGCGCGTCCGGCCATGGCGATCAGGTGGATGACGGCGTTGGTGGAGCCGCCGAGGCCGAGGACGGTGGTGACGGCGTCCTCGAAGGCGTCCCGGGTGAGGATGTCGCTCAGCTTGCGGTCCTTGCGGACCAGGTCGACGACCGTCATCCCGGCCCTGGCGGCCATCCGGTCGTGCCCGGAGTCGACGGCCGGGATGCTGGAGGCGCCGGGCACGGTGACGCCGAGGGCCTCGGCGGCGGCGGTGAGCGTGGAGGCGGTGCCCATCGTCATGCAGTGGCCGGGCGAGCGGGCGAGGCCGCTCTCCAGTTCCTGCATCTCGCAGTCGCCGATCAGGCCGGCCCGCTTGTCGTCCCAGTACTTCCACATGTCGGTGCCGGAGCCGAGGACCTCGCCGCGCCAGTGGCCGGGCAGCATGGGACCGGCGGGCACGAACACGGTGGGCAGGTCCACGGAGGCCGCCCCCATCAGGAGCGCGGGGGTGGACTTGTCGCAGCCGCCCATCAGCACGGCACCGTCGACGGGGTACGACCGCAGCAGTTCCTCGGTCTCCATCGCGAGCAGGTTGCGGTAGAGCATCGGGGTCGGCTTCTGGAAGGTCTCGCTGAGCGTGGCGACCGGGAACTCCAGCGGGAAACCGCCCGCCTGCCACACGCCCCGCTTCACGGCCTGCGCGCGGTCGCGCAGGTGGACGTGGCAGGGGTTGATGTCGGACCAGGTGTTGAGGATCGCGACGACGGGCTTGCCGAGGTGCTCCTCGGGCAGGTAGCCGAGCTGGCGGGTGCGGGCGCGGTGGCTGAAGGAGCGGAGGCCGTCGGTCCCGTACCACTGGTGGCTTCTGAGTTCCTCGGGGCGCTTCATATCGACCATCCGGAGGCGATCGCGGCGACCTCGGCGCGCTCGTCCTCGGGCAGCGGCCTGCTCGGCGGGCGGACGTCGCGGCGGCACAGGCCGAGGGAGGCGAGGGCCTCCTTGACCACGGTGACGTTGTTGGCGGAGCCGTTGGCGGCGCGCAGTTCCTCGAAGCGGCGGATCTGCTCCCACACCTTCATGGCGGCCGGGTAGTCGCCGGAGCGCAGCGCCTCGATCATGTTCATCGAGACGGACGGGGCGACGTTGACGAGCCCGGAGGTGAAGCCGGTGGCGCCCGCGGAGAAATAGGAGGGCGCGTACGGTTCGGCGAGTCCGGCGATCCACACGAAGCGCTCCAGGCCCGCGTCCCGGGCGAACGCGGCGAACTTGGCGGCGTCCGGGACCGCGTACTTCACGCCGATGACGTTCGGGCAGACGTCGGCGAGTTCGGCCAGGCGGAAGCCGCTGAGCTGCGCGTTGCGGATGTAGGGGACGACGCCCAGCTCGGGAACCGCCTCGGCGATCGCGCGGTGGTAGTCGACCCAGCCGTTCTGGGAGACGTAGGGGTGGACCGGCTGGTGGACCATCACCATCTGGGCGCCCAGGTCGCGGGCGTGGCGGGCGGACGCGACGGCGGTGGGAACGTCGTGGCCGACGCCGACGAGGATCGCGGCGCGGTCGCCGGCCTCGTCGACCGTCAGCTCGGTGACGAGGCTGCGCTCCTCGGGGGTGAGGGCGTAGAACTCGCCGGTGTTGCCGTTGGGGGTGAGGATCTTCACCCCGCCGTCGAGCATCCGACGCAGCAGGGCCCGGTGGACGCCGGCGTCGACGGAGCCGTCCTCGGCGAACGGGGTCACCGGGATCGCCACCACGTCGGCCAGGGCCGCCCGCTGGGTCTCGAACGTCACGCTGCTCATTCCGTGCCTTCCTGATTCACTGCCTGGTTCGCTGCCTGGCTCGCTGCCTGGTCCGCTGCCTGGTCCGCCGTCCCCGGGAACGCGCGCTCGACGAACTGCGCGATGTGGGCGTGCAGGGCACGGGCCGCGCCGTCCGCGTCGCCGTCCAGCGCCAGCCGCAGGATGTCCCGGTGCTCCGCGGCCTCCCGTTCCCAGGAGGGCGAGGCCGCCCAGGCCACGGCCGAGACGAGGGCGGCCTGGTCGCGGACCTCGTCGAGCATCCGGCCGAGCAGCGGGTTGCCGCACGGCAGGTACAGGGCGCGGTGGAACTCCCGGTTGGCGAGGGACCGTTCGGCGGTGTCGGTGGCCGCGTCGGCGCGGGTCAGCGCGTCACGTGCGGCGTCGAGGGAGGCGCCGCGGCGCACCGCCCGCCGCAGCGCCTCGGGCTCGAGCAGCAGCCGCACGTCGTAGACCTCGCGCGCCATGTCCGCGTCCACCATGCGCACCGTGACGCCCTTGTACTGGTTCATCACGACGAGCCCGGTGCCTGCCAGGGTCTTGAGCGCCTCCCGCACCGGGGTCTTGGACACCCCGAACCGTGCGGCGAGCTCGGTCTCGACCAGGGCCTGTCCCGGCGTCAACTGCCCGGTGAGGATGCGGCGTTTGATCTCCTCCTGCACGTACTGCGTGCGGGAGGGGATCGGGGTGGGCACAGAGGTCATGCGCGCCTCTCGGATCTCGCGTATCGGATCTCACGTATCGCGTCTCATATATGACGTACGAAGTACGACGCGTTGAAGGTAGGAGCGGGCCGGTGTTTCGTCAATGCTTCTGACAAGAGAAGTTGCGGTTGCCCAGGTGACTCGTGGTGCGGCCGGATCGGGCTCGTACGGCGGGCCGCGGGCGCGGACCGGGTCCCAGCCGTGGATCACCGGCTCGTCGGCGACGGCGGCGCCGGCGGCGCCGGCGACCGCGCCGGGCAGGTCCGGGCCCTCGGCGCTGGTCGTGCCGGGCCACGCGACCGGGTCGCGCCAGACGTCGGCGACCGTGCCGAGGGCCTGCGTCGGCGCGGCGCGCCGGGTGGGGCCGATGCCGCAGGCGGCGGCGTCCGGCGCGGTGCCGGTCAGGGACGCCCGGGTGCTTGCGGGCGGCGTCGCGAAAGTCGACGGCCGGCCCGGTCGGGTGGACCGGGCCGGCATGTTCCGCACCGCTCAGCCCGGACAGGTCGGCGTCGGGCGGGCGAGCCGGTCGCCGCGCACACCGTCCACGAGCGGCGTCACGGTCCGTGCCTGCGGCCGAAGGTCAAGAGCGGTACCGGCCATGGTGCGGCTCCGCGCAGGAGTGCCTGAGACGCGGACCGCCCACGCCCGGAAAGTCACCGCAAGCAGCCATCCGGCACCGCGCACCACGTCGCCGTGCCCGCACCACCACCGCGCACGCCGCTCGCCGGGCTCGGGCGCCGGGCGCCGGGCGCCGGGCGCCGAAGGCATGCGGCAGTCGGCGGCCCGCCCGCGGCCGGGCCCGCCGCGCGGCAGCCGCGGACCCGGCCGCCGGAACCCACCCCCTCGAAAGCCGCGAACACCCTGCCCCGGGCTCGCCGTCCGCACGCCGCACCGTCATGGCACGCCACACCGCCGTGCGGGCACCACACACCGTGCGCGCGTCGCCTGCCGGATGCCGAAGGCGGCGACACCGGCGGCCCGCCCGCGGCCGCACCCACCGCGCGGCAACCGCGCGCCCGGCGCCGGAACCCACCCGCCCAAAGACCGCGAGCCCACCGCTTCCAGGGCCGCCGTCCCGCACCACAGCCCCGTGCGCAGCCACGCCGCCGTGCGCGCGCCGCCTGCCAGGCGCCGAAGACATGCAGCACCGGTGGCCCGCCAGCCGAATCCGCCGCGCGGCAACCGCCGGCCCGGCCACCAGAACCCACCCGCCCAAAGACCGCGAGCGCCGCACCCAGGGTCGCCGTCCCGCACCGCGCCCCGTGCGCACGCCACGGGGGCCGGTGCCGTCTGCCGGGCGCCGAAGGCGTGCGGCAGACGGCGGCCCGCCCGCGGCCGGGTCCGCCGCGCCGCAACCGCGGACCCGGCCGGTGCGGAGCTCGCCCGTTCAGAGGGCGGTGAGTGCCTCCCGTACTGCCGTCAGGTCGGCGTCCGAGGCCAGGCCCGCGTGGTAGAGGCGCAGTTCCGTCGCGCCGAGGTCGCGGGCGCGGGCCGCGTCCGCGGCGAGGGTGTCCGGGCTGCCGCCCATGCCGGACACGACGGTGAAGTTGGCGGCCAGGACGGCGTCCTGCCGTCTCTGTTCCGCGAAGGGCGTGAGCAGGGCGGGCCCGCCCGTGCAGGGCACGACCACGCCGTCCGCGACGGTCAGGACGTGCGCCGGGTCCACACCCGCGTTGGCGCCGCAGTGGTACGTCACCGGGTCCGCGTGCAGGAGCACCCGGAAGCCGTCGGGGGCCGCCGCGCGCACGGCCCGGACCGCCGCCTCCTGGAGCGTGCGGGCCTGCTCGTCGCGCCACGCGCGGGTGGCCGCCGCGTTCGCCTCGCCGAGCAGTTTCTCCACGCCCGCCCAGCCTCCGTCGTCGGGCGCTCCCCGCCACAGCGGCTCCAGCGCGGCGCGCACGGCGACCGCCAGCTCGTCGGCGTCCAGGCCCCGGGCGCCGTAGCCGTCCCGGCAGGCGGGGCAGAAGCAGAGCGACATCAGGTACTGCCCGGCCTCGCCGAGCGCGACCCCGCCGGTCTTGTCGTGGGCGTGCAGGTGCTGCAGCCCGTACCAGCCGAGGGACTCCAGTTCGGTGCCGCGTGCCCCTGGGCGTACGGCGGCCTCGGCGGCGAGGTCGACGAGGTACGCGCGGGTGGCGGGCTGCGCGATGCACGGGGCCCACGGGTAGCGGTCGCCGTAGGCGTTGACGACGGAGGTGTCCGGATGTTCCGCGCCCAGGCGGGAGTTGTGGGCGAGCACCACCCAGGTGTGGACCTCCAGGCCGGCGTCCGCGAGCGCCGACGCCGCCTCGCCGCAGGCGTCGCCGGACGCCCAGTCGCCGGCCGGGTGGGGGCGCAGGGTGCGGCCCGCCCAGCGGCGGTCGTCCGGCGGGTAGAGGACGGCGGCGTGTTCGGCGGTGACGACGCGGTGGCGCGGGTGACGGGGCGTCAGCGCGCGCGTGGAGTGGTAGGCGGCGGCGAGCGTCACCTGCGCCACGCCGAGCCCGGCGACGAGCCCGGCGGCCGCCGGGTCCCCGTTGACGTCCCAGGGGTAGACGAACGCCGACGCCCTCACTTGTCCTCCTCCAGCAGCGCGTACCCGCGCTCGATCAGCCGGGCGAGCTGCTTGACGTGGTCCTCGGCCGGTTCGTCCAGCGGGGGCCGGACCTCGCCGACGTCGAGTCCGCGCAGCCGTACGCCGGCCTTGACGAGGGAGACGGCGTAGCCGCGGCCCTGCGCGCGCAGTTCGACGAGGGGCCGGTAGAAGCCGTCGAGGAGGCGGTGCGCGGTGGTGTCGTCGCCGGTCCGCAGGGCCGTGTGGAAGGCCAGGGCGATCTCCGGGGCGAAGCAGAAGACGGCGGAGGAGTACAGGCCGACGCCGATGCCGCGGTAGGCGAGCTGGGTCTGTTCGGCGGTGGGCAGGCCGTTGAAGTAGAGGAAGCCGTCCGGGACCTCGGTGCGCACGGCGCTGACGGCGCGCTGCATCAGGTCGAGGTCGCCGAGCCCGTCCTTGAAGCCGATGATCCCGTCCGTTCGGGCCAGTTCGACGACCGTGCGCGGAGTGAACACGGCGTTGTCGCGCTGGTAGACGATCACGGGCAGCGCGGTCGCGGCGGCGATCTCGCGGTAGTGCCGCAGCAGCCCCTCCTGCCCGGCGACCACCAGGTACGGCGGCATGGCCAGCAGGCCGTCCGCGCCGGCCGCCTCGGCGAGCCGCGCGTACCGCACGGCCAGCGCGGTGCCGTAGCCCACGCCGGCGACGACCGGCACCCGGCCCGCCGTCGCCTCGACGGCCGCCCGCACGCACGTCTCGAACTCCTCGGGGGTGAGCGCGTGGAACTCGCCGGTGCCGCAACAGGCGAAGACCGCGGCGGCTCCGGCCTCGACCCCGGCGCGCACGTGCGTGCGATAGGCGTCGAGGTCGAGGCCGCCGTCGGGGGCGAAGGCGGTGACGGGGAAGAACAGCGGCCCGCTGGGGATGCTGAGTCGAGCGGCGAGAGGGGCAGGCGTCACGGGCTCTCCCTGAGGCAGGCGCGTACGTAATTCTGATCAGCGTCCATATTTCTGAACGATGCCACCCTAGGGAGCCCTCTCCGGGGCGGTCAAGCGCGCAAACCGGCAACACGGCGCCGGAAGACGGACAGAACCCCCCGGCACCGCGCCACACTTGACGGAGTGCGGCACCGCTCCTTAGCGTGTCCACGAATGTGAATACCGTCCACGCATGCGGCCACCTGTCAGAGGCGGCGGACCAAGGAGAACCGAGGATGCCCGCTCCCCGCACCGTTCTGCTCACCGGCGCAGCCGGCGGAGTCGGCACCCTGATGCGGAACCTGCTCCCCGCCTTCGGCTACGAGCTGCGGCTGCTCGACCTGCACCCCATCGAGGGCGACCCGGACGCGATCACCGCCGACCTGGCCGACAAGGACGCCGTGCGCGAGGCCGTACGGGGCGTCGACGCGATCATCCACCTCGCCGGCATCTCCCTGGAAGCCCCCTTCGAGAAGATCCTCAGGGCGAACATCGAGGGCACCTACAACGTCTACGAGGCCGCCCGCGAGGAGGGCGTGGGCCGCGTCGTCTTCGCCTCCTCCAACCACGCCGTGGGCTTCACCCCGCGCCCGCAGGGCGACGACCCGCTGATCCCGGTCGACACCCCGCACCGCCCGGACACCTTCTACGGCCTGTCCAAGTCCTTCGGCGAGGACCTGGCCCAGTTCTACTGGGACAAGTACGCCCTGGAGACGGTGTCGGTGCGCATCGGCTCCTGCTTCCCCGAGCCCACCAGCGTCCGGATGCTGTCGGTGTGGATGAGCCCGGCCGACGGCGCCCGCCTCTTCCACGCGGCCCTGACCGCCGAGAACGTCGGGCACACCGTCGTCTACGGCTCCTCCGCCAACACCCGGCTGTGGTGGGACCTGTCCAGCGCGCGGGCGCTCGGCTACGAACCGCAGGACGACTCCGAGCCGTTCGCCGAGAAGCTCATCGCCGAACAGGGCGAGCTGGACCCGGAGAACGTGGCGCACGCCTGCCTCGGCGGCCACTTCGTCAGCGACCCGCCGATCTGGCCGTACTGATCCGGTACGGCCGCATCCGGGAACAGACGTTCGCGCGGGCGGGCACCGAACGTGCCGGCCCGCGCCTTCGTGGTGCCGCGGGACAGCGCGGGAGGGGGAGCGGCCGGGGCGGCGCCGGCGGGGAGCAGCCGGGGGCGCGAGGGGGGAGTAAGGGAACGGCAAAACGCCTCCGCTCGTTCACCCGGCATGACAGCTATGACCCCCGGCTCGAACATCCCGCTCTCCGCCGCCCGCGTGACGGTGGACGTCGCCGCCCCGGTGCGGCTCGACGTTTCGGGCCTGCTGCTCACCGCCGACGGCAAGGTGCGCTCCGACGACGACTTCATCTTCTACAACCAGCCCGCCGGCCCGGGCGTGACCTACCGTTCCGGCGGCGGCACGGCGCCCGACGCGATCACGGTCGACACCACCGCGCTCCCGCCGGGCATCGAGAAGGTCGTCGTCACGGCCAGCCCGGACGCGGCCGGGCAGACCTTCCAGGGCATCGAACCGACGGCCACCCTCCGCAACGCGGACGACCACAGCGTGCTGGCCACGTTCACGCCCCCGCGGCTGGGCACCGAGACGGCGCTGGTGGTCATGGAGATCTACCTGCGGGGCGGCGTGTGGAAGGCACGGGCGGTCGGCCAGGGGTACGCGAACGGTCTGGCCGGCATCGCCACCGACTTCGGCGTGACGGTGGAGGAACCGGCCCCCGCGCCGCAGCCGGCGGCTTCCCCGATGCCCGCGCCGCAGGCGCCGGTGACGCCCCCGGCCGCTCCGCTCGGCGCTCCCCCGGTCCCGCCGGCGCCGCCCGCCCCGCCCGCCCCCGGCGCCGGGAAGATCAACCTCGACAAGGGCCGCGTCAGCCTCCGGAAGAACCAGACCGTCTCCCTCGTCAAGGGCGGCCGCCCGCTGCTGTCGCAGGTCAAGATGGGCCTCGGCTGGGAGCCGGCGTACCGCGGCAAGTCCATCGACCTGGACGCGTCGGTGATCGCCTACGGCCCGCAGCGCAACCACATCGACAGCTGCTACTTCGGCAAGCTGCAGATCCTGAACGGCGCGGTCAAGCACTCCGGCGACAACCTCACCGGCGAGGGCGCCGGCGACGACGAGGTCATCGTCGTCGACCTCGGCCGCCTCCCCCAGGAGGTCACCGGTCTGGTGTTCACGGTGAACTCCTTCTCCGGCCAGAAGTTCACCGAGGTCGCCAAGGCCTACTGCCGCCTGCTGGACGGCACGACCGGCGAGGAGCTGGTCCGCTTCGACCTCACCAACGCCGAGGCGCAGACCGGCGTGATGATGGCGAAGCTGATCCGCCAGTTCTCCGGCGAGTGGGACATGACGGCCATGGGCGACTTCGTCAAGGCGCGCACGGTCCGGGGCATGGTCAAGCCGGCCGCCCAGGCGCTGTAGGCGTCCGTACGACGCCCGGGGCGCCCCCGGACCGGGGGCGCCCGGCGGTCACTTCCCGGCCGCGGGCCGCAGTCCGTCCATGAGCAGCGACAGGTACCGGCGGACCTGCCCGACCCCGCCGCTCGCGAGTTCCGAGGCGGTGCTGATGCCGCGGGTCAGGCGCAGCACGTCGATCGGCTCGACGTCGCCCCGCAGGGTCCCCTCCCGCTGCGCCGCCGCCACCAGCTTCACCGCCGCCCCCTTCGTACTGCCCGCGCACGCGGTGAGCGCGACGTTGCTGCCGTCCGTGACGGCCGAGCCCAGCAGGGACTTCAGGCCGCGGACCTGGATCGCGCCCAGACAGACCTCGGCGCTCCGCTGGAGTGCGTGCCGCGCCGGGCCGCGCCCGGCCGGGCCGGGCCGTCGATCAGCCGCCGCGGAGTCGTGGCCGGTCACGCTGTCCCCCGCGCGCCTTCAGGGCGCTGTCGGAACAGGGCGCTGTGAGGGCTGAGCGCGCCGGGCCGGACCGCGCCGGGCCGCGCCGGACCGGACCGGGCCGGACCGGGCCGGACCGCGCCGGACCGGGCCGGACCGCGCCGGACCGGGCCGTCCCTCAGCCGCCGCGCCGTCGTGGCCGGTCGCGCGGTTCCGCGCGCGCCTTCGGGGTGGTGTCGAGCCGCCTGCGGACGGTGCGCGGCCCGGTCAGAACAGGGCGCTGTAGGCGTTGAGCGCGGGCTGTCCGCCCAGGTGGGCGTAGAGGACGGTGGCGTCCCGGCCGATCTCCCCGCGCGCGACCAGGTCGACCATCCCGGCCATCGACTTCCCCTCGTACACCGGGTCGGTGACCATCCCCTCGGTGCGGGCGGCGAGCCGCATCGCCTCCAGCGTGGCCTCGTCCGGGATGCCGTACGTGCCCGCGTGGTAGCGCTCGTCGAGCTCGACGTCCTCCTCGGTCAACTCCCGCTCCACGCCGATGAGTCGACCGGTGTTGTGAGCGATCCGGGCGATCTGCGCGCGGGTGGCGGCCGGCTTCGCCGACGCGTCGATGCCGATCACCCGCCGCGGCCGCCCGCCCGCCTGCTCCAGGGCGGCGAACCCGGCGACCATGCCCGCCTGCGTCGACCCGGTCACCGAACACACCACCACGGTGTCGAAGAAGACGCCCAGCTCCCGCTCCTGCTCGGCGACTTCGTACGCCCACCCGGCGAACCCGAGGCCGCCGAGCGGGTGGTCGGACGCCCCGGCCGGGATGGCGTACGGCTTCCCGCCCGACTCCTCGACCTCCCTGAGCGCCTGCTCCCAGCTCTCCTTGAACCCGATCCCGAACCCGGCGCGCACCAGCCGCACGTCGGCCCCGGCGAGGCGGCTGACCAGGATGTTGCCGACCTTGTCGTACACGGAGTCCGGCCAGTCCACCCAGCTCTCCTGCACCAGCACGCACTTCAGCCCGGCGCGCGCGGCGCAGGCGGCGACCTGGCGGGTGTGGTTGGACTGCACCCCGCCGATCGACACGAGCGTGTCGCAGCCCTTCGCCAGCGCGTCGGCGACCAGGTACTCCAGCTTGCGGGTCTTGTTGCCGCCGTAGGCGATGCCGGAGTTGCAGTCCTCGCGCTTGGCCCACAGGGAGGCCCCGCCGAGGTGCGCGGTCAGCCGTTCCAGGGGGTGCACGGGCGACGGCCCGAAGAGCAGCGGGTAACGGTCGTACGAGGAAAGGGACATGTGTCCTCCCGGGGTCGGGGTCAGTCGCCGTCGGCGAGTTCGGCGAGGCCGCGCCAGATCTCCGCGGTGACCCGGACGGCGGTGTCCGCGTCACCGGCCGCGCAGGCCGCGATCAGCTGCTCGTGCAGGCCCGCCGAACGGCAGGTGCCACCCTCACCGAAGCGGCGTCGCTCCAGCCGGCGGATGAGCGGGGTGTAGCGGGCGACGGTGGCGGCGGCCGCGCGGTTGCCGGCGACGCGGACCAGGACGTCGTGCAGGTCGTCGTCGGCGCGCACCGCCGCGTCCACGTCACCCGAGCCGACGGCGGCGGCGAACCGCTCGTTGGCCGCGCGCATCGCCGCCACGTCCGCCGCGGACAGCCGGGGCACCGCGATCCGCGCCACCAGCTCGTGCATCGCGCCGACCACGGCCGCCGCGTCCCGCACGTCGGCGGCGACGACCGGGGTCACCCGCGTGTAGCTCTGCGGCTTGCTCTCCAGCAGCCCCTCGTCCACGAGCCGGGAGAACGCCTCCCGCACCGGCGCCCGGGACAGTCCCAGCCGCTCGGCGAGGTCGGCGTCCCGCACCACCGTGCCGGGCTCGATCTCCCCGGCCACGATGGCGTCCCGGATCGCTTCGTACGCCCGGTCCCTGAGCAGGGTGCGCCGGACGGGTCGGATGGCCTCCACGACTGAAATGTTAGATGTCAGAGAGCGGGCGGACAAGGCCGTGGCCCGCACCTGCGGTGAGGTGCGGGCCACGACTCGGTGCGCGGGGGACGGCTCGGCGCCTGCGGGGAAGGGCGGGCCGGCGGGTCAGCCGCGCTTCTGCCGCTTCCACGGCCCCGTGATAGCGAGCATGATGCCCGGGGTCTGAATGTTGGCGAACAGGGTCTTTCCGTCGGGAGAGAAGGTGACGCCGGTGAACTCGCTGTACTCGGGCTCCGCCGCGGTGCCGATGTTCAGTTCGTTGCGGGCGATGGGGTACGTGCGGCCGCTGTCGGTGGCGCCGAACAGGTGCTGCACGCCCTCGCCGTCCTCGGCGATGACGAGCCCGCCGTACGGCGAGACGGTGATGTTGTCGGGGCCGTCGAAGGCGCCGTCGGCGGAGGGGTCGGTGTTGACGCCGAGCAGGACCTTCAGGGTGAGGGTGCGGCGCTTGGGGTCGTAGAACCAGACCTGGCCGTCGTGCGCGGTGCCGGGGCTCTCGGCGCGGGCGTAGGAGGCCACGACGTAGGCGCCGCCGTCGCCCCACCACATGCCCTCCAGTTTGCGGGAGCGGGTGACCTGGCCGTCGGTGAACTGCTTGCGCACCGACACCGTCTTCGCGTCGCGGTCGGGCACGTCCACCCAGTCGACGCCGTACACCGTGCCGGTCCGGGTGGCGCGGGAGAGGTCGTCGACGAACTTGCCGCCGGAGTCGAAGCACTTGAACGCCTGCAGCACGCCCGCGTCGTCGGCGAGGGTGCGCAGCTTGCCGCGGCCGTGGCGGAAGCCCTCCGGCGGGGTCCAGCGGTACAGCAGGCCGTTGGGGCCGGACGCGTCCTCCGTCAGGTACAGGTGGCCACGCTTGGGGTCGACGACGACGGCCTCGTGGGCGTACCGGCCCAGCGCCTTGACGGGCCTCGGGTCGCGGTTGGCCCGGCGGTCCTCGGGGTCGACCTCGAAGACGTAGCCGTGGTCCTTGGTCATGCCGTTCTGGCCGGCCTTGTCCTCGGTCTCCTCGCAGGTCAGCCAGGTGCCCCAAGGGGTGTTGCCACCGGCGCAGTTGGTGGAGGTGCCGGCGATGCCGACCCACTCGGCGACGTGGTCGCGGCGCACCTCCACGACCGTGCAGCCGCCGGACGCGGCGGGGTCGTAGACCAGGCCGTCGGTGAGCGGGACGGGGTACTTCCAGTTGGCCCGCGGGCCCTTGAGCTCGTGGTTGTTGACCAGGAGGGTCGCGCCGCGGGGACCGTCGAAGGCGGAGGTGCCGTCGTGGTTGGACGGGGTGAACTCGCCGGACTCCAGCCTGGTCCTGCCGCTGTAGGTGACGATCCGGTACGAGAAGCCGGCGGGCAGCGCGAGGATGCCGTCCGGGTCGGGGACGAGGGGACCGTAGCCGACGCCGCCGTGCGCGTCGGCCGGCTCCTCCCCGGCACGCTCGGTCTCCGTGGACGCGAGGGCGCCCGGCGCGGTGGCGAGTGCGCCGACGCTGCCCGCCAGCGCGACACCGGCGCCGGTGATCGCGGATTTCGCGGCGAAGTCCCTGCGGGTGAGCGACATGGAGTCTCCTGTGACGGTGGGTGCCGTGGAGGGTGGCGAACGACGGGTCGGCGCCACCGTCCCGCCCGCGCCTGAACGCGGTCTGAACACCGGGCGACGTCACCGCGCACGCTTTTGTGCATCCATGGGCACCGTTCACAGGAACCGGGCGTGACCCGAGCCCCCGAGACGTCAGTCCCCGCGCTGCGAGCGGGCCTTGAAGGCGGCCTTGCGGGCCTGCTTGGCTATCTTCTTGTCCGGGTGCAGGCGCCCCATCGCCTCCAGGACGTCGGCCGTCGCCGGGTGGTCCACCCGCCAGGCGGCCTCGAAGAAACCGCCGTGCTGAGCCGCCAACCCCTGTACCAGCGCCCGCAGTTCCTCGGAGTTTCCCTCGGCCGCGAGCTGGGCGGCCACCGTGTCGACGGTCAGCCAGAAGATCATCTTCTCGGAGGGCGCCGGCACGTCGGCGGCCTGCCGTTCGGTCAGCCAGACCCGGGCGAGCCCGCCCAGTTCGGCGTCGTCGAGCACCTCCCGCAGCGCCGGCTCGGCCTCCGCGCCGACCAGCGACAGCGCCTGCTGGCAGCGCAGCCGCCGCAGCGGCGCCCCGGCGTCCCCGCCCCGCGCGGCCGCCAGCAACTCCCGTGCCGCGGCCAGCGGTTCGCGGCGGGCTAGCCACTGCTCGATCTCGGCCTGCGCCGCCGTGTGCCCGAACGACGCCGCGCCGTCCAGGAGCGCGTCGGCGCCCTTGTCCGCCAGGTCGCCGACGGCGGGCGCCTGGAACCCGGCCTCCAGCAGCCGGGCCCGCACGCCGTACAGGCCGAGGGGGGTCAGCCGCACCATCCCGTAGCGGGAGACGTCCGTCTCGTCGACGGGCGCGGCGGGCTCCTCGTCGGCGTCCGTCATCAGCGCCTCGTCCACCGGCTGGTACTCCACCAGCCCCACCGGTTCGAGCAGCCGGAACTGGTCGTCGAGGCGCATCATCGCCTCGGAGACCTCTTCCAGCACGTCATTGCTGGGCTCGGTCATGTCGGTGGGCACGAGCATCGACGCGGCGAGCGCCGGCAGCGGCACCGGCGACCCGCCCGGCCCGTCCTCGCCGACCGTCAGCAGGTAGAGGTTGCCGAGGACGCCGTCCAGGAACTCGGCCTCCGCCTCGGGGTCCCAGTCCAGCTCGGAGAGATCGACCCGCCCGCCGTCGTCCATGGCCTCGACCAGCCCGTCCAGGTCCGGCACGCTCGCGTCGGCCAGCAGCGTCTCCAGCGCCCCCAGCCACACCCCGAGCACGTCGCGCGGCGAGCCGCCGGTGAGCAGCGCCAGGTCCTCGCCGGCCGCGACGGTGCCCGCCTCCTCGTCGGCGATCTCGACGAGGCCGGTGTCCACGGCGACCCGCCAGGCCTCGCTCGCGCAGGCGGCGGCGTCGTCCCCGCTCAGCCCGAGGGCCGCGGCGGCCGCGGGCAGTTGCTCGTCGACCAGCCCGCCGGCGGCGTCGACACGCGTGTCCGGGCCTGCCCAGCGGGCGAGCCGCGCGGCCCGGGACAGCAACGGCGTGGACAGTGCGTCCCGCGCCAGCTCCGCTTCGGGACGCAGCCGTACCGGCGGCAGGGGGGAGCTGTCTGACATCGGCTGGTTCTCCTAGAACGGCTCGGGGCCGTACGACCACCTGGACGACGTACGACTCAGGTCGAAGCCTAGACGGATTTCCACCCATGCCGCCCGGTTCATCTCCCCGCCAGGGTCCGTACATGGCCGAAACCTTGACAACTGGCGCGACCAGGCAGGAGATTGACGCGCGTAGAAACCGAGGACAACTGTTCACCGGTTTCTACGCGCGTCACCGTCGCAGCCAGCTCCACCCTCGTCCCGGCGCTCACGTATGTCCCCGGAGGGATCCCGTTGCCGAGCAAGTCTTCCGCGCGCCTCGCCGCGCTCACCGTCGCCGCCGTCTGTTCCGCGGCCTCCGCCGTCGTGCTGACCTCTCCCGCGCACGCCGACTCCGTGCGCATCCATGACATCCAGGGGACCACCCGCATATCCCCGTACGCCGGCCAGAAGGTCGCGGACGTGGCCGGAATCGTCACCGGCGTGCGCACCTACGGCTCTTCCAAGGGCTTCTGGATCCAGGACCCGAACCCCGACGCCGACCCGGCCACCAGCGAGGGCGTGTTCGTCTTCACCAGCTCCACCCCGAAGGTCGCCGTCGGCGACTCCGTGAAGGTCAGCGGCACGGTCTCGGAGTACGTGCCCGGCGGCACCTCGAGCGGCAACCAGTCGGTCACGGAGATCACCAAGCCGACGATCACGGTCGTCTCCAGCGGCAACGCGGTGCCCGCGGCCACGGTGATCGACGCGGACTCGGTGCCGGACGCCTACACCCCGGCCGGCGACACCGCCGCGAACGGCTCGGTCAACGGTCTGGCGCTGGACCCGTCGGCGTACGCCCTGGACTACTACGAGTCCCTGGAGGGCATGAACGTCCAGGTCGCCGACACCCGTGTGGTCACCGCCACCGACGCCTACACCGAGCTGTGGGTCACGGTGAAGCCGCGCGAGCACGCCAACCGCCGCGGCGGCACGGTCTACGGCTCCTACGACTCCCAGAACACCGGCCGGCTGCAGATCCAGTCGCTGGGCTCGACCGCCGCCTTCCCGAAGGCGAACGTCGGCGACACCCTCACCGGCACCACGGACGGCCCGCTGGACTACAACCAGTACGGCGGCTACACGCTCGTCGCGAACCGGATCGGTGCCCTCGAAAGCGCCGGACTCCAGCGGGAGTCGACCGACAAGCAGCGGCACGGCGAGCTGGCGGTCGCCACCTACAACGTCGAGAACCTCGACCCGTCCGACGCCACCTTCGAGGAGCACGCCTCCGCGATCGTGAACAACCTCAAGTCGCCCGACATCGTGTCCCTGGAGGAGATCCAGGACAACACCGGCGCGACGGACGACGGCACCACCGCCGCGGACGTGACGGTGAACAAGCTGATCGACGCGATCGTCGCGGCGGGCGGCCCGCGCTACGACTGGCGCTCCATCGACCCGGTGAACGACGAGGACGGCGGCCAGCCGGGCGGCAACATCCGCCAGGTGTTCCTGTTCAACCCGGCGCGGGTCTCCTTCACCGACCGCGCGGGCGGCGACGCCACGACCGCCGTCGGTGTCACCAGGGAACACGGCAAGGCGGCCCTGACCGCCTCCCCGGGCCGGATCGACCCGACGAACGCCGCCTGGGAGGACAGCCGCAAGCCGCTGGCCGGCGAGTTCGTCTTCCGCGGCCGGACGGTCTTCGTGATCGCCAACCACTTCAACTCCAAGGGCGGCGACCAGGGCCTGACCGCGCAGTACCAGCCGCCGGTGCGCAGCTCGGAGGTGCAGCGCCACCAGCAGGCGACGCTGGTCAACGCCTTCGTCAAGAGCATCCTCGACGTGCAGAAGAACGCGGACGTCATCGCGCTCGGCGACATCAACGACTTCGAGTTCTCCGACACCGCGAAGATCCTCGAGGGTGACGGCGAGCTGTGGTCGGCGATCAAGTCGCTGCCGCGGAGCGAGCGGTACACCTACGACTACCAGGGCAACGAGCAGGTCCTGGACCAGATCCTGATCAGCCCGTCGATCCGGCGCGGCTGCGACTTCGAGTACGACAGCGTGCACATCAACTCGGAGTTCAACGACCAGATCAGCGACCACGACCCGCAGGTGCTGCGGTTCCACCCGTAACGCCAGGGGTCGTGCCGGACGGGGTCCTCGCCACCGGGCGAGGCCCCCGTCCGGCCGAATGCTCCCGTCCGGCCGGATACTCCCGTCCTGCCGAATCCTCCGGCCGGATGCTCCCGTCGGGCCGGAGGATTCGGGCCGCGTCCGCGATTCGCCGGGCGTATCCGGGCAACACGCTGGTCATGGACGAGGACGAGAACGACGAGGGCGGCAAGGACAGTCCCGCCCGGCTGCCCGCACGGTCCTGGCGGGCGGTGGCCCGGCGCACGGCGAAGGAACTGCTGGACGACGAACTCGGCGACCGGGCAGCCGCGTTGACGTACTACGGCGTGCTCTCGCTGTTTCCCGCGCTGCTGGTGCTGGTGTCCCTGCTGGGCGTGGTGGGGCAGCGCGCGACGGACAGGATCCTGGACAACATCGGCGACCTGGCGCCCGGTCCCGCCCGGGACATCCTGCGGGACGCCGTCGTCCAGCTCGGCGACAGCAACGGCACGGGCGGCGTACTCGCCGTGGCCGGGCTGCTCTTCGCCCTGTGGTCCGCGTCCGGGTACGTCGCCGCGTTCATCCGCACCTCCAACGCCGTGTACGACCTGCCGGAGGGACGGCCGGTGTGGAAGCTGACGCCGCTGCGGCTGGCGCTGACCGTGGCTCTGATGGTGCTGCTGGCCGCGAGCGCGGTCATCGTCGTCTTCACCGGGCCGCTGGCCGAGCGGGTGGGCACGGCGATCGGGCTGGGGCGGGCGGCGATCGCCGTGTGGGGCGTGGCGAAGTGGCCAGTGCTGCTGCTCCTGGTGGTCATGATGATCGGCCTGCTGTACTGGGCCGCGCCCAACGTCCGCGGCCGCGGCTTCCGGTGGATCAGCCCCGGCAGCGTCCTCGCCACGCTGATCTGGCTGGTGGCGTCCGCGGGCTTCGCGGTCTACGCGGCCAACTTCGGCTCGTACAACCGGACGTACGGCACCCTCTCCGGCGCCATCGTCTTCCTGGTCTGGCTGTGGCTGACCAACCTGGCGATCCTGCTGGGGCTGGAGTTCGACGCCGAACTCTCGCGCGAGCGGGCCATCGTCTGCGAGGGGCGGCCGCCGTCGGAGGAGCCGTACGTGGAACCCCGCGACACGCGGAAGTGGCCGCCGAAGCTCCGGGCGGCCCGGCGCCGCCGACGCCCGGCACAGCCGCCCGCCGGCGGCGCACCCCCGGGCACCCTCCCCGACCCGGCCCACCCGGGCGCGTAACCCCGACCGCACGGCCACCGCGGGACGGCCGGCACGGAGGCACGGCGCAGGCGCGCGACACCCGCCGAGGCAGGCCGGCCCGGACACGGCGAAGCCACCAGCGGACCGCCACGGACCGAGCCCACGACACCCGCCGGGGCCGGCCGGCCTCGCCCGACCTCGTGCAACACGCAAAGGCCACCCGACGCGGCACCGGCCGACGCGGCACCGCCCGGCCCGACGCGGCACGGCACGGCACAGACCCGGCACGGCCCGACCCGACACGGACCCGCACGGCCAGGCACGGCACGGCCCAGCACGATCCGGTGCCGCGCGGCGCGGCGTCTGACGGTTGACGGAGCCGAGGGGGACCGGCGCCCGTAGCGCCGCCAAGCCGACGCGATACGTGGCACCGGCCGAAGCGTCCGCGGACCCGGCCGGAGAGCGACAGAGCGCGCAGCGCGGCGCCCCCGCGCCCGGCGCCTGTCGCGCCCGCCGCACACCCGGTCGGGCGATGGCCTCAGCCGGCGCGGATCCGGCCGGGCCGACCGGCCGTAAAGCGGGCTCCCGGTCGCCGCGCCGCGGAACCGCGGACAGGCACCGCACGGAGGGACGCCGCACGGACGGACGCCGCGCAGGCGGGGACCACGTGGGCGGGGACCGCGTGGGCGGGGACCGCGTGGGCCGGCACCGCACGGAGGGACGCTGCGTGGATTGGCACCACCCAGGGGGCCACCGCGTTGTCCGACGCCGCGCAGGCGGCCACCGGCGTGAGTGGCCACCAGCGCGAGCGGACACCGCATGGACAGGCACCCGGGTGTCCCGGGTGCCCGTTCACTTCGGCCGTGCCGTCGGCTCCTGCCCGGGCCGTCGGCCGACTACCGCTTCTCGGGCTTGGGGTACCGCCACGCGACCACCGCGGCGAAGACCAGTGCCGCGCCGATGACCAGCGCCGGACGTGGATGCCGGACCGCCGCCGTGGCCACGGGCCGGGCGGGCCACGGCACGCCGCGCTCCACCTTGCGCTCCAGCGCTTGCCCCGTCTCCGCCGTCCTCCCCTGAGCCGTGTGACCCACCCGCAGCGCCCGTTCCTGAGCCGTGTGACCCGCCCGTACCGCTCGCTCCTGAGCCGCGTGACCCGTCCGTACTGCCCGTTCCTGCGCCGTGTGGCCCGCCTGAAGTGCCCGGTCGTGGACCCGGTGCCCGGCCTTCGTCGCCGTGTCGTGGACCTTGTGCCCGGCCTGCGCCGCGGTGCTGCGCAGTTGCACGGTCATCGCGCCCGCCTTGTCCCGGAGGTCGGCCGCGCGGGCCTGCGCCCGGCCCTTGACGTCGATCCTGCCCGCCAGCTCCGCGACCGTGTCGCCGAGCTGGCCGCGGGTCTGCTCGATCTGCCGCCGCAGTTCCTCGGGGCCGTGGGACCCCGAGCCCGACACTCCTGCCCTGTCCGTCATCGGTGCGCCCTTTCCCTGATCACCTCGACGTCGGCCCTGACGCTGTCGAGAGTCCGCTCGGGGGTGGGCGGTCCGGCCCGGCGCAACTGGGCGCGGCCGGTCACGGCGAGCACGCCCGCGATCGCGAACAACGCGCCCGTCACGATCAGCGCCGCGGCCCAGACCGGCAGCACCAGCGAGAGGGCGGCGGCCCCGGTGGCGGCCAGGGCGAGCAGGCCGGCGTAGGCGACCGCGCCGGCGGCGCCGAGGAGTCCGCCGCCGCGTCCGGCCCGGCGGCCCTTCGCGGCCAGCTCCTCCTTGGCGAGGGCCAGTTCCTGTCGTACGAGCCGCGAAAGCTGCTCGGTGGCCCGGTTGACGAGCTCGCCCACCGAGCGCTGCCCGTCCAGCCTGTTTTCCGTGGTCCCGCTCACGGTGTCCCGCCTCCTCTCGTGCGCCTCTCCTGCCGGAGGCACCCGGGTACCCGCACCGGGCTGCGGTTACCCCTTGCGCCCGCCGTCCGGCCCGGGCTCGCCCAGCCGGGCCAGCTGCGTCTGGAACCAGTCCAGGCGCGCCTGCAACAGGGCCGCCTCGGCGACGAGTTCCGGCACCCCGAACCCGTCGACGGCGGCGCCGTCCCCAGGCGGTGCGGCACCCGCACCCGCGACCACCCGCAGCCCGTTCCCGGCCAGCCGCGCGAACGCGGCGAGCGACATCCCCGTACGGCCGCGCAGGCAGCCCGCGCAGGACGGCGCGAGCGCCCGCCAGCCGGGGCGGCCCCAGCCCGCGTCGGCCAGTGCCGTGGCGGGCCGGCCGCACGCGCACGCGCCGACCGTGGCGGTGCGGACCCGCTGGCGGGCGTAGCGGAAGCCGCGTTCGAAGCGGATGTAGGCGCCGAGGACCGACACCTCGAGCAGCACGGCCGTGCGGTGCTCGGCCGTGCTCAGCAGTCCCTCGGCCGCGGTGCGGTCGTGCACGCAGTGGAAGCCGCAGTCGCAGCGGCGGTGCGGAGCCCGGTGGCGCAGGCCGTAGACGCAGGACGCGTCGGCCACGACGCCGTACGGCAGCGCGCCGCCCAGCGACACACCGGTGAACCCGGCCCGGGTGCCGTCCTGGGACAGCACCGGGTGGGCGATCTTGTATCCGGTCGGCGGCTCCGTCGGGCGTTCCTCCGGAAGCCGCAGTCTCATCGGGCCGCCGGGACCTCTTCGGGGGCCTTCAGTTCCTCGGTCTCAAGCGGGGTCTCGAGGTCCTGCTCCTCGTGGGCCTGCGGCTGTTCCTCCGCGACTCCGGTGGCGAGTGCCTTGCCGAGCTTCATGACGCCTCCCATGACCGTGGCCGGTGTCCGTCCTGGCCATGGTGACCCATGAAGGGCCGAATTGGACATAGGGCCCGGCCCATCCTTCAGCGTTCCTAAGAATCATTCGGCAGGAAAATTAAGTGGAGCTACACGAACCGCCGGCCCGAGACTGCCTCCATGAAGCCTCCCGCGACCGCCCGCGCCGCCGCCCCCGTCAGCGTCCCCGCCGCCCCTCCCTTCGGCCGCGCCCTGTGCGCGATGATCACGCCCTTCACCGAGGAGGGCGCGCTCGACCTGGACGGCGCGCAGCGGCTCGCCGACCGCCTGGTCTCCGGGGGCTGCGACGGCCTGGTGCTGTCCGGGACGACGGGCGAGTCGCCGACCACCACGGACGCGGAGAAGGCGGCGCTCGTGTCGGCGGTGCGCGAGGCGGTGGGCGCACGCGCGTCGATCGTGGCGGGCGTCGGCACCTTCGACACCCGGCACAGCGTCGAACTCGCCAGGCAGGCCGAAAAGGCGGGCGCGGACGGCCTGTTGGTGGTCAGCCCGTACTACAGCAGGCCCCCGCAGGACGCGTTGGAGGCGCACTTCCGGGCGGTCGCGGACGCGGCGGGCGTGCCGGTGGTGCTGTACGACATCCCGGGCCGCACCGGCACCCGCATCGAGCCCGAGACGATGATCCGCCTCGCCGGGCACCCCCGGATCGTGGCGGTCAAGGACTGTTCCTACGACTTCCTCGCCGCCCAGAAGGTGCTGCTGTGCACGGACCTCGCCTACTACGCGGGCTGCGAGGAACACCACCTCGCCCTGTACGCGGTGGGCGGCGCCGGCTACATCAGCACGGTCGCCAACGTCGTCCCGTCCGGGCTCCGCGCGGTCCTGGACACGTTCGACGCGGGTGACGCCGCGGGGGCCGCGCGCCTCCAGCAGCGCGCCACGCCCCTCATCGAGGCGATGATGTCGGCGGGCCTGCCCGGCACGGTCACGGCCAAGGCCCTCCTGAACGAACTGGGACTGCCCGCGGGCCCGGTCCGCCCCCCACTGCTGCCCGCAAGCCGCGAGGCGACCGAGCAACTGCTGACGGCCTTCGCGGAGTACACGACCGACTGACCTGCACGGCCCGGACACGAACGGGCGCCCCGCCGACGAAGCCGGCGGGGCGCCGTGCGCAGGTGTGCGGTGCGGGAGCCGGCCGGTCAGTTGTGGCTGTGCAGGATCTCGTTCAGGCCGCCCCAGACCGCGTTGTTCGGGCGGGCCTCCACGGTGCCGGTGACCGAGTTGCGGCGGAAGAGGATGTTGGAGGCGCCGGAGAGTTCGCGGGCCTTGACGATCTGACCGTCGGGCATGGTGACGCGGGTGCCCGCGGTGACGTAGAGGCCCGCCTCGACCACGCACTCGTCGCCGAGCGCGATGCCGACGCCCGCCTCGGCGCCGATCAGGCAGCGCTCGCCGATGGAGATGATCACGTTGCCGCCGCCGGACAGCGTGCCCATGGTCGAGGCGCCGCCGCCGATGTCCGAGCCGTCGCCGATGACGACACCGGCGGAGATACGGCCCTCGACCATCGACGTGCCGAGGGTGCCGGCGTTGAAGTTGACGAAGCCCTCGTGCATGACCGTCGTGCCCGCGGCGAGGTGCGCGCCGAGCCGCACCCGGTCGGCGTCGGCGATGCGGACGCCCTTCGGGACGACGTAGTCCGTCATCCGCGGGAACTTGTCGACCGAGGTCACCTGGAGGTGCAGGCCCTCGGCGCGGGCGTTGAGCCGCACCTTCTCGACGTCGTCGACGGCGACCGGGCCGAGGGAGGTCCAGGCGACATTGGCGAGGAAGCCGAACATGCCGTCGAGGCTCTGGCCGTGCGGCCTGACCAGGCGGTGCGAGAGCAGGTGCAGGCGCAGGTAGACGTCGTGGGCGTCGAGGGGCTTCTCGTCCAGGGAGGAGATGACCGTGCGGACCGCGACCACCTCGACGCCCCGGCGCGCGTCCGGGCCGACCGCCTTCGCGGCGCCCTCGCCGAGCAGTTCCACGGCCCGCTCGGCGGACAGCCGCTCGGTGCCGGACGGGCCGGGCTCGGCGGCGAGCTCCGGCGCGGGGAACCAGGTGTCGAGGACGGTGCCGTCGGCGGCGATCGTGGCGAGGCCGGCGGCCACCGCCCCGGTGGTGCTGGGTGCAGTCGTGTCGGTCATGACGGCAACCTAACCGGCCGGGCCTCGCGGAGGCCAACCCGCGCGCGCCGCGTCTCAGGGGGCGAGCCTCAGGCGGGCGAACAGGCGGACAGGCGGACGGCACACAGGCGGACGGCGGGAGCCTGCGGCCGAGGACAGCCACGGACCCACGCCGGCGTCGGCCCCGGCGTCGGCCCCGGCCCCCGCGCGCCTCGCGCGGGCCTGTGAACGCGCCTCGCACCGCCTCGGAAGACGGGGAAACCGCACTTGTTCAAACAGCTGCTCCCACGCCTCAACGTCCACTAGTGTTTCACCGTTCACATACCGGGTCATCGCCGCCGCGGCCGTGCGTCGCCGTGGTGCGCCGCTGGAGGAACAGCGCATGCACGACAACAGGTCCCGGCCCCCTCATGAGCCCTGGGCGAACGGCTGGGCGCAGGACACCTCCCGCGCACCGGGCACCCGGCGGCTCTGGCTGGCCGGTGCCCTCGCCCTGGCCACCGTCGTCGCCTGTGTGACGACGATCGCCGTCAACAGGGAGGGCACACGCGACACGTCACGGACGGCGGTCGCCTCGCCGGAGGCCACCGTGCCGGGGCTGATCTCCTTCGCCTCCCCGTCCGCGGGCACGGCCTCCCCCGCCCGGCACCGGAAGGCCCCGTCCTCGCCCGGGCCCACGACGGCCCGGCCCCGGCCGGGCGTCTCGGCGGACGCGGCCTCGCCCGCTCCCGTGCGGTCCGCCTCGCCGTCGGCCGGGCCCGGTTCGGCCTCACCGCGGCCGGCGGACGTCCGGCGGTCGGTCCGCTCGGTCAACTATCCCGACCACTACTGGCATGTCAGCGACGGTTACGTGCGGCTCGACCCGGTGCGCGGCCCGGCCGACCGTGAGGACTCCACGTTCAAGCTGGTCAAGGGGCTGGCGGACGCGTCCTGCTACTCCTTCGCCACGCACGACGGCGGCTACCTGCGCCACCGCGACTTCCTGCTGCGCGCCGAACGCAACGACGGTTCCGCCCTGTTCCGGCAGGACGCCACCTTCTGCCCCCGCGCCTCGGCGTTCCCGGGCGCGGTCATGCTGGAGTCGGTGAACTACCCCGGGCGCTTCCTGCGCCACCAGAACTTCCGGCTGAAGCTGGACCCCTGGCAGAACAGCGACCTGTACCGGCAGGACTCGGCGTTCCGGCTGGTGGACGGGCTCGCCTGAGCGCAGGCGCACCGGCAACAGACAGACAGGCGGGGGGGGGGGGGGGGCGGCCGGGGGGGCGCCCCCCCGGGGGGGGGGGGGGTGGTAGAGGGATCGAGAAGCCCCCCCGCCCCGCCCG
>NZ_JBFADM010000074.1:0-37519 GCF_040641355.1 Streptomyces sp. NPDC020996
CGCATCATGTACGAGGTCGTCCGCGGCGGCGGCTACACCCCCGACGTCGCCTTCATGCTCGACCAGTGCCACAACATCGAGGCCAAGATCCCCGCCGTCATCCGGTCCGTGATGAACGTCCAGGAAGCCACCGCCAAGGCCCTGCTCGTCGACCGCGAGGCCCTGACCGCCGCCCAGCGCGGCGGCGACGTCCTCGGCGCGAACGCCGTCCTCATGGACGCCTACAACACCGACGTACGCCCACTGCTCGCCGAACTCCGCGAGGAGACGGGCCTCGACCCCGACCCGATCGCCGCCTACCGCCGCTCCGGCTGGCAGGAGCGCATCGCCGCCGAGCGTGTCGGCGGCTCCCAGGCCGGCTGGGGCGCCTGACCCCCGGCCCCGCCTCCCGCACACCCGCACCGCCCCGACGACGCAAGGAAGAGACCGACCATGGCACCCCACCCCGAAGCCGCCGAACTGCTGGCGCGTTCCCACCGGCTCGGCGCGGATCCGCGCAACACCAACTACGCCGGGGGCAACGCCTCCGCGAAGGGCACCGAGACCGACCCCGTCACCGGCGGCGACGTCGAACTGATGTGGGTCAAGGGCTCGGGCGGTGACCTCGGCACGCTGACCGAGGCCGGCCTGGCCGTGCTGCGCCTGGACCGGCTGCGGGCGCTGCAGGACGTCTACCCGGGCGTCGAGCGCGAGGACGAGATGGTCGCCGCCTTCGACTACTGCCTGCACGGCAAGGGCGGCGCGGCCCCCTCCATCGACACCGCGATGCACGGCCTGGTGGACGCGGCGCACGTCGACCACCTGCACCCCGACTCCGGGATCGCGCTCGCCTGCGCGGCCGACGGCGAGAAGCTGACCGCCGAGTGTTTCGGCGACACGGTGGTGTGGGTGCCGTGGCGGCGGCCCGGTTTCCAGCTCGGGCTGGACATCGCGGCGGTGAAGGCGGCCAACCCGCAGGCGATCGGCTGCGTGCTGGGCGGTCACGGCATCACCGCCTGGGGCGACACCTCCGAGGAGTGCGAGCGCAACTCGCTGCACATCATCCGCACGGCGGAGGCGTTCCTCGCCGAGCGCGGGAAGCCGGAGCCGTTCGGCCCGGTGATCGAGGGCTACCAGGCGCTGCCCGAGGCCGAGCGCCGGGAGCGGGCGGCGGCGCTGGCGCCGTACGTGCGGGCCGTCGCCTCCCAGGACCGCCCGCAGGTCGGGCACTTCACCGACTCCGACGTCGTCCTCGACTTCGTCTCCCGCGCCGAGCACCCGCGGCTGGCCGCGCTGGGCACCTCCTGCCCGGACCACTTCCTGCGCACCAAGGTCCGGCCGCTCGTCCTCGACCTGCCGCCCACCGCTCCCCTGGACGAGGCGATCGCCCGCCTGAAGGAGCGGCACGCGGAGTACCGCGAGGAGTACGCGGCCTACTACCGGCGGCACGCCCTGTCCGACTCCCCCGCGATGCGCGGTGCCGACCCGGCGATCGTGCTGGTGCCGGGCGTCGGCATGTTCTCCTTCGGCAAGGACAAGCAGACCGCGCGGGTGGCCGGCGAGTTCTACGTCAACGCGATCAACGTGATGCGCGGGGCGGAGGCGGTGTCGACGTACGCCCCGATCGAGGAGTCGGAGAAGTTCCGCATCGAGTACTGGGCCCTGGAGGAGGCCAAGCTCCAGCGGATGCCGAAGCCCAAGCCGCTGGCGACCCGGGTGGCGCTGGTGACCGGCGCGGGCAGCGGCATCGGCAAGGCGATCGCCGAGAAGCTGGTGGCCGAGGGCGCGTGCGTCGTGGTCGCCGACCTGAACGGGGACAACGCGGCCGCCGTCGCCGAGGGGCTGGGCGGCCCGGACAAGGCGGTCGCCGTGACCGTCGACGTGACGGACGAGGAGCAGATCGCCGCGGCGTTCAAGGCGGCGGTGCTGGCCTTCGGCGGCGTCGACCTGGTGGTCAACAACGCGGGCATCTCCATCTCCAAGCCGCTGCTGGAGACCACGGCGAAGGACTGGGACCTGCAGCACGACATCATGGCCCGCGGGTCCTTCCTGGTCTCCCGCGAGGCGGCCCGGGTGATGATCCAGCAGGGTCTGGGCGGCGACATCGTCTACATCGCCTCCAAGAACGCCGTCTTCGCCGGCCCCAACAACATCGCCTACTCCGCCACCAAGGCCGACCAGGCCCACCAGGTGCGGCTGCTGGCGGCCGAGCTGGGCGAGCACGGCATCCGCGTCAACGGCGTCAACCCGGACGGGGTGGTGCGCGGCTCGGGCATCTTCGCGGGCGGCTGGGGCGCCAAGCGGGCGGCCGTGTACGGGGTGCCGGAGGAGAAGCTCGGCGAGTTCTACGCCCAGCGCACCCTGCTGAAGCGGGAGGTGCTGCCCGAGCACGTCGCGAACGCCGTCTTCGCGCTGACCGGCGGCGACCTGACCCACACCACGGGACTGCACGTCCCGGTCGACGCCGGCGTCGCGGCCGCCTTCCTGCGGTGAGCGCGTCCGTGAAGTCGTACGCCGCGGTCGACCTCGGCGCGTCCAGCGGACGCGTCATGGTCGGCCGCGTCGGCCCCGACAGCCTGGAACTGACCGAGGCGCACCGCTTCCCCAACCGTCCCGTGCGCGTGCCCGAGGGGCTGCGCTGGGACGTCCTCGGCCTGTACGCGGGCGTCCTGCACGGGCTGCGCCTGGCGGGCCCGGTGGACTCCGTCGGCATCGACAGCTGGGCGGTGGACTACGGTCTGCTGGACGCGGACGGGGCGCTGCTCGGCAACCCCGTGCACTACCGGGACAGCCGCACGGAGGGCGTCGCGGAGAAGGTGTGGGCGACCGTGCCGGCCGACCGCCTGTATGCGGCGACCGGGCTGCAGTACGCGCCGTTCAACACCCTGTACCAGTTGGTCGCGGCCCGTGAGACGCACCAACTGGCCCAGGCCGAGCGGCTGTTGCTCATCCCGGACCTGCTGGCCTACTGGCTCACCGGCGAGCAGGGCACCGAGCTGACCAACGCCTCCACCACCCAGCTCATCGACCCGCGCACCCGTGACTGGTCGCACGACGTCGCCGGCCGGCTCGGCATCGACCTCGGCCTGTTCGCTCCGCTGCGGCAGCCGGGCGACCCGGCCGGCAGCTTGCGTCCCGAGGTGCTGGAGGAGACCGGGCTGACCGGTCCGGTGCGGGTGACGACGGTCGGCTCGCACGACACGGCCTCCGCCGTGGCCGCCGTTCCGGCCACCGGGGGCGAGCGGTTCGCCTACATCTGCACCGGCACCTGGTCGCTGGCCGGGCTGGAACTGGCCGCGCCCGTGCTCACCGAGGAGAGCCGGGCCGCCAACTTCACCAACGAGCTGGGGCTGGACGGCACGGTCCGGTACCTGCGCAACATCATGGGTCTGTGGCTGCTGCAGGAGTGCGTGCGGGCCTGGGGCGACCCGGACCTGGGCGAGCTGCTGCGGCAGGCGGCCGAGGTGCCGGCGCTGCGGTCGGTGGTCGACGCGGGCGACGCGGCGTTCCTCGCGCCGGGCCGGATGCCGGAGCGGATCGCCGAGGCGTGCCGTGCCTCGGGGCAGCCGGTGCCCGAGTCACCCGCCGAGATCACGCGCTGCATCCTCGACTCCCTCGCGCTCGCCCACCGGCGGGCCGTCGAGGACGCGCAGCGCCTGGCCGGCCACCCGGTCGACGTGGTGCACGTCGTCGGCGGCGGCACCCGCAACTCCCTGCTGTGCCAGCTGACCGCCGACGCCTGCGGACTGCCGGTGGTGGCGGGCCCGACGGAGGCGGCCGCGCTCGGCAACGTGCTCGTCCAGGCCCGCGCCCACGGACTGGTCGGCGACCTCGCCGGGATGCGGCACCTGCTCACCCGGACGCAGCCGCTCACCCGCTACGAACCCCGCGGCGACACCCGGCGGTGGCGGGAGGCGCAGGCCCGGCTGGCCGGAAAGTGACCCGGTGTCGCCGGGGGCGCTCAATGGAGCTACCCTGCACCCATCCGATGATCGATCACGAGGAGCCGCGATGCGTGTCGCTCTGTTCCTGACCTGTGTCAACGACACGCTGTATCCGGACACCGGCCGCGCGGTGGTGAAACTGCTGACCAGACTGGGCGTCGACGTCGATTTCCCGATGGCCCAGACCTGCTGCGGGCAGGCCCACTACAACACCGGCTACCGGCACGAGGCGGAGCCGATGGCCCGGCATTTCTCCGATGTCTTCGGGGAGTACGAGGCGATCGTCACACCGTCGGGCTCGTGCGGGGCGATGGTGCGGGAGCTGTATCCGCGCATGGGTGAGCGGGCGCGGGCCGAGGGTCGCGGGGACGGTCTCGCGGCCACGCTGGCGCCCGTGGTGCCCAAGACGTACGAGCTGACGGAGTTCCTGGTGGACGTGCTGGGGGTGACGGACGTCGGGGCCTATTACCCGCACAAGGTGACGTACCACCCGACCTGTCACGGGCTGCGCGGGCTGGGGCTCGGCGACCGGCCGCGCCGGCTGCTGGAGGCGGTCAGAGGCCTGGAGCTGGTGGAACTGCCGGGCGCCGAGGAGTGCTGCGGCTTCGGCGGCACCTTCGCGCTGAAGAACTCGGACGTGTCGGCCGCGATGGGCCTGGACAAGGTCCGCAACGCCGAGTCGACCGGCGCGGAGGTGCTGTGCGCCGCCGACAACTCGTGCCTGATGCACATCGGCGGCACCATGGCACGGCTGAGCACCGGCATGCGGCCGGTGCACATCGCGGAGATCCTGGCCGGCACGGAAGAGGAGCCGACGGCATGAGCGGAACGTTCGTGGGGATGCCGGCGTTTCCCCGGGCGGCCCACGAGGCCGTGCACAACCAGACCCTGCGCGGCAATCTGCGGCACGCCACGCACACCATCCGCGCCAAGCGGGCGGGCGCCGTCGCCGAGGTGTCGGACTGGGCCGCGCTGCGGGAGGCCGGCAAGCGGATCAAGGACCACACGCTGCGTCACCTGGACCGCTACCTGGTGCAGTTGGAGGAGGCCGTCACGGCGGCGGGCGGCATCGTCCACTGGGCCGCGGACGCCGACGAGGCCAACCGGATCGTCGCCGGCCTGGTCAAGGAGACCGGGGAGACGGAGGTCGTCAAGGTCAAGTCGATGGCGACGCAGGAGATCGGACTCAACGAGGCCCTGGAGGCCGAGGGCATCCGCGCCTACGAGACCGATCTCGCCGAACTGATCGTGCAGTTGGGCAAGGACCGGCCCTCGCACATCCTGGTGCCCGCCATCCACCGCAACCGCGGCGAGATCCGGGACATCTTCCGCTCGGAGATGAGCGAGTGGGGCCGTCCGGCGCCGGAGGGCCTGACCGACTCGCCCGCCGAACTCGCCGAGGCCGCCCGGCTGCACCTGCGGGAGAAGTTCCTGCGGGCCAAGGTCGGCATCTCGGGCGCCAACTTCATGGTGGCGGAGACCGGCACGCTGGTGGTCGTGGAGTCCGAGGGCAACGGGCGCATGTGCCTGACCCTGCCCGAGACGCTGATCTCGGTCGTGGGCATCGAGAAGATCGTGCCGACCTGGCGCGACCTGGAGGTGTTCCTGCAGACCCTGCCCCGCTCGTCCACCGCGGAGCGCATGAACCCGTACACGTCGACCTGGACGGGCACCACGGACTCCGGGACGGCCGACGGCCCGCGGGTGTTCCACCTGGTCCTGCTCGACAACGGCCGCACCGACACCCTCGCCGACGAGGTCGGCCGCCAGGCCCTGCGCTGCATCCGCTGCTCGGCCTGCCTGAACGTCTGCCCGGTCTACGAGCGGGCCGGCGGGCACGCGTACGGCTCTGTCTACCCGGGCCCGATCGGCGCCATCCTCAGCCCGCAACTGCGGGGCACCGCCAGCGAGATCGACGCCTCGCTGCCGTACGCGTCGTCGCTGTGCGGCGCCTGCTACGAGGTGTGCCCGGTCGCGATCGACATCCCGGAGGTGCTGGTGCACCTGCGGGAGCGGGTCGTGGAGGGCGGGCCGGTGACGCGTGAGGGCAACAAGGTGGTGCTGCGGCCGGCGAAGGGGCACGCGGCCGAGCGTGCGGCCATGCGCGCGGCCCGCTGGGCGTTCACGCGCCCCGGCGCGCTGCGCACCGGCCAGCGGCTGGCCTCGCGCACCCGCCGCCTGCATCCGCGGACGCTGCCCGGTCCGGGCCGGGCGTGGAGCGGCACCCGGGATCTGCCGCCGGTGCCGGCGGAACCGTTCCGCGACTGGTGGCAGCGGACGCACGGCGGGAAGGACGCGAAGTGAGCAGCAGGGAACGGGTCCTGGCTCGGGTACGGCGCGCGCTCGCCGCCGCGGGGCAGGACGAGACGCCGTACGAGCAGGCCGTCCCCCGGGACTACCTGCGCGAACACGGCGACCGGAGCGTCGAGCAGACGGTGGAGCTGCTGGCCGAGAACCTGGCGGACTACCGGGCGGTCGTGCACCGCTGCGCGGCGGACGAGCTGGCGGCGACGATCGGCCGGCTGCTCTCCGCGCACGGATCCAGGACGGTGCTGGTGCCCCCGGGCCTGGATCCGCGGTGGCTCGCGGCGACGGAGGCCGAGCGGGTGCCGGACCGGGCGGAGAGCACCGCTCACGAGCTGGACCGCGTCGACAGCGTGGTCACGGGCTGCGCGGTGGCCGTCGCCGAGACCGGGACGATCGTGCTGGACGGCGGCCCGGAGCAGGGCCGCCGCCGGATCACGCTCGTCCCCGACCACCACGTCTGCGTCGTCCGCGTCCCCGACCAGGTCGTCGGCTCGGTGCCCCAGGCGCTCGACCGCCTCGACCCGGCGCGGCCGCTCACCTGGATCTCCGGCCCGTCGGCGACCAGCGACATCGAACTGGACCGCGTCGAGGGAGTGCACGGCCCACGCACCCTGGAAGTGGTACTGGTCACCGGCCCGACGGACTGAGCACGGCCGCCGGAACAACCCAGGAGGGGCGGCCGCTCAGGCGGCCGCCCCTCTGCCCCGTCTCCGCCCCGCACCGACCACGACCGCCCGCCGAGACGGCCCCCAGCCCCTCGGCCCGGGCCGCCACCGGCCCCACGTCGGCCACGGCCGACAGCGCCATCGCCGTGTCCGGCGCCACGTCGACGCAACCGACAGCACCGTCGCCGTCACCACTCCCCGGAGCGGATTGCCGCGCATCGGCCCAGGCCCACGACCGGGCCCGTGTCGGCCACGAGCCGCCGCGCCATCGCCTCGTCCATCGCCTCGTCCATCGCCTCGTCCATCGCCTCGTCCATCGGCTCGCCCATCGCCTCGCCCGAGATCGGCCCAGGGCCGCCACCGGCCCCGCATCGGCCGCGGCCGGCAGCGCAGTCGCCGTCACCGGCCGCCGAGACGGCCCGCCGCGTATCGGCCCAGGCCCGCCACCGGCCTCGCATCGGCCACAACCCGCACCACCATCGCGACGACCCGCAGCATCACGCCAGGACCGGCCCCCGGAGGGGCCTGCCGCATCCCGTCCCAGGCCCGCCACCGGCCCCGCGCCGGCCGCGGCCGGCAGCGCCGTCGCCGCGGCCCGACGTGAAGCGCCGCTGCGGTGGCCCGCCGTGTCCTGGCGCGGGTCCGTGACCGGCGCTCGGCCCGTCGGGGACGGCGCGGTGGCCTCGACCGCCGCGTCGGCAGGGCAGACGGCGCGTACCGTCACGCCCGGGCACCCGGCCCGCCGCAGGGGTTCCATCCGGCATTTCCTGGTGACACGCGCCATGAACAAGCGCTTAGATAGTCCCCGCGACACCAGCACCGACCGGGAGGCCCCGTTGTTCACATCCGTCGACGACGTCTCCGCACGTCTTGCCGAGACCGGCTACCTCGCCTCGCCCGCGGTCGCCACGACCGTCTTCCTGGCCGACCGGCTCGGCAAGCCGCTGCTCGTCGAAGGCCCCGCCGGGGTCGGCAAGACGGAACTCGCCAAGGCCGTCGCCCAGGTCGCCGGGGCACGCCTGGTCCGCCTGCAGTGCTACGAGGGCGTCGACGAGTCCCGGGCCCTGTACGAGTGGAACCACGCCAAGCAGCTGCTGCGCATCAGCGCCGGCCGTGACGAGACGTGGGACGAGGCGCGCACGGACATCTTCAGCGAGGAGTTCCTGCTCACCCGCCCCCTGCTGACCGCCATCCGCGGCGACGACCCCAAGGTGCTGCTGATCGACGAGACGGACAAGGCGGACGTCGAGATCGAGGGGCTGCTCCTGGAGGTCCTCAGCGACTTCCAGGTCACCGTCCCCGAGCTGGGCACGATCACCGCGGCCCGCCGCCCCTTCGTCGTCCTCACCTCCAACGCGAGCCGCGAACTGTCCGAGGCGCTGCGCCGCCGCTGCCTCTTCCTGCACATCGGGTTCCCCGACCAGGAGCTGGAGCGCCGGATCGTACGGCTGAAGGTGCCGGAGCTGGACGAGGCGCTGGCCGCGTCCGTCGTCCGGGTGGTCGGGGCACTGCGCGCCATGGACCTGCGCAAGGTCCCGTCGGTCGCGGAGACCGTGGACTGGGCGCGCACCCTGCTCGCGCTCGGCGCCGGCACGCTCGACGAGAGCGTCGTGCAGGCCACCCTGGGCGTGCTGCTCAAGCACCAGGACGACGTGCTCAAGGCGGCCGCCAAGCTCGACCTGGACGCCGTGTGACCGCCCCCGGCGTCGCCGAGCGGCTGACCTCCCTGGTCGACGCGCTGCGCGCGCACGGCATGCGTGTCGGCACCGGCGAGACCGTGGACGCGGCCCGGGCGGTCGCGGCGCTGGGGCTGGACGACCGTGAGCTGCTGCGGGAGGGGCTGGCGGCGACGCTGCTGCACGACCCGGCCGGCCGGAAGGTGTTCGACCCGATCTTCGACCTGTACTTCCCGCGCGGTGTCGGCGGACCGCTGGACGAGCCGGCCGGCCGGGACGACCTGCGCGACCGGCTGGCGGCCGCGCTCGCCGCGGACGACCGGGCGCTGCTGGAGCGGCTGGCGGCGGAGGCGGTGGAGGGTTTCGGCGCGTACGGCTCCTCGCCGGCGTCGGACGGCTGGTCGGCGCACCAGACGCTGGACCGGCTGCGCCCGCAGACGCTGCTCGCACGCGTCCGGGACGGGGTCCGCGCGCAGGGCTCCGGGTCCGGCTTCACCGACCGGTTGCTGGAGGACGAGATCCGGCGGCGCATCGAGACGTTCCGCGCCATGGTGGCGGCGGAGGCGCGGCGCCGGGTCGCCGAGCGGCGGGACCGGGACGAGATCGCCCGGCGCGCGGTGGCGACGACCCCCGACCGGGTCGACTTCCTCTACGCGGGCCGGCTCCAGCTCGCTGAGCTGCGCAGGACGGTGCAGCCGCTGGCCCGCAAGCTCGCCACCCGGCTGGCGGCCCGCCGGCGCCGGGCCTCCCGGGGCAGCATCGACCTGCGGCGCACCCTGCGCGGGTCGCTGTCGACCGGCGGGGTGCCGATGAAGCCGGTGCTGCGCAGGCGCCGTCCCGTGCGGCCCGAACTGGTGCTGCTGTGCGACGTCTCGGGGTCGGTGTCCGGCTTCTCGGACTTCACGATGCTGCTGGTGCAGGCGCTGCACGAGCAGTTCAGCAAGGTGCGGGTGTTCGCCTTCGTCAACCGGATCGACGAGGTGACCGGGCTGCTGGTGCGCGGCACGGCCGATCCGGAGGGGCTCGGCGCCCGCATCCGCTCGGAGGCGACGCTCACCGGCTGGCACGGCAGCAGCGACTACGGCGTCGCACTGGGCGAGTTCGCGCAGCGGTACGGCGACGCGGTCGGCCCGCGCACGACGGTGTTCGTGCTCGGCGACGCCCGGACGAACATGAGCGACCCGAACCTGGCAGCCGTCCGGCAGATCGCCGGACGGGCCCGCCGCCTCTACTGGCTGAACCCCGAGCCGCGCGCCCAGTGGGGCACGGGCGACTCCGCCGCACCCGAGTACGCGGGGCTGGTGGAGATGCACGAGTGCCGTAACGCCCGGCAGCTCGGCGCGATCGTCGCCCGCCTGCTGCCGGTCTGACCCGGCGCTGCCGGTCTGATCCGCTGCTGCCGGTCTGGTCCGGCGCGCCGGTCGCTGACTTCCTGCATCCGCGCGGCTCGGAGCCCGGACACACTGAGCCGTGCCGCCACGCGGTCAGGAGCCCGGAGGCACTGAGCCGTGCCGCTGCGGGGCTCAGTCCCGCCGCGCCTTCGCGTATTCCTTCGCCATGGTGCCGGCGAAGTCGTACAGGACGACCGGTTCGTCGCCGACCACCCAGGCGTCGTGGCCGGGCGGGAGGACGAACACGTCGCCCGGTCCGACCTCGCCCTCGGCGCCGTCGTCCATGCGCAGGCGCATCCGCCCCTGGACGACGTACCCGTTGTGGTGGACCGTGCAGCTCTCCGTCCCGGCGATGGGCGCCACGGACTCGGACCAGCGCCAGCCCGGTTCGAACGTGCCCACGGCGAAGTCGAGTCCGGTGAGATGGACGGCTTCGAGGTGTCCGCGCGGGAAATCGCGCCGCTCGTCCGGCTTGTCGACGGTCTTGATCTCGAACATGACAGCTCCCTCCGTTGCGAGCCTGGGACCACACCATCGTCGACCCCGCAACCCGGCACCGCCATTCGGGGGACCCGCGCGGTGCCGTGACACACGGTGCCATGGCGGCGGTGAGCCGTCCGTTCTCAGGCGCTGCCGCCCCCGCACAGCAGGGCGAAGCGGTCCGCGGCGATGTTGCCGCCGGAGAGGATCAGCCCGACCCGGCGCGGCAGGGGGTCCGTGCGCCCGGTCAGCAGTGCGGCCAGCGGGGTGGCGCCGCTGGGTTCGAGGACGATCTTCAGTCGTTCGAACGCGAACCGCATCGCGTCCCGGATCTCGTCGTCGGACACCAGGACGACGGTGTCGACAAGGCGCTGGTTCACCGAGAACGTCAGCTCGCCGGGGGTGTCGAGGGCCTGCCCGTCGGCGATCGTGCGGGGCACCGGGATCCGGACGCGCCGGCCCGCCTCCAGGGACCGCCTGGTGTCGTCCCCGGCCTCCGGTTCGACGCCGACGACGCGGATGCCGGGATACCTGCCCTTGGCCGCCGTGGCGCTCCCGGCGATCAGTCCCCCGCCGCCCACGGGCACGATCAGCTCGTCCAACTCCCCTGATTCGTCGAGGAGTTCAAGCGCCGCCGTGCCCTGTCCCGCGATCACGTGCGGGTGGTCGTAGGGCGGGATGAGGGCGAGGCCCCGCTCGGCGGCCAGGGCCTCGGCGACGGCGGCACGGTCCTCGGTGTAGCGGTCGTAGGTCACGATCTCGGCGCCGTAGCCCTCGGTGGCGTCCCGCTTCGAACGCGGCGCGTCCTCGGGCATGACGATGACGGCGGTGGTGCCGAGTTCACGGGCGGCCAGGGCGACGGCCTGGGCGTGGTTGCCCGAGGAGTACGCGGCGATGCCCCGGGCCAGCTGCTCGGGGGTGAGCCGGGAGGCGGCGTTGTAGGCGCCGCGGAACTTGAAGGCGCCCACCCGCTGGAGGTTCTCGCACTTGAGGTGGACCTCGGCGCCGACGAGCGCGTCGAGGGTGCGCGAGCGCAGCACGGGGGTGCGGTGCGCGACGCCGCTGAGCCGGGCGGCGGCTTCGCGGACGTCGTCGAAGGTGACCGGCGGGGTGGTGGTCGTCACGCGTGTCCTCCATCGGTGGTCGGGGCGTGGGCGGCGCGCGCCTGGGAGAGGTAGCTGTAGGCGGACGCGCGGGAGATGCCGAGGCGGGTGGCGACCTGTTCGACCGAGTGGCGCACGGCGAAGACGCCGTGCTCGTCGAGGCTGTGGAAGAGGTCGAGACGCCCGGCGCGGTCGAGGCCCGCCCAGGCGCCGCCGCCGACGGGGCGGTGGGCGTCGAGGACGGCGTCCACCACGGAGTCGATGTCGCCCGCGAAGGTGGTGACCGGTGTGTCCGGCGCGCCGCCGCCCGAACCGGCCAGCGCGCCGAGCAGCGCGTGGGCCTGCCGCACGGCGGTGATGTCGACGTTGAGGCACAGGGCGCCGAAGACGGCTCGCGTGGAGTCGCGCAGCAGGATCGTGGACGACTTGACCAGCGCTCCGGTCCGGGTGCGGGTGACGTAGTTCAGTTCGTCCCGCGCGTCGTCGCCGCGTGCGATCATGCGCAGCCCGATCTCGCTCATCGCGCCGCCCACCCGGCGTCCGGTCACCTCACCGGCCAGCGCGACGACCGACCGCTCCGGCCGCCGGTAGTCGTGCAGGACCGCCTCGCACACCGGCCCGAACGTCGCCGCCAGCCCGGCGACGACCGGGCGCAGCGCGGCGAGGATCGCGTCACGCTCCGCTTCGAGGGCCTCGTCGGCCGCCATGAGCGCTCCCCGTCCGTCGATGCTCCGGCCAGCCTCTCCGCCGCCCGGATCCCCTCCAGACTACACGTCCAGCGATTGGACCAAAAGTCCAACAGCCCCTCGTCGGCGTGCTCACCCCGGCAGCGCCACAACCCAGACCTGCACGTCGCCGTGCCGGAGGGTGAACCCCCGCCTACGCCGTGTCTCGACGAGATCGCCCGGCGCTGTCCCGCCGCGGATCTGGCCGTGCTCCAGCTCGGGGGCACCCGGCCGATTCGTGTGCGACCGCCGGAACGGCACCGTCGGTCCCCTGAACCCACCCGGGCCCACTCGGCCGGGCCGGGGCCGCCGCGGACGCGCACGGCCGGGGACCTCCGGGTACCCGGCAGGGGCCCATGGACCCTGTGTGACGAGCGGCCGCAGGGGAAATTGAGATCCTTGAGGGGGAGGGCCCGCCCGCGACCCGGCAAGACGGTGGTGAGCGCCGTGACAGCAAGCGACGGAACTCTGCACGAATCTGCCGCACCGAGCGTCGATCCACTGGGAGATCCATTTCTGCGGACACGTTTCGCCCTGCCCGCGCGGCCCGCGACGTTCCTGCGACGGGAGCGGCTGGTCAGGCACCTCGGGCAAGCACTGCTGACACCGCTGACGATGGTCAACGGTTCCGCCGGAGCCGGCAAGACGCTGTCGGTCGCGGACTGGGCCTCGGGCCTCGGGCAGCCGGTCGCCTGGCTGACCCTCGACCCGGCCGTCCAGAGCCCCGGGATGTTCTGGGCGCATCTGCTCCAGGCGCTGCGCACGGCCGGTGTGCCGGTGCCCGGTGAGATCGGCTTCCCCGCCGACGCGGGTCAGGTGAACCACACGCTGCTGACCCGGCTGGCCGCGGAGCTCGGCACCCGGGACCGGCCGGTGACCGTGGTGCTCGACGAGTTCGACCGGGTGACCGCGCCGGAGATCTCGCAGCAACTGGAGTTCGTCCTGCGCCATGCCGGGCCGGGGCTGCGTCTGGTGCTCGTCACCCGGACCGAGCCGCTGCTGCCGCTGCACCGCTACCGGGCAGCCGGTGAGATGACCGAGATCCGGGACGCCGAGCTGGCCTTCACGCCGGAGGAGGCGGCCGCGTTGCTGGAGCTGCACGGTCTGCGTCTGTCCGTGCGGGCGGCACGCGATCTGGTGGGGCGCACCCGGGGGTGGGCGGCCGGTGTGCGGCTGTGCGCCCTGGCCGCGCAGCGGAGCCCGGACCCGGAGGCGTATCTCAAGGAGTTCGAGGCCGGCCACAGCACGGTCGCCGACTTCCTGCTGGCCGAGGTGCTCAAGCGGCAGCCGGCCCAGACCCAGGACCTCCTGCTGCGCGTCAGTGTCCTGGACCGCTTCCGTGCCGATCTGGCGAACGCCCTGACCGGGCGGTACGACGCCGAGCCGATTCTCGCCGGACTGCACCGCGAGAACGCGTTCGTCGAGGACCTCGGGCACGGGTGGTACCGGCTGCACCCGCTGTTCCGGGAGATCCTCGGGGCCCACCTCCGGGAACGCTCGCCGGGACTGGAGCCGGAACTGCACCGGCGGGCCGCGCACTGGCTGCGGCGGTCCGGTTCCCTTCCGGAGATGCTGTCCCACGGCGCCGCCGCCGGGGACTGGGAGTTCACCTCCCGTGCCCTGGTCGACGATCTGGCGATCGGGCAGTTGTTCACCGGCCTGCGCTCCGAGGACCTGGCCGCGCTGTTCGCCGGGTTGGAGCCCGGGACGACGAGCCTCGCTACGGACCTGGTCCGCGCGGCCCGTGACCTGTCCCGGTGCGACCTCGACCGGGGTCTGGTCCACCTCCGGCATGCCGAGCGGCAGCTGCCCGCCGGGGCGTCCGCGCCCGCGCCGGCCCGGCTGAGCTGCGCCCTGCTGGAGGCTCTGGCGGCGCGGCTGGCCGGTGCTCCGGACCGTGCCGAGCAGGCCGCCGACGCGGCCCGGGAGCTGCAGCGGGAGGTCCCCGCCGATCTGCTGGACAGACACCCGGAACTTCCCGCTCTGCTGCTGACCCACCTGGGCTCCACGCGGCTGTGGGCCGGACGTTTCGCCGAGGCACGGGCCGCCCTCAGCACGGCGGCCCGCAGTCCGGGCGGCGCCGCCACGGCACTCGCGCGCAAGGAGTCGCTGGAGCACCTCGCGCTCATGGACTACCTCGACGGGTGGCCGGGCAGGGCGGAACGCAAGGTCTTCACGGCGATGACCGAGACGGAGCGGTTCGGGCTGCCCCAGCCGTCCGGCTGCGGCCTCGGACAGCTCGTGCTGGCCGCGGTGGCCGTCGACCGGAACGATCTGGGCCAGGCCGAGGCCCTCCTCGGGCAGGCGTCCGAGACGGCGGCGCCGGACCCGGTCACGGCCGCGGGCCGGTCCATCGCGACGGCCCGCCTGCTTCTCGCCCGGGGCCGGGCGCGCGCCGCGCTGGCTGCCACGGACGCGGCCGTTCCCGCCGACGTGGACTCGCCCTGGGCGAGGGGCCAGGCCGCGCTGATCGCCTCGTCCGTCCAACTGGCCGAAGGACGCCCGCAGGCGGCCGCCGAGACACTGGAGCAGGTGGCCGCCGAGCAGCCGACGTGCGCCGTGGGCGCGGCGCGGGCCCGCCTCGCCGCGGGCGACCGGCGCGCGGCCCTCCGCCTTCTCGACGACGTGACGGCCCGCGGGAGCAGCGGACCGGCGGTGCTCGTCCGCGCCACGCTGGTGCGGGCTCAGGCCGCGAACGCGACAGGTGACGTCGCCACCGCCCGCCGGCTTGTCGCCCGGGCGCTCACGGAGGCCCGGCGTGAGAAGCTGCGGCGTCCCTTCGTGGAGGCCGGAGCCTGGGCCAGGCCGTTCCTCGCCGGGGCTCCGCTGCAGTCCCTGGCCGCGGGCTGGCTCCTGCCGGCAGCCGCCGGAAGCGACCGGTCGCTGCCCCCGGAGACCGGAGCCGCCCCGGTGCTGGTGGAGCAATTGAGCGCACGTGAGCGTGATGTCCTCCAGCGGCTCGCTCAGACGATGTCGGCCGAGGAGATCGCCGCCGACCTGTACGTCTCGGTGAACACCGTCAAGACGCATCTCAAGAGCGTCTACCGGAAGCTGTCGGTGAACCGGCGCGGCGACGCCGTACGACGGGCGCGCGAGCTGCGGCTGCTGTGACCGTCCGCTGTTGAGGTGCCGGCTACCGGCGGGCCCTGAGCCGGCACGGGTGGCGGCCGTGGCGCCCTCCCCCGTGGCGGGTGAGGTGCCGGGGCCGGCGGGCGAGGTGCCATGGGAGCGGCGGCGAGCTTGCCGGCCGCTGCCCGGGTGCGGACGCCGGCGGGCCGGGCAGACTCGGCGAGGTGGACACCGTGAGACACTGGAGCGCTCTGATCGTCCTGGGGACGGCCCAGTTCCTGATGGTGCTGGACACCTCCGTCATGAACGTCTCCATCAGCCAGTTGGTCCACGACTTCGACACCGAGGTCACCGCCATCCAGGCCGTCATCACGCTGTACGCGCTGGTCATGGCGGCCTTCATGGTCGCGGGTGGCCGTTTCGGGGACATCCTGGGACGCCGTCGCGTCTTCCTGCTGGGTATGGCCGTCTACGGAACCGGTTCGGCCGTGACCGCCGTCGCGCCCACCCTGTGGGTGCTGGCTCTGGGCTGGTCGATCGTCGAGGGGCTCGGTGCCGCCCTGGTGCTGCCGTCCATGGCCGCTCTCGTCGCCGAGTCCTACCGTGACCGGGACCGCTCCCTCGCCTATGGCGTCATCGGTGGTCTGGCCGGTGCCGGCATCGCGGTGGGTCCGCTGCTGGGCGGCTGGGTGACGACCTATCTCACCTGGCGCCTGGTGTTCGCCGGTGAGGTGCTGGTGGTGATCGCCGTGCTGTGCTTCCGGAAGGCGATCACGGAAAGCGCCCCCAGCGGCCGGCGCCCCGGACTGGACGTCGTCGGCGCCGTGTTGTCGGCGGCCGGGCTCGGGCTGGGCGTGCTCGGTGTGCTGCAGAGCAGTTCGTGGGGATGGGTGCAGCCCCGCAATCCGCCCTTCACGGTCCTCGGCTTCGCACCCACGCTCTTCGTGGTCACGGCCGGGGTGGCCGCCCTCGTCCTCTTCCGGGCGTGGGAAAGGCGCCGGGAGGCCCGTGGTGCCGACCCGCTGGTGCACCTGTCCCTGCTCGGCAGACCGCCGCTGCGTTCGGGGCTGATGACGCTGCTGAGCCAGAACCTCATCCTCCTGGGCCTGTTCTTCACCATTCCGCTGTACCTGCAGGTGGTGCAGGGGTTGGATGCCTTCCAGACGGGACTGCGGCTGCTGCCGGTCTCCGCCACCATGCTGATGGCCTCCCTCGGTGCCGCCCGGTTCGGCAGGTCGGCGGGACACCGACGGGTCGTACGCGTGGCGCTGGTGGCGCTGCTGGCGGCTGTCGTGTGGCTGCTGGCCACGATCGACCCGGTCATCGACGACGCCCAGTTCTTCGGGGCCATGGCGCTGCTCGGGCTCGGCATGGGCCTGCTCGCCTCGCAGCTCGGCAACGTCGTGCAGTCCTGTGCCGGTGAGGAGGAGCGCAGCGAAGTCGGCGGGCTGCAGTTCACCGCCCAGAACCTGGGCTCCGCGCTGGGCACCGCTCTCATCGGGTCCCTCCTGATCGGTGCCCTGGCCCAGGCCTTCACCACGCATGTCGAGGACGACCCCCGTGTGTCGGACGAGGCACGCCGGCACACGAGCATCGCCCTGGAATCCGGGGTCAGCTTCGTCCCCACCGACCAGGTCCGCTCGGCTGCCGAGCAGGCCGGGCTACCCCCTTCCGAGGTGGAGGCCGTCACCGACTCCTACGCCTCGGCTCAGCTCGACGGCCTGCGCGCTGCCGTCCTCGCGACCGGAGGCATCACCCTGGCCAGTTTCCTGATCACCCGGGACCTGCCCGCCGGCAGCACGGCCCGAGGCACGGCGGAGCCGGCTGCCTCCGGGGACACGGTCGGTGGGCGCGCGGAGCGGGGACGGAGGCCGTGATGTCCCGGCCGACGCGGCGTTCCCTGGACGGTGATCGTTCTACCAGCCGGGCGCCCTGCTCACCTGCGCAGGGTGAGGCCGCGGGGCGTCCCCGCGGCGGACCATCGGGAGGTAGGCGGTTGGCCTGGCGGAAAGTCGCCCGCGGGAGAGCAGCCCATGCAGTATGAGATCCGCGTCGACGGGCATATGTCGGAGACGTTGACCAGCGCTTTTCCCGAGCTGGAGCACGTGGTGATCTCCGGCCAGACGGTGCTGTTCGGTCCGCTCGTGGACGAGGCGCACCTGTACGGCCTGCTGGCCCGTTTCCAGTCGCTGGGGCTGCACGTGGTGGAACTGCGGCGGCTGCCGGAGTGACCGCGGGTGCGGAGCGGGTCCGCGCAGCGGGACGCCGGTGCCACGAGGTCTGCTCGTGGCACCGGCGCGGTGCACGGCCGTCGGGACGGTCGAGCCCTGGGCGACGGCCCCGCCGCGTGTCGGGTCAGGAACCGCTCCGGCTCTGGGCCTCGGCTCGTGCGATGGTCTCGGCCTCGCCCTCGGCCAGCCCGATCGCGACACCGTACGCCTGGGCGATGTGGCCCGCGGCCGACATGACGCGCGCGGTCCCCACCACAGGCGCGATCGCGACGAGCAGGTCCTGCAGCTGCTCGACCGTGAAGTCCGCCTTGAACGCCGGGTCGACGTGGGCCAGGTACGAGATGGCCGGCGCGTCCATGGCGACCAGAGCGGCGATCCGGGTGAGGACGACCGACCGCTCGTCCATGTTGCAGCGCTCCATGGAGTCGATGGTCATGGCGGCGAGCGTGTCGAGAACGGGGGCGTCGGATGCAGTGGCCATGGTGAACCGCCTCTCGGTGCTGTCGGGGAGGGCGAACCGCCACCCGCCTGACGCGGGTCCCCAGTGCCCCGGCGATCCGGTCTCAGCCTAGGCGCACCCGTTGTACCGCGCGCGCGGAGCCGGCCGGCGTCGGCCGCGGACGCCGTTCACCCGTAGGGGGTGACCCGCCCCCGGGCGGGGGCGCGGGACGCTGGCCCGGTGTGGTCCTTGGCCCGGCGGGCCGGACTCCCCTGCGGACCCCGGCGGTTCCGGCCACCAGCGACCGAGGAGACTCCATGGGGACGACGAACGCTTCCGCATCCCCGGGCCCCGGCGGGGACGAGGGCGGCCGGTACGTCATGACCGGCGACGAACACGCCGAATACGAACGGCTCCGCCGTGCCGCCGGCGCACGCCACCGCGTGGTGCGCCGGGCCGGGGCCTCGGTCCTGCTCCTGCTGGCCCTGTTGCTGGCCCCCGTGGCGGTCGTCGCGGCCTGGCTGCACGACGAGGTCACCGACACCGACCGGTACGTGCAGACCGTCGCACCGCTGGCGTCCGATCCGGCCGTACAGAAGGCGGTCACCGACCGGCTGACAGAGCGTGTGGTCGCCAATGTGGACGTGGACGCGGTGACCGCGTCGCTGAGCAACGCGCTGGCCGACGCCGGGGCCCCGCCGGCCGTGGTGGACCGTTCGAAGGCCCTCGCCGGGCCGCTGCGCGCCGCCGTCACCGACGTCGTGCACCGCACCGTCAGCCGCGTCGTCACCAGCGACGCCTTCCAGCAGGCGTGGGAGGTCTCCAACCGGCGCGCCCACGCGGCGGTGGTGAACATGCTCACCGGCGAAAACAAGGGCGCCCTCCGCGCCCAGGGCGACACGGTCACGCTCGACCTCGGCACGGTGGTCGACCAGGTCAAACAGCGGCTCGTCGACGCGGGCTTCGAGAAGGCCACCGCCATCCCCGCGCCCGACCGGCAGATCGCCCTCTTCCGGACCGACAAACTGTCCGAGGCGCAGGACGCCATGCGGCTGCTGGACGTCGTCGGCTCCTGGCTGCCCGTGGTCACCGTCGTGCTCGCCGCCCTCGCCGTCTGGACCGCCCCCGCCCACCGGCTGATGCTGCTGGTGACCGCGACGGGTGTCGGCGTCATGATGGTCCTGCTGCTCGTCGCGCTGGCCGTCTTCCGCCGCGTCTACCTGGACGCCGTACCCCCGAGCACGCTTCCCCCCGACGCGGCGGCGACGATCTACGACACCTTCGTCCGCTTCCTGCGCGACAGCACCCGCACTCTGCTGGTCGTCGCCGTGATCACGGCGGTGGCCGCCTACCTGTACGGCCCGGGGCGCGCGGCCCGTGGTGTGCGCACCCTGGCGCGGCGCGGCACCACCGCCGCGGGCCGTGCGCTGCGACGCACCGGATTGCGGACCGGCCCGGCCGGGCGGTGGCTGGAGGCCCACCGGGCGTGGACCACCGGCGCGGTCATCGCGGCCGGAGTCCTGGCTCTGGTCCTGTGGAACCACCCCACCGTCGGGGCCGTCGCCCTGGTTCTGTGCCTGGTCCTGGTGGCCATGACCGTCCTGGCCGTGCTCGCCGGCACGGCGGCATCGGCACCGGGCGCGCCGTCGCCGGCCGGTGGACCGGGCCGGGCCGGGCCGTGAGCCGGCACGTTCCGGCAGCACGCTCACCCGTCCCGGGTGAGGTCACCCCGGGCTGGCGTGCGCACGCTGAAGGTGAAAAGGGAACGGCTTGGGGCATACGGGGCAACCGAGCCCGGGACGGAGCAGAGAAATGGGCACAACGACGTATCTCGCCTACGACTATCCGCTGCTGAGCGCGTTCTGGACCCTCCTGTGGTTCTTCCTGTGGATCATGTGGTTCGTCCTGCTCTTCCGGATCATCGTCGACATCTTCCGCGACGACACCCTCGGCGGCTGGGGCAAGGCCGGCTGGCTGGTGTTCGTCATCGTGCTGCCGTTCCTCGGCGTGCTGGTGTACGTCATCGCCCGCGGGAAGACCATGGGCCGCCGGGAGATCGAGCACGTCCAGAAGCAGCAGGAGGCCTTCAACGCCTACGTCCGTGAGACCGCGGCCGGCGGCGGCCAGCCGAGCAAGGCCGACGAGCTCGCCAAGCTCTCCGAGATCCGGGCCCGCGGCGACATCTCCGACGAGGAGTTCCGCCGGGCCAAGGACCTCGTACTGACCGGGCACAGCTCCTGACGCCTTCCGGCACCGCTGCGTCCCGTCACCGAGCACAGTCAAGGAAACGAGGCAGAAACGATGACCGCCACTCATGCGCCGCAGGCGCACAGCACGAAATACGCGTGGGCCGCGGGCCTGATGGTGTTCGCGGCCGTGATGCTCACGATCCTGGGCGTACTCGACGTCTTCCGCGGCATCATGGCGATCGCCCAGGACAAGGTCTTCCTCGCCACCCCCAACTACGTCTTCGAGTTCGACCTCACCGGCTGGGGCTGGATCCATCTGGTCCTGGGAGCGGTCGCCGTGATCGTCAGCATCGGGCTGTACCAGGCGGCGACCTGGGCGAGGGTGGCCGGCGTGGCCATCGCCGGGCTGGTCATCATCTCCAACTTCCTGTCCCTGCCGTACTACCCGGTGTGGTCCGTCATCATGATCGCGATGTCCGGGTTCATCATCTGGGCCCTGTGTGTGGCACGGAAGGAGGACGTCACCTGATCCCTTCGGCCGCGCGTCGCGCGGCGAGAGGTGACAGCGCCGGGGGCGGGTCCTGTCCCGCCCCCGGCGCTGTGTCCGGCGCCGGCACCCGGAAAGCGTCCGGCGAGCGGCCGCGACGGCAGGGCCGGAGGTCCTGACTGGCCTGTTCGGGTGAACGCCGGGCCCGTGCCCCCTGCCCGGCGTGCGGGTGGGGAACAGACGCCTTTGACTGAGCGTACTTCCGGTTTTCGCGGACTCTCTGGAGGCGGCATGGCAGGGCGGCGCTGGGCACACAACGCGGCGGGGGCGGCTCTGGCTGCGCTGACTCTGACGACGACCGCCTGCTCGGACGACTCCGGGACGTCCTCGTCCACGCCGAGCGGCGCGGTCTCGGCCGCCTCCTCCCTCGCTTCCGAGGCGTCCGGCGTGCTCTCCTCGGCCACGGCGGAGGCGAAGCGGCAGCTGAACGAAGTCAAGAACGGCGTCGACGCGCGGGACGAGGTCAAGATCGGCCGCGTCAGCACCGACAGCGAGGGGCGCGCGACGGCGACCGTGACCGCGCACAACACCGCCGACGCCGGCAAGTCATTCGCCGTACAGGTCAACTTCCGCGACACCGGCGGCAACCTGCTCGACACGGTCGTCCTGACCATCGAAGACGTGGCGGCCGGCAAGTCCGCCGAGGGCACCGCACGCAGCAACCGGAAACTCTCCGGTCAGCTCCGCGCCGAGATCGCGGTGGCACTCCGCTATTAGAGGCCGGACGACACCCGGGTCAGCGCACCCTTCCTCGCGGCTTGAGCGGCGTCGCGGGCAGTTGCGGGGCCGGCAGCGGGTCGCCGTCGTAGCCCTTGACCACCCCGAATCTCGAGCCTTCCATCCAGTCCCGGCGGGCCTGTGCGATCTCCTCCTGGGACCGCCCGATCCAGTTCCAGAACATGATCAGCTCCTCCTCGAACGGCTCGCCGCCCAGCAGCATCAGGCCGGCCTCCGACTCGGCGCGCAGCGGGAGTTCGGTGCGGCCGCAGCCCAGGTAGAGCATCGAGCCCGGCAGGACCGGCACGCCGTCGACGTGCGCCTCGCCGGACATGGACAGCACGGCGTACTCGAAGTCGGGCTCCAGCGGGAGGCGCACCTGTGCGCCGCGGGCGAGGGCCAGGTCCGCGCCGACGATCGGGGTGTACGTCGTGCCGGGCGAGGTCGCGCCGTCGAGGTCGCCGAGGATCAGTGTGGCCGTCAGGCCGGGCGCGGTCACGACCGGCAGGTCCGCGTGGTGTTCGAAGTGGGGGTCGGTGTGGCGGTGGCCGTCCGGCAGGGCGACCCACAGCTGCGCGCCGTGCAGGAAGCGGGCGTGCGCCTTGGGGCTCTCCTCGGAGTGGCTGATGGCCCGGCCGGAGGTCATCAGCCCCAGCTCGCGCGGGCGGATGGTCTGCAGGCTGCCGGTCGAGTCGCGGTGCAGCACCTCGCCCTCGTGCAGCCAGCTGACGGTCTGCAGTCCCATGTGCGGGTGCGGCGGCACCTGCATGCCGGGCTCGTCGGCGATGTCGTCGGGGCCGTAGTGATCGACGAAGCACCAGGCGCCGACCATGCGGCGGCCCAGGTTGGGCAGCAGGCGGCGGACCTCGGAGGACTCACCGAGCTTGACCCGGCGAGGGCTGAGGAGTTCGCGCACCGGCTCCGCCACGACGAAACCCCGGCCACCGCACGGGGCGGGAACCGCCTCGCGATCAAGATTGCTCATGCGGCCAACCTAACCCCGCACGGAGGCGCGCGTCAGTCCCCCACCGGGGGTGATCCGCGCCGGACCGGCGGAGCCCGGCCACCGCGGCCCGAATAGTGGAATATTCAACCAACGTGTTCCGTTGTCAGCGGCGTCGAAGGAGGTCTCGAGTGGAGACGACGTACTACGGCCACGGAACAGCCGCGGAGCGCTGGGAGCGCGCCCGGATGTTCTTCGACGCCAGGGACTACGCCGCCGCGGCGCGCGTGCTGGCCGCGCTGGTCGAGGAGGTGCCGGAGCAGACCGGGCCGCGGCTGCTGCTGGCGCGGGCTTATTACCACTCTGCCCAGCTCAGGCGCGCGGAGGCCGAGCTGCGTGTCATCGTCGAGCGCGACCCGGTGGAGCACTACGCCCGGCTGATGCTCGGCCGGACGCTGCAGCGGCAGGGGCGGCACGAGGAGGCGGCGTCGCACCTGCGCGTCGCCGCGGCGCTCGCGGGGGACTTCGCAGAGGTCTGAGCCGCGGACCGCGCGGGGCGGGGCGGGGCGGGGCGGGGGCTGGTTCCCGGGGAACCGGCCCCCACCCGTGTCAGACCTGCCCCCGCCCGTGTCAGGCGGGCGCGCCGCGCCGCCGCGCCCTGCGGTGGGCCGCCTCGCCGAGCAGCACGTCGACGGCGAGGAAGGCGATCAACGGAACGCCGAGCAGCGGCACGAACCAGCCGAGGACGGCCACGGCCGCCACCAGCGGGACGAGGAGCCGCGGCGGCACCCGCTGCCAGGCGCCGCGCGGGACCGGCCGTCCGAAGGCCGGTCCGCGGCCGCGCTGCCACCACATGCGGTAGCCCCAGACGATCAGCAGGACCAGCGCGAGCGCGAGCAGCATCAGGGCGATCTGGTTGGCCGGGCCGAAGAGGATGCCGGTGTGCAGGTCGATGCCCCAGCGGGTCAGCTTCGCCAGCAGCGGGTAGTCGGCGAACCGCAGCACGTCGGTGACCTCGCCGGTGACCGGGTCGACCGCGACCGAGTCCTGCTTCTCGGGCCAGCTGCGCTGCACCTGCTTGACGACGTAGGCGGAGTCGGCGTCGGCGGGCGGCACGAGCTCCACCGGGTCGGTCAGCCCCTTCGCCCGGGCCGCCGCGAGCACCTCGTCGAGGCCGACGCCGCGCTCCGCTCCCCCGGCCGGGGCGGTGGCGCCGTGGCCCGCGTGCTCGCCGCCGGCCGTCGCCGAGACGGACGGGGTGGCCTGGCCGAGCGAGGTGCGCAGCTCGGCGATGTTCGCCCCGGCGTACGTCGACCAGGTCAGGCCGGTCGCGGAGAGGAAGAGGAAACCGGCCGCCGCCCAGACGCCGACCGTGCCGTGCAGGCCCAGCGTGCGGCGCCGTCCGGTGGTGCCGCGCACCGTGCGCCGGGCGCGGCGCCGGGAGAACCACAGCACCAGACCGCCGCCCGCGATCACCCACAGCCAGCTCGCCGCGAACTCGCTGTAGAGGCGGCCGGTTTCGCCCAGGTGCAGGTCGCGGTGGAGTTCGTCGATCCAGGTCCGCAGCGGCAGCGCGCCGGTCGAGCCGTACTGTTCCAGCGCGCCGCGCACCTCGCCGGTGTACGGGTCGACGAACACGGCGAGGGTGGGTCCGGCGGCGACGCCCTCGACGCCGGACAGCAGCACCCTGGTGGTGGCGTCGGCCGCCGGGGAGGGACGCACGGCGGAGACCGTGCCCTCGGGGTGGGCCTTGCGCGCGGCGGCCACCTGCCGGGAGACGGGCAGCTTGGCCTCCCCCACGTCGGCGACGGTCAACTCGTGCGCGTACACGAGCTTTTCGGCCTGAAAGGCGCCGGCGTACAGGAAGCCGGTGACGGCGGCGACGAGCAGGAAGGGCGCCACGACGACGCCGGCGTAGAAGTGCAGACGCAGGATCAGCGGCCTCAACGGCGCGAGGGAGTCGGAGGACGGCGGCGCGGGGGCGGGGTGCCGCGGGGCCTCGTCGGTGGCGGTCGGGGAAACGGTGGGCATCGGCGGGCTCTCCGGGGCGGGGGCAGGGGCGGGAGGGCAAGTGCGGGGGTGGCCGCGGTGATTCAGTTCAGGTGACGGGTCGGCGTTTCAGTCGTCGGGTGCGGACGGCGCCCGGTTCCCGGCGGGCGCGTGTGCCCTGCGTCACAGCGCGGAATGTCCGTACGCGGCCGCCGTGGCATGCTTGCCGGATGGCAACTCCCCGTGACCGAGCGCCCCTTGCCGCACTGGTCGAGGAACTTCTCGCCGCCGACGGCCCGCTGCCGATCGTCGCGGCGGGCGATCCGGTGCTGCGGCGCCCCGCCGAACCCTTCGAAGGCCAGCTGGACTCCGCCCTGCTGGCCCGCTTCGTGGCCGCCCTGCGTGTCACCATGCGCACCGCGCCGGGCGTCGGCCTGGCCGCGCCGCAGGTCGGGGTGGCCCTGCGGATCGCGGTGATCGAGGATCCGGCGCCCGTGCCCCGGGAGGTGCGGCTGGCCCGCGGCCGGGTGCCGCAGCCGTTCCGGGTCCTGGTCAACCCGTCCTACGAGCCCGTCGGCCCGGCCCGTGCGGCGTTCTTCGAGGGCTGCCTGAGCGTGCCCGGCTGGCAGGCGGTGGTCGCCCGGGCGGCCGAGGTCCGGCTGCGCTGCCAGGACGAGGCCGGCCGCCCGGTGGACGAGGTGTTCACCGGCTGGCCGGCCCGGATCGTGCAGCACGAGACGGACCATCTCGACGGTGTGTTGTACCTCGACCGCGCCGAGCTGCGCTCGCTGTCGTCGAACCAGGAGATGGCGCGGCGCTGGACGCAGCCGACACCGGTCGAGGCGGCCCGGTCACTCGGCTTCGACCTGCCGTGAGGGACCGGCCGGAACGGCCCTGCCCGAGGGTCAGTTGTCGCGGTAGGCCTCCAGCAGCCGCAGCCACACCTCGCTGAGCGTCGGGTAGGACGGCACCGCGTGCCAGAGGCGGCCGACCGGGACCTGGCCGACGACGGCGACCGTCGCCGAGTGGATCAGTTCGCCGACGCCCGGGCCGACGAAGGTGACGCCGAGCAGGATCTCGCGTTCGAGGTCGACGACCATGCGGGCCCGGCCGCGGTAGCCGTCGGCGTACAGGCCGGCGCCGGCGACGGAGGAGAACTCGACGTCGACGGCGCGGACCCGGTGGCCGGCCCGTTCGGCGTCCGCCAGTGACAGGCCCACGGCGGCCGCCTCCGGGTCGGTGAAGACGACCTGGGGGACGGCGGCGTGGTCGGCGGTGGCCGCGTGGGCGCCCCACGGGTCGGACTCCGGGACCGGCGTCCCGGAGGCGCGGGCCGCGATGGCGGCGCCGGCGATGCGGGCCTGGTACTTGCCCTGATGCGTGAGCAGGGCGCGGTGGTTGACGTCGCCGACGGCGTACAGCCAGTCGGTGCCGGTGACCCGCAGGCTGTCGTCGACGGTCAGCCAGGAGCCGGGTTCCAGGCCGACGGTGTCCAGGCCGATGTCGTCGGTGCGCGGGGCGCGGCCGGTGGCGAAGAGGATCTCGTCAGCCTCGATGCGTTCGCCGCCGTCGGTGACGACCACGACCGTGCCGTCCTGACGGGACACGGCCCGCACCGAGGTGCCGGTGCGCACGTCGACGCCGGCCTCGGTGAGCGCGTCGGCGACCAGTTCGCCGGCGAAGGGCTCCATGCGGCCCAGCAGGCCCTTGCCGCGTACCAGGAGCGTGACGCGGGAGCCGAGGGCCTGCCAGGCGGTGGCCATCTCGGTGGCGACGACCCCGCCGCCGACCACGACGAGCCGGCCGGGCGCCGCCTTGGCGCTGGTGGCCTCCCGGCTGGTCCAGGGCGCCACCTCGTCGAGGCCGGGCAGGTCGGGCAGGAGGGCCCGGCTGCCGGTGCAGACGGCGACGGCCTGCCGGGCGGTGAGGACCTTGCCGCCGACGGTCACGGTGCGCGGGCCGGTCAGGCGGCCGTGGCCGCGGTAGAGATCGGCTCCGATGCCGTCGAGCCACTGGAGCTGGCCGTCGTCCTTCCAGTGGGAGGTGTACTCGTCCCGGCGGGCGAGCACCGCGGACGCGTCGAGGGGGCCCTGGACCGCCTGGCTCAGCCCCGGCAGGCGGCGGGCGTCGGCCCTCGCGATGACCGGGCGCAGCAACGCCTTGCTGGGCATGCACGCCCAGTACGAGCACTCGCCGCCGACCAGTTCGCTCTCCACGACCGCGGTGGAGAGGCCTGCCGCACGGGTGCGGTCGGCGACGTTCTCCCCCACGGGCCCGGCTCCGAGCACCACGACGTCGTACACGAAGGTTTCCGTTTCCGTCATGGGGTCAGTCTGGTGGGTGGTGTGCCCCGTGGCCACACGGGTAGGGGCGCGGAATACGTCACCGGCCGGCCGTGTTGTGCGAACGGCCTCGACCCGACCCCAGGAAGCAGGGATTCACGTCATGAGCAGCACCGTGGAGCTCACCAAGGAGAACTTCGACCGGACGGTCACGGACAACGAGTTCGTCCTGATCGACTTCTGGGCGTCCTGGTGCGGGCCGTGCCGTCAGTTCGCTCCGGTGTACGAGAAGGCGGCCGAGGAGAACCCGGACCTGGTGTTCGGCAAGGTCGACACCGAGGCCCAGCCGGAACTGGCGGCCGCCTTCGGCATCCAGTCGATCCCGACGCTGATGATCGTGCGTGACCAGGTCGCCGTCTTCGCACAGCCGGGCGCGCTGCCGGAGGCCGCCCTGACGGACGTCATCGGGCAGGCCCGCCGGCTGGACATGGACGAGGTCCGCAAGGCCGTCGCCGCGCAGCAGGCGCAGGCCGGAGAGAGCGGGGAGTAGGACTTCCCGTTCCGGGCGCGCCGTGTCGTCCGGGGCGCCGTGTCAGAAGGGACACGGCGCCCCGTTTTCATGCACCGTCCACGGCCGACGGCCTTCGCGGGTGGCGGGGCACCGGCCCCTCGGCATACTCCCGGCTCCCGGACTTCCGCGACGACGCGGTCGACGCCGCCGCGGTGCGCGGCCGGGCGTTCAACTGGAGTCGCGGTGCACCACCGCGGCTCCCAGCACCTTGTGCGTCTCGGGCGGGGCGCCGGGGTCGCGCACCGCGCGGTCGACCAGTTCGGCGAGGTCCCGGCCGGACGGCAGCTCGATGTGGACGGTGCTCAGGCGGGGCCGCAGCAGCCTGCCGAGCATGAGGTCGTCGGCGCCGATGACGGCCGTGTCCTCCGGGACGCGGACGCCCTCGTCCTGCAGGGCGCGCATCAGCAGCATCGCGTACTCGTCGTTGTACGCGAACACCGCGTCCAGGCCGAGGCCGCGCCAGCGGGCGGCGAGCCGGGCGGCGCTCTGCTCCGTGTGGGCGAGGGGCAGTTCGGTGACGGTGACGCCGGTGCCGTGCAGGGCGCCGCGCACGCCGTTCAGGCGGGGCAGCGAGAAGGTCTCCAGCCCCTCTTCCTCGGGCACGACGACGCCGACGCGGCGCCGCCCGCGGTCGTACAGGTGGCGGGCCGCGCAGTGGCCGACGGCCTCGTGGTCCATGAGCAGGGCGTGGGCGCCCTCGACGGAATCCGGGCCGAGGGTGACGACGGCGCGGGCGCCGGAGCGCTTGAGCACGGCCACGCCCTGCGGCCCGATCCCGGCGCCGGGCACGAGGACGGCGACGGGGCGCAGTTCCGCCCAGGCTCGGGCGGCCTCGTCGCCGTGCAGGCCGACGCTGCCGTACTGCACGACCGTGTAGTCGAGGCGGCCGAGCTCCCACTGGAGCTCGTTGAGGAACCGGCCGTACAGCGGGCCGACGGGGACGGCCGGGGCGGGCATCAGGACCATACGGCTGTGTCCGGCGCGCAGGCTGCGGGCGGCCGCGTGCGGCACGTACCCCAGTTCCTTCGCGGCCTCGCGGACACGGCGGCGCGTGGGCTCGCTGATGCGCACGGCGCTGGTGTTGTTCAGGACGTAGGAGACGGTCGCGCGCGAGACGCCGGCCAGGCGGGCCACGTCGGCGCTCGTGGGCACGGAACGCGGCGTGGGTGACGGGGGCGCGGGCGTGTTCGGTATCTGCACCATGACGTACCGCATCTTGGCAGAAGCGCGGCCCGGCGCTCCGAGGGGGTGAACGCGGAACCGGCCGGCCCAGGGAAACCGATCGAAGCCGTACGGAGCAGCGCGAAGCCGTACGGAGCAGCGCCGAGCGGGTGACGAACATGTTCGTGGCGAACTTGTTCTTCACGAACATGTTCGTTACGGTGCTCGCATGACCAACCGTCCCGACACCCCCCGCAGCCGCCGTGAGCGCCCGGCCAAGCCCGCACTGAGCAGGGCGGGCATCGTGGCCACGGCCGTCGCCGTGCTGCGCGCCGAGGGTCTGCAGAAGGTGACCATGCGACGTCTGGCGCAGGAGCTCGACACCGGCCCGGCCTCGCTGTACGTCTACGTCCGCAACACCGCGGAACTGCACGCGGCCGTCCTGGACGAACTCCTCGGGACGGTCGGCCCGGCTCCGGCAGGGGGCTCGTGGCGGGAGCGGCTGCGGGGCGTGCTCACCGCGTACACCGCGATGCTCCTCGAGCATCCGAGCCTCGCCCGTTCCGCGCTAACCGCCCGGCCCAGCGGGCCGAACTACCTGGACCTGATCGAGACGTTGCTGGCCCTGCTCGACGAGGGCGGCGTGCCGCCCGCGCAGGCCGCGTGGGGCGTGGACCTGCTGCTGCAGCTCGCCACCGCGACGGCCGCCGAGCACGCCGACGAGGCGTCCGAGGAGGACTGGGACGCCCTGCGCACCGCCCTGCACAGCGCGTCCGAACGGGACCGCCCGCACATCGCGGCCCTCGCCGGCCACCTGCTGTCCGGCGCCGGCCCCGAGGACCGCATGGCGTGGGGGTTCGAGGTGCTGATCGCCGGCATCGCGCGGACCGCCGTGCCCGTCTCACCGCCGCACCCGACCGACTCCGAGGAGAACTCATGACCAACCACCACCCGATCGCGATCGTCGGCGCCGGACTCGGCGGCCTCACCCTCGCCCGCGTCCTGCACCTGCGCGGTGTCGAGTCCGCCGTGTTCGACCTGGATGCCTCCCCCGACACGCGCACCCAGGGCGGCATGCTCGACATCCACGACGACTCCGGCCAGGAGGCGCTGCGGGCGGCGGGCCTGCACGAGGAGTTCCGCGCACTCGTCCACCGGGGCGGCGAGGCCATGCGGATCCTCGACAAGGACGCGGTGGTCCGCATGGACGAGCCGGACGACGGGGACGGCGAGCGCCCCGAGATCGACCGCGGCGACCTGCGCGATCTGCTGCTCGGCTCGCTGCCCGAGGGCACGGTGCGCTGGGGCGCGAAGGTCACCGGCGCGCGGCCGCTCGGCGACGGCCGGCACGAGGTGACGCTCGCCGACGGCGCCGCCTTCACCACGGACCTGCTGGTGGGCGCCGACGGGGCCTGGTCGCGGATCCGGACGCTGGTCTCCGACGCGGAGCCCGTCTACTCCGGCGTGTCCTTCGTCGAGGCCGACCTGCGGGAGGCGGACGTACGCCATCCGGTCAGCGCCGAGGTCGTCGGCGGCGGCCTGCTGTTCGCCCTCGGAGCCGGCAAGGGCTTCCTCGCGCACCGGGAGACCGACGGCAGCCTGCACGTGTACGCGGCGCTGCGGGTCGCCGAGGACTGGCTCGACTCGGTCGACTTCACCGACACCGCGGCCGCCAAGGCAGCCGTGCTGGAGCACTTCGCCGACTGGCACGAGAGCCTGCGGGCGCTGGTCGGCGACGCCGACGGCACCCTGGCCCCGCGGCGGATCCACGCCCTGCCGGTCGGGCACCGCTGGGAGCGCGTCCCCGGCGTCACCCTGCTCGGCGACGCCGCACACCTGATGTCCCCGTTCGCCGGGGAGGGCGCGAACCTGGCCATGCTCGACGGCGCGGAGCTGGGCCTGGCGCTCGCCGCGGCCCCCGGCGAGCCCGAGGCCGCGCTCGCGGCGTACGAGGAGAGGCTGTTCCCCCGCAGCGAGAAGTCGGCGGCCGAATCGGCCGCCAATGCCATGCTGCTGTTCCGCGACGACGCGCCGCAGGGGCTGCTGGACGCGTTCGCCGTCTGGCGCTGAGCCGCCGGGTCAGGCGGGCGGCCGGATCAGGCAGGCGGCCGGATCAGGCGGGCGGCCGGGTCTGCGTCACCCGGGCCACCAGGTCGATCCAGCCCGCCTCCAGCCGTTCCATCGGCATCCCGCGTTCCCGGGTCAGATGGTGGATCAGACCGGGGTCGAGGTACCCCATCAGCACCTGGGCGAGCACTTCGCAGTCGGCGTCCGGCACGATCTGCCGCAGCAGGACGGTGACGTGCAGGGCGAGCGCCTGGACCGACGCGTGCGCGTACCGCCGGTTCGGCCCCGCCTGGGCGGCCAGCCGCAGATCCAGCTGCTCGGCCGAGCGGTACAGCACGGCCACGCCGAACGCCCGCAGCCGGTCCAGGGGCGGCGCGCCGGGGCCGAGCGGGGGCGGACCGCCGAGGAAGTCGGCCTGCAGCTTCTTCGCCGAGTGGTCGAGCAGCGCCATCAGCAGTCCGGTGCGGTCACCGAACCGGCGGAAGACGGTGCCCTTGCCCACGTCGGCCGCCACGGCCACCGCCTCCATCGTGACCCCGTCCACGCCGTGCTCGGCGATCAGGCGGGCGGCCGCCTCCAGCAGCCGGGCACGGTTGCGCGCGGCGTCGGCACGCAGGCATGGCTCGTCCTCGAGGGAGCTGAGCTGCAGCAACTGGGGCTCACCGGACGGCTGGACCGACTCGGGGAAAGGCGGCAGAGCGCTGGGCATGAACACAGCGTAAAGCATGGGGAAGAAAACTGGACCACGGTCCGATTAGGATGCTAGAAAGTTAAACGGACCCCGGTCCGCATTGCAGACCATGACTCACACCCCCCTTGGAGTTCCCATGTCTGTCCGCATCCTTGCCCTCGTCGGCAGCCTTCGCTCCGGTTCGCACAACCGCCAGCTGGCCGAGGCGGCCGTCAAGCTGGCCCCCGAGGGCGCCGACGTCGTGTTGTTCGAGGGCCTCGGCGACATCCCCTTCTACAACCAGGACATAGATGTCGAGGGCAGCGTCCCGGCCGCCGCCGCGGAGCTGCGCGAGGCTGCCAAGACCGCCGACGCCTTCCTGCTCTTCTCCCCCGAGTACAACGGCTCCATCCCGGCCGTCCTGAAGAACGCCATCGACTGGCTGTCGCGTCCGTACGGCGCCGGCGCCTTCGGCGGCAAGCCGGTCGCCGTGATCGGCACCGCCTTCGGCCAGTACGGCGGTGTGTGGGCGCAGGACGAGACCCGCAAGTCCGTGGGCATCGCCGGCGGCAAGGTGATCGAGGACATCAAGCTGTCCATCCCCCACTCCATCACCCGCTTCGCCGAGACCCACCCGGCCGACGACGCCGAGGTCGCCGCCCAGGTCACCGAGGTCGTCGCCCGCCTGCGGGGCCACGCGGGCGAGGCCGTCGCCGCCTGATCCCGGCCGGATCGCGGTAAGGCGCGGACACTGCGGACCGCCCCCGAGGCCCGCACCAAGACCGCGGAGTACCGCGGACCCCGAGGGGCCGGAGCCATGCGCTCCGGCCCTTTCCGCGCAGCCTCTTGCGAACAGCCCCTTGCGCGCAGCCCCTTGCGCGCAGCCCCTTGCGCACGGGCGCCGTCGCCGTCGGCGCCGGAACCTCGCGGGCCGCCTCCCGGCGGACCGCCGACAGCGGGCCCGCCGACGCTCAGCCCAGCTCGGCCAGGCGCCGGACCGCCGGGGCAGCGAAGCTCTCGATCCAGCCGGCCGGCCGCCCTGTGCGCGGGGCGAGGATCACGGTGTCGAGGCCCAGCTTCGTGTAGCCCTCCATGTCCCTGAGGAAGGCGTCGAGGTCGCCCGTGGTGACCGGTTCCCCCGTGTAGGTGACGGTCCTGCGGATCGCGTCGTGGTCGCGCCGCTCGGCGTCGCAGTGGCCGCGCAGCACGTCGAGCTTGTGCCGGACCTCCTCCGGCGAGGTCGCGAACAGATTGCAGGCGTCGGCGTACCGGGCGACCAGACGGAGCGTCTTCTTCTCCCCGCCGCCGCCGATCATGATCTCCGGCCGGGGACTGCTGACCGGCGCCGGGACGCACAGGGTCTCGGCCAGCCGGTAGTGGCGCCCCTCGAACGGGCCGTTGTCGTCCGGATCCCACATCCGCAGGCAGATGCGCAGGGTTTCCTCCAGCCGCTCGAACCGCTCGGCGAGCGGCGGGAAGGGCACCCCGAGGCCCTCGTGCTCACGGCCGTACCAGGCCGCCCCGATGCCGAGGGTGGCACGGCCGCCGGACAGCACGTCCAGCGTGGTGGCGATCTTGGCGAGCAGTCCGGGACGCCGGTAGGTCACGCCCGTCACCAGCGCGCCGAGCCGGACCGTGGAGGTGTGCCCCGCCAGGTAGCCGAGCGTCGTGTACGCCTCCAGCATGGGGTCCTCGGCGCCGCCGTTGAACTCCATCTGGAAATAGTGGTCCATCACCGACAGCCAGCTCACCCCGGCGGCCTCGGCCGCGGCGCCCGCCGCCGCCAGTTCGGCGGCGAGAGCCGGTCCGCCGGCGGGGTGGTCGAACCGATTGATGTGCACGCCCACGCGCATGTCCGTCTCCGTCCTCGCAGGCCTTCGCCGTCCATGTCGACGCTAGGTCTTCGAGCGTTCTCGAAGTCAAGCGCCGCCGGCTCGGGGGCATCCGGCCGCTGTACGCACGCAGACGCCACACAATAGAAAGTTGCATACGCGCCATACACGCAAAAGCTGACATTTTCAACGGTGCACTATCCTTGAGGGCAGCCAGCCATCCCGGGACGGAGGACCCAGGCCCATGACCGCGACGGATCCGGCGCTCACCGCCCTCGCCCAGGGCTGGTGCGCCCTCTCGCTGCTGCACGGCAGGATCGAGGCCCACATCGAGCGCGCCCTGCAGGCCGGGCACGCCCTGAGCGTGCGCGAGTACTCCCTGCTGGACGTACTGAGCCGGCAGCACGACGGCGAGGGCGGCCATCTCCAGATGAAGCAGGTCGCGGACGCGGTCGTGCTGAGCCAGAGCGCGACGACCCGGCTGGTCACACGCCTGGAGGACCGCGGGCTGCTCACCCGCTACCTCTGCCCGACCGACCGGCGCGGCATCTACACGAACGTCACCGAGGCGGGCCTCGAACTGCTGGAGCGGGCCCGCCCCACCAACGAGGCGGCGCTGCGCGAAGCCCTGGACGAGGCCGCGCGGAACCCGGAGCTCGCCCCGCTCGTCACCGCGGTCGAGACGCTCCACGCACCCGCCTGAGATCCGCCCCCGAACAGCCCCCGCCCCATAGCGAAGCCGCGGGGGCTTTCGTCTGCCCACTTAATTGCAGACGACCACTACCCGCTTCAGCTGCCGCACACGCTTGCATTTATCCCGCGTCTGCAATTATTGTCGATGCCCGTTAGTACCGTGCGCAATCACTTGGAAGGTTCATCCCCATGCCTCTCGCCCTCCTGGCCCTGGCCATCGGGGCCTTCGGGATCGGCACCACCGAGTTCGTGATCATGGGCGTGCTGCCCGAGGTCGCGGACGACTTCGGCGTCTCCATCCCGACCGCCGGCTGGCTCGTCTCGGGCTACGCCCTCGGCGTCGTGTTCGGCGCTCCCCTGCTGACCGTTCTGGGCACCAGGGTGTCCCGCAAGAAGATGCTCATGTTCCTCATGGGCGTGTTCGTCGTGGGCAACGCCCTCTCCGCCTTCGCTCCGGCGTTCGGCGTCATGCTGGCCGGCCGGGTGATCGCCTCGCTCGCGCACGGCGCGTTCTTCGGCATCGGCTCCGTGGTCGCCGCGGGCCTGGTGGCTCCGGAGAAGAAGGCGTCGGCGATCTCCCTGATGTTCACCGGCCTGACCGTGGCGAACGTCGTCGGCGTGCCGCTGGGCACGTACCTCGGCCAGGCCGCCGGCTGGCGGGTGACCTTCACCGTGGTCGCCGCGCTCGGCGTCGTCGGGTTCCTCGGCGTGGCCAGGCTGGTCCCGGAGACGGGACGGCCGGAGGGAGCCCGTCTGCGGGGCGAGTTCGTGGCCTTCCGCAACGTCCAGGTCTGGCTCGCGATGGCGATGACGGTCCTCGGCTACGGCGGTGTCTTCGCCGCGATCACCTACATCACGCCGATGATGACCGAGGTCGCCGGTTATTCGGCCGGCGCGGTCACCTGGCTGCTGGTGCTGTTCGGCGTCGGCATGTTCCTGGGCAACCTGCTGGGCGGCCGTTTCGCCGACCGCGCCCTGATGCCCATGCTGTTCACCGCACTCGGCGCGCTGTCGCTGACGCTGCTGCTGTTCACGGTGACCGCCCACGACAAGGTGCTCGCCGCACTCACCCTGACGCTGATCGGCGCCCTGGGCTTCGCCACCGTGCCCCCGCTGCAGAAATGGGTGCTCGACCAGGCCGCGGCCGCTCCGACGCTGGCCTCCGCCGCCAACATCGGGGCCTTCAACCTCGGCAACGCGCTGGCCGCCTGGCTGGGCGGCGTCGTCATCGCGGCCGGCCTCGGCTACACCGCCCCCGACTGGGTCGGCGCCCTCCTGTCCGGCGCGGCGCTGTTGTTGTCCGTCCTCGCCGCCTTCCTCGACCGGCGAACCCGGTCCGCCGGGCGGATCGTGGCCGCGTCCCCGCAGGCCGGCACCGTGCCTGCGGCCACGGCCCGGCCCTGACGCCGGGTGACGTTTCCCGACCGGGCGACGGGGCTCCGCGGGGCGCAGGGACCGGAGCGGGCGTGCGGGACCGGAGCGGACGTGCGGGACCGGGCGGCAGTTGCGGTGCCATTGTTGCGTACAAAGCACCGGCATTGCGCGGGGTCCGTACGAGCGGGCGGCGCGGGCACGGCGAAGGGACGCTGGTCACAGCGGCACAGGACCCGTTGACACGCTCGCGTATTTGGCCGTACAAATCTGTGCGTGCAGCAACTTCCCCTGTCGGGTATCACCGTGGTCAGCCTGGAGCAGGCGGTGGCCGCCCCGTACGCCACCCGGCAGCTCGCCGACCTCGGCGCCCGGGTGATCAAGGTGGAACGGCCGGGCGAGGGCGACTTCGCCCGCCGCTACGACACGACCGTGCACGGCCACTCCAGTTACTTCGTGTGGCTCAACCGCTCCAAGGAATCCCTCACGCTGAACCTGAAGGACCCGCGCGGCCTGGACATCCTGCACCAACTCCTGGACGGCGCCGACGTGCTGGTGCAGAACCTCGCGCCGGGTGCCGCCGGCCGGCTGGGACTCGGCGCCGAATCGCTCGCCGAGCGCCGGCCGCGGCTGATCCCGTGCACGATCTCCGGCTACGGCACGTCGGGACCGTGGGCCGACCGCAAGTCGTACGACCTGCTGGTGCAGTGCCAGACCGGCCTGGTGTCGCTGACCGGAACCGCCGAGGAGACGGCACGGGTCGGGATCTCCGTCGCGGACATCGCCGCCGGGATGTACGCCTACACCGGCATCCTCACCGCGCTGTACACGCGGGCCACCACCGGGCGGGCGCACCCCGTGGAGGTGTCCCTGTTCGAGGCGCTGGCCGAGTGGATGGGCCAGCCCGCCTACTACACGCGCTACGGCGGCGGCCAGCCCGCCCGCCTCGGCACCCAGCACCCCACCATCGCCCCGTACGGCGCGTTCACCGCCGCCGACGGCGGACAGGTGCTGCTGTCCATCCAGAACGAGCGCGAATGGGCCGCCCTGTGCGCGGAGTTCCTCGGGCGGCCCGCCCTGACGGACGACCCGCGCTTCGCCACCGGCTCCGACCGCGTGGCACACCGCGACGAAATCAACGCGATCGTCGCCGAGCGCTTCGCCCGCTCGAACGCCGGAGAGATCCTCGCGGTCCTGGAGGAGATCGGCATCGCCTGCGCCGGGGTCAACGACGTCGCCGCCTTCCTCGACCACCCGGTGCTGGCGGCCCGCGGCCGCTGGCAGGATGTGGCCGTGCCCGGCGCCACGGTACAGGCGTTGCTGCCGCCGGCCGACCTCGCCGGGCTGCCCGCGCGCATGGACCCCGTCCCGGACGTGGGCGAGCACACCGACGCGATCCTCACCGAACTCGGCCGTACCCGCGACGACATCGAGGCGCTGCGCGCCGACGCTGTCATCTGACCCGCGTGGAAAGGGAGTTGTGTGCGATGAGCGTGCTGGACATCCGCTCCGACGGCGAACGGCCCGTCGTGCGGACGGTGCGCGACGCGAACGGGATCCAGCGCGACGTGATCGCCTCGCAGCCGGTGGCCAGGGGTGGTCTGGATGGCTGAGCAGCCGCAGCGGGAGAGCACCTACTTCCGGCTCGCGCGCACCTTGCGGGCGGCGATCCTGCGCCACGACTACCCCGACGGCGTCCGGCTGCCCACCGAGGCCGAGCTGGCACGCACGCACGGGGTGAGCCGGCAGACCGTACGCCGGGCGTTCCAGGACCTCGTGGCGGAGGGCCTGGTGTACCGGGTGCCCGGGCGGGGTACCTTCGCCACCCCGCGCGAGGAGCAGTACCTGCGCCAGTTCGGCTCGGTGGACGACCTGATGGGCCTGTCCATCGACACCCGTATGGACGTCGTCACGCCCCTGCACCGGCGGGTGGACGTGGACGCGGCGGGCCGGCTCGGCCTGCGCACCGACCGGGTGCACAGCCTGGCCTTCCTCCGGCTGCACGACGACGTCGCCTTCTGCCACACCTCCGTGTGGCTGCCGCCTTCCGTCGGCCGGCTGCTGGAGTCGGTGCCGGAGCTGACGCTGCCGGGCACGCCGCACGCCGTCACCGTCATCGGCCTGCTCGACCAGCGGCTGCCCGAGCCGATCGCCGAGGCCGAGCAGAGCATCACCGTCGCCGAGGCCACCCCGGAGATCGCCGGGCACCTCGGCTGCGCACCGGGCCGCCCCTTGCTGCGCATCGACCGCGTCTACCACACGGTCGCCGGACAGCTCGTCGAACTGTCCATCAGTCACTTCCTGCCCGAGCACTACTCGTACCGCGTACGCCTGCGGCGCAGCGGCCAGTGAGGCCCTGCGGACACCCGAACGGAGAGATCGTCGTGAGCTTGAGGATCGTTGTCACTGTGAAGTACGTGCCCGACGCCACTGGCGACCGGCACTTCGCCGATGACCTGACCGTCGACCGGGACGACG